>CAZXQT010000011.1:0-89266 GCA_964643225.1 uncultured Lentimicrobium sp. | reverse complement strand
ATATTTTTCGAGTTCATTTGAAAATTTATTACACAGATACTAAGCCAATCTGCATTGCACCTGACCGGCTCTTAAACATATCCGGCTTTTATACTTTTTTAGCCCGTTCGGCAATAAATTCTGCAACCTCTTCTGTTGTGTAATCAGGGACTGCTCCGGCTTTTGTTGCTACAAATGCACCTATTCCGGCAGCATTTTCGAGCGCTTCCTCCATTCCTTTATGATCAAAGTAAGCAGCTAAAAATCCCGCAAGGAAAGCATCGCCTGCACCTACAGTATCGGCTACTTTAACGGTGTAACCCGGATGGGAATAAAATTTACCCTGATGTATAAGACTTGCGCCGTGTTCACCCTTGGTGACAATGAGTGTTGCAACTCCCAATTCTTCATAGAACTTTCGGGCAAGGCTGTCAGTGTCGCCTGAAAGATTAAACCATCCGCCAATTATGGTGAGTTCGTCATCATTGAGCTTTACAATGTTTGCCTTTTTCAGCAAAGGCATTACCGTATCCTCACTGTAGTGTGGCTTGCGCAGATTCACATCCATGATTTTTAGATTATCTGCGACGAGCATACTGTTAAGGGTTATTTGAGTGGCGGGATTTCTTGATGCAAGTGACCCATATACGATTGCTTTTGCATGCTGAGATGCATTCATAAGTTCAGGAGTGAAGTGTATATCATCCCATGCCACCGGTTCACATATCTCAAAAGTGGCGTTGTTTTTCTCATTAAGATGTACCAGAACTTCGCTGGTTGGCAGCGATCCGTGCACCTGAATCAGGGAAGTATTCATTCCTGCCCCTTCAAGAAAACCAATTAATTTAGCACCTTTGACATCGTTTCCGATACTGCTGGCTATAGCTGAATTAATGCCAAATCTCTTCAAATGGAGGGCCACATTCATGGGAGCACCGCCCGGTAACGGACCTGTTGGCAGGTTATCCCAAAGAACTTCTCCAAAACATAAAACATCTGCTTTTGTATTCATACTGTCTCCTTAATTTCAAACGGTTTGTTTCATTTCATTGGCTGGATGAAAAAGCTCAGCATGTATGGTTTCAAGTGATTTACCTTTAGTTTCAGGAATCCAGATTTTTACAAATACAAATGCTATTACACTGAACACACCGAAGATTCCGAAGAGGTATTCCAGTCCCAGTGAACCCTGGATAACCGGAGCAAAGTACACGGTGAGGAACGTACACAGCCAGCTTACAGCGGTTGAAAACGACATGGCTGCACCCTTAATGCGGTTTGGGTAAATCTCTGAGATAATCACCCACATAACAGGTGCAAACGAAGCTGCAAAGAAGGATATGTAAACAAGCAAGGCAACAAGTACACCAATACCGTTCTGTGCCGGACCGGCAAATTCTACCGTGAGATATGCCAGAGCGGCTGCCATACCAACTGCACCCCATAACAGCAATGTTTTACGCCCTTTCTTGTCAACCAGCCAGATAGCAAAAATGGTCATAAGAAAATTCACCAGGCCTACCAGCATCGACATCATAAGAGAGTCGACCTTTGCTGACCCGGCAGCCTGGAAAATTTCCGGTGAAAACATGATTACAGCATTTATTCCTGTAATCTGCTGAAATGCCGCAATAAGTGTCCCTATAAAGACGATCTTCCCTGTTTTTCCCTTAAACAGTTCTATAAACGACATCTTTTCTTTTTTACGCTCTGAAGCAATGGCAGCCTCCATATTTGGTAACTCGCTGTCGAGCAGTTGCTGGCCTCCAAGTTTAAATAATACTTTCCCAGCCTCATTTTTTCTATCGTGGGCTATCAGCCACCGCGGACTTTCGGGGAAATTCAGCAGAAGGAAAATAAGATAGAATACACCGAAAACCGCAGGCACTGCCAGCATAAAACGCCAACTGTCTTCGCCCAGATTTATAAGGAAATAATCAAAAACATAAGCAACCAATATACCGATAGTAATAGCAAACTGGTTAAACGATACGAGGCGGCCGCGCTTTTGTGCCGGCGAAACCTCCGATATATACATAGGAGCAACAACCGAAGTAGCACCAACAGCCAGACCTGAAAGAAGCCTGAAACCAATCAGCATTGCCGATGAACCCGCAAATGCACATCCCAGAGCAGACACAATATATAATACTGCGGTGGTAACCATTACCTTCTTTCTCCCGTACTTTTCAGTAAAGCTGCCGGTAAAAAGAGCCCCAATAAGACATCCAATAGTTAAAAGAGAAGCAACAGTTCCCAGACCACTGTCAGTAAGGGCAAAATCGGCTTTTATTCCGTCAACCGCTCCTGAAATACCTGCCATATTAAGGCCAAATAGCAATCCCCCCATCACCGCTGTCAGAATTACCCAGGATAAATATCGTGTACCCATATTGTATTGAATTTTTTTTGTTGATTAGTGAGGCAATGTTACGATGAGAAAAAGCAAAACCCCGTCAATTTTGTAACACAAGCATTAGACTATGTTACATTATGCCTCCTTTTTTCGCGACTAGCAATTATGTTACACGATTGTTACCCCGGTAACATCCTGATAACCGGAAAGTATGGTGAATAGCTCTTTAAGGGTCAGCTGGAACCGGATGATCCTCTGCCCTTTTGTCATTAAAAATGTACACATTGTTCACCCTCTGGTACCTAACGAACAGTTTTGCCAATCTGGCAGTTGCATTTATCTCTGCCAATATGGCAAAAAGGTGCATTTAGGTAGTACAATTAACAATTATAGTGTTTTGGCACGGGGATGGTAGTGGGTTTAGTGGGTTTAGTGGGTTTAGTGGGACATGTGCGACGTGTGGGACGTGAGAAATCAATTGAATCGGAGCAACTCGCATAGTTCATTGCAGTTTAAACGGCTGACGCCGGTTAAAAAACTGCACTCTACCCCTCCTTACCCTTCCCTACGGGGCAGGGAGGAGTGGTTTCCTGCTTTTGGCACCTAAGGCACACTTGTTGACATTAAAACAAGAAAGTGTCATTATGTCAGAAAAAGTATAGCCATGTATAGCTTTGTATAGCTTCTGTCAGTTTTTTGTATCAGTCTTTTTTACTGCCACTTTGGCAAAGAAGCTATACATGGCTATACATTTTGGTTTTTACACCTTTTGGTTCAGTAATTGACATTTACAATTAAGGTTGATTAGAGATTGATGAACGATTCATCCCTAATCAGCTTAGTGTGCGAGAGAGCTGAAGATTTAAAAACTCCTCAGCAATCAGGCACGGTACAGTTCTTTGACATGTTGGAAATAGTTATAGGCCGTTAAGTCCACGGCCTGATAAAACATTGCAAATGCTGCAGGCAGGAGTTGGCACCCGACCTGTAATTGCAACTCTATATATAGTTTAGTCGCAACGCTGTGCGTTGCAGTTCAGGCGGCTCGACGCGCTACTCCGGCTTAGATGCAAAGTATTTCACACTTTGCAGTTGAGACGGCTGCTCTGGCCTAGTTGGTAAGAGCATTCTTTCTATTGCACCACCAAAGCCAACTGACTAAACCCGAAATAAACATTAACGTAGGGTCCACCGTCCCGGTGGCCCCTTTTATAAAAACTCTATTAATACAACTCGCCGGCTCGCCGAAATGCAACTCGTCCCACAAGACCCACTTGTCTCACTTGTCCCACTAATACACTACCCACACTAACCACTAACCACTAACCACTAACCGGCAGGCCAAACCCTTAACACTAATTAAAAGGGGCCACCGTCCCGGTGGCCCCTTTTATAAAAACTCTAATAATAAAACTCGCCGGCTCGCCTAAACGCAACCCGTCCCACATGTCTCACGGGTCTCACTTGTCCCACTCGTCCTACTACTAACCACTACCCAACCACTACCGGCGAAACCGTCTAAACCGCAAAGCGCTTCACGCTTTGCGTCTAAACTATCTGTTAATAATATACCTTGCCGAAATTGCACCATAGCCGCCTCTGAACCGGCTGCCGTATGTGCCATACTGGTTATCCCAGGTGTCGACTACTACGATGGTCGGTGCCCAGTCAACACTCAGGTTTAATGGAATGTCGTCGAATGTGTAGTCAAGGCCCAGTACACCCGATGCTCCGATCTCAGTGTAGTTGTCGTTGATCCATCCGCCATAGTCCCAGGTGGTCAGTGAACCTCCAAGTCCCCAGTACCACTGCAGATTTTCAACAGACTGGATGGGGTAATGCTTTTCCCAGTAGGCACCAACAACGAAACCGCCCCAGCGGATTCCGCCAAAGATGTCGACTGCTGATTGGTCTGAAAGGAATGTTTTGTAGGATGCAATCAGACCATATCCAAGCTTACCCCCGATGGCTGATTTGTAATCCTGCGCACGTACTGCGCTGAAGCTGAGAAGCATTAGTGCTAATGCAAGAGCTAAATGTTTAATTTTCATAATTATAGTTTGTTAGTAAATAATAGATAACAGATTTCTTACATAAACGAGTGCAAGATACAAAAAGTTTCAGCCTGCCCGGCCTCTTTCTTGTGTGGGTTGTTTCACGTTGGCATTTTTCGCACTTTTGCGGCCCGCAATTATCTATGGTTTTTAACACATCTGCACCTGTATGTCAGTAGCACCGCTTGTTTATCTTGCTCCGTTTCAGAGTATTACCACGCACACGTTCAGGCAGGTGTATACACGGCACTTTCGGCAGGTAAGTAAGTTCTACACACCGTATTTTGCAAAAATTGATCACGACACGAAGCTTTCGGCACGTAAGGAGCAGCAGCTGCAACATCTGGAAAACAGCAGTGCAGAGGTGGTGCCGCAGATACTGAGCAAGGATGCTGCAGAAATAGTTCGCTTTGCGCGGATATGTGCCGGACTCGGATTTAAGGAGTTGAACTGGAATCTCGGCTGCCCGTATCCGCAGGTGGCCAACAAACGCAGGGGCTCGGGGCTGTTGCCTTTCCCGGAAACGGTAAGGGAAATCCTCGGGATCCTCGAAACTGTGACGCCGTCACTGCCGTTGAGGCTCTCGGTGAAGTGCAGGCTGGGATATGAGTCGAAAGAGGAAATATACCCGCTGCTCAGTGTTTTTAACGATTACCCGCTGCACGAACTTACGGTGCATGGCCGCATCGGTAAGCAGCTGTATGCAGGAACAGTCGACCATTCAGCCCTGGCTTCAATTGCCCCGCTGCTTAAAATGCCGCTGGTGCATAACGGCGATATCCGGTCGACCGACGATTACACGGCAGTCTCAGAACTCCTGCCTTCGGTAAACCGGTGGATGATTGGCAGAGGGGTGCTGATAAATCCGTTTCTGCCGGAGGAAATTTACGGACTCGCTTCCGCGGATAAGCGAAAAAGGCTGCAATCGTTTATGGATGATCTGTTCACGGCTTACCTGGGTGACATGGACAGAAGACACAGCATTCTGAGCGTTTTGAAGGAATACTGGGATTATCTGGGACAGGGTTTTGACGACCCTGTGCGGGTTAACAGGCTCATTAAGAAAGCGAAAACCTTTGAAGAGTACGAGATTGCCGTAAGGCGTGTGTTTGAGGAGTGCTAACGCCGGCTGATTTACTCGGGCGGGTCATGACCTGAAGCAGGCAGGTTTCAATCGGTTGCCGGGCCCTCCCATTCGCGGTAGAACTGCTCGAGAAAGCGGAGCATAAAGTCGTGGCGTTCTCTGGCAAGCTCTTTTCCGGTGGGGGTGTTCATCATATCGGCCAGCAGAAGAAGCTTTTCGTAAAAATGTCCGATAGTGTGTTTGCGCTCGTCGGGTTCGTACAGTGGACGGTTAAAGTACCCGCCAAAGTTGAATACCCGTGCAATGCCAATGGCTCCGATGGCATCGAGTCGGTCGGCATCCTGCACAATTTCGAGCTCGGGCGAATGAAAGGTATTGTTCTGGTTCCTTTTCCGGAAGGAAATGTGTTCTACGATCAGGGTTACGTGGTTGATGATCCCATCGGATAGTTCAAGAGACCGGAGGAACTGTCCGGTAAGGCGGGGCCCGAGTGTCTCGTCACCATTATGGAATTTGGCATCGGCAATATCGTGCAGTAAAGCCGACAACTCAATGACGAGCATGTCGCCCTTGTTTTCTTTGCGGGCTATGTATTTTGCATTGTTCCACACTCTTTTGATGTGCTGCCAGTCGTGGCCGCCTTCTGCTTCGCGCAGTGTGTGTTGCACGTATTCCGCAGTTTTTTCCACCAGGAGTGCGTGTTGAAGAAATGCCTCTTGTTCAGTCATAAGCAAGTTTAGCAATATAAAGTTTGGCGGTATAAAGTTATTAAAGCATTGGTTATGCGGTTGTGCTTTTTCGAATAAGCTGCACATCGCATTGGATCTTTACATCATCACCGACAAGGAAGCCACCGGTTTCGAGGGCTGCATTCCAGTTCAGGCCCCAGTCTTTGCGGTTGATGGTCCCTTCGATGGTGAAACCGGCCTTAACGTTGCCCCACGGGTCGGTCATGGTGCCGCCGTATTCTACCTCGAGCTTTATGGGTTTGCTGATGCCCCTTATGGTGAGGTTACCGTTAAGGGCATATACATCGCCCGTGATCCGCTCAACCGAAGTTGACCGGAAGGTGATATCGTTATGGTTTTCTGTATCGAAGAAATCGGCACTGCGCAGGTGCTTGTCGCGATCGTCGTTGTTGGTATCGATGGATTTAGGGTCAATACGGAACTCAATTTGTGCAGTGGTAAAGTCGTTGCCCATGGTTGTGGCATCCAGCTCGTATTTGTTGAAGGAGCCTTTTACGTTGGTGATCATTAAATGCCGCACTTTAAAGGCAATGTCGGTATGCGCCGGGTCGAGTTCCCATTTTATTCTTTCTTCCATAGCTCTTCTGTTTGTTTCTTATGAAAAGTAAACAAACGCATACTGCAATAGTTTCACTGTCGGATTTCCCTTCCGGACTTAGTCAGTGCCATAGGATGCGAATTTACTCTGCACTGAGCGATGCCAGAGCCAGGTACGCCATAAAGCCGGCACCGGTTTCAAGGCACTTTTCGTCGACATCGAACTTTGGTGTGTGCAGATTGTGCACGATGCCTCTGCTCTCGTCGGCAACACCGAGCCGGTAGAAACACGAAGGTACCATGTGGGTGAAGTAGGCGAAGTCTTCTGCCGTAAGGCGCATTTCAAGATCAACCACGTTTTCTTCGCCAAGGTAATCAATGGCGGTGCTTTTGGTAAAGGCGGTTACCTTATCGTCGTTTACCAGGAACGGGTAGCCTTTGGAGATGAAGACCTCACACTCGCCGCCCATGCTCTGAACTACGCCGTTTGTGATTTCGGCAATTTTGCGGTGAGCAATGGCACGCCAGTTTTCGTCGAATGTGCGAAGGGTGCCGGCAATTTTTGCTTCGTTGGGAATGATGTTGGTACGGCCGTTTGCCTGAAAACTGCCAAAGGAGAGCACTGCCGGAAGCGTTGGAGGCATGATGCGGCTGACGATCTGCTGCAGTGCCACGACCACGTGAGAGCCGATCAGAACGGGATCGATCACGAGATCGGGGGTGGCGGCATGACCACCTTTACCCTTTACGGTGATGTACACTTCATCGGTCGATGCCATGTATTTGCCGGGCTTCAGGCCTATTTTGCCTGCCTCGAGTCCGGGCAGCACATGCTGACCGAACATGTTGACCGGTGCGGGGTTTTCCATGACTCCCTCGCTGATCATCATGGATGCGCCCCCCGGAAAGGTTTCTTCAGAAGGCTGAAAGAGTAGTTTTATGGTCCCCTCGAAACGGTCGCGCATTTCGTGTAGTATCATGGCAGCTCCCAGTACACAGGTCATGTGTACGTCGTGACCGCAGGCATGCATTACCCCGGGAACAGTGCTGCAATAGGCTGTTTCATTTTCTTCTATAATGGGCAGGGCATCCATATCGGCCCGCAGACCGATGACCTTTTTTGAAGGGTCTCGCCCCTCAATAAGGGCAACGATGCCATGTTTTGCAATGCCGCGTTCGAATGGAATACCGGCCTGCTGCAGTTTGTGTGCAAGGAATGCCGATGTTTCTGACTCCTGCATGCTTAATTCGGGGTGCATGTGGAGATGCCTGCGGATGCCGGAAAGTTCACCGGCCAGCTCTGCGGCACGCTGCTTAACAAGTTCTTTTATATTCATTACTGTCGTGGTTTTTCGGTTCAATTTTCAAAGCTCTGCAGATCGTGCAGTCGTTTGTATACACCGTTGAGGGCAATGAGTTCTGAATGTGTGCCCCGCTCGGCTACACAACCGTTTTGCATAACGATGATCTCATCGGCAAACTGCACGGTCGACAATCTGTGTGCTATAACAACCGAAGTTCGGTTCTGCATGAGGCTGGTGAGGGATTCCTGCACCAGGCGTTCCGATTCGGTATCGAGTGCCGAGGTAGCCTCATCGAGGATCATGATGGGTGGGTTCTTGAGCACCGCACGCGCAATGCTCAGTCTCTGACGCTGCCCGCCCGACATTTTGATGCCCCGGTCGCCAATGTTGGTGTTGTACCCTTCGGGCATACTGCTGATAAATTCGTGTGCATTGGCCACCCTGGCTGCAGCAATTACATCCTCCATGCTAACATTGCTCATGCCGAAGGCGATATTGTCGTACACACTGCCGTTAAACAGGATGGTTTCCTGCGATACAATGCCCATGAGCCCGCGCAGGTCGTTGATGGCGAGGTCTCTGATGGGTATGTCGTCGATGCGTATCTCGCCCCCGGTTACATCATAAAACCGGGGAAGCAGATCGACCAGGGTTGACTTGCCGCTGCCCGATGCTCCAACAAGAGCTACCATGCTGCCTTTGCGGATGGTTAGGTTTACCGACTGCAGTACCGGTTCAACCTGGTATTTGAAGTCTACGTTGCGGTATTCGATGTGACTGTCGAAAGTGTTTTTGCGGATGGCATTTTCTTTCTGTGTGATAACCTCTTCCGCTTTAAGCACCTGTTCAATACGTTCAACGGAAGCAGCGCCCTTCTGAATATTATAGGCTGCGGTGCTTAATGCCTTTATAGGAGTTATAAGCTGGGAGAAGATGGCAATGTACGAAATGAACATGGCTGCGTCCATGCTCGAATCGGGCGACAGGATAAGACTGCCGCCGTACCAGATGACCACCACCGAAACGGCTATACCGAGGAATTCGCTCAACGGCGATGCAAGGTCGCGTTTACGGTAAAGCTTTACCATTAGCCGGTTGTAGTTGTGATTGGTTTGCCTGAAACTGGCATTGGCCCAGTTAATGGCGTTGAATGCTTTGATGATGCGGAGCCCTCCGAGGGTTTCTTCGATGGTGCTCAGCAACTCACCCATCTTGATCTGACTTTTGGTGGAAGTGCGTTTAAGACTTCTGCCGATACGCCCGATGATCAATCCGCTCACCGGAAGGAGTATAAGAACAAAGAGTGTTAGTTCGAAGTTGAGCAGAAACAGCGCTACCAGGTAACTCAGTATGGTTATAGGATCGCGGAAGAGCATTTCGAGGGAACTCATGATTGACCATTCTACTTCCTGCACGTCGGTGGTCATGCGGCTCATAATGTCGCCCTTGCGCTGCTCGCTGTAATACGACAACGGCAGTATAAGCACCCTGTTGTACATGGCGTTGCGTATGTCTTTAACCACGCCGTTGCGTACTTCGGCTATGTAGTACATGGCAAGGTACCTTGTAAGGTTTTTGAGAAGGAAGATGGCAATGATGAACAGACAGATGTAGGCAAGGGTGTGAAGCTCACCATAGTTGTCGATCATGCGACTGATGTAGTAGTAGAAGTTCTGCTTGAGCGACTCCAGTTCGAGCTCGAGAGGAGGCGCCTCGGTTACCTGAGCCTGCAGCTTGAACAGTATGTTGAGCACAGGTATGATGGCAGCAAAAGATCCCAGCGAAAAAAGTACCGCTAAAACGTTGAATAGTATGTTTAGTAGGGCATACCGCCAGTAAGGCAGGGCGTATTTAAGTACTTTTATGAGTTTGCTCATGGGTGGTTGAAAGGTTACGCTGTAATTACAGCCCGTATTCAGCAACAAAGATATATAAACCGCGTGCTCGTTTTAACGTGCTTTTGAGGTCTGAAATTGTTTAACTTTGCATTATGGAATCAAAACGTCAGCAAAAAATTGCACGGCTAATACAGAAAGATCTCGGGGAGATATTACGGTTATTCGCACAGGAAAACCTCAGTGGTTACCTAATTACCGTAACAAAAGTTAATGTTTCGCCCGATCTCTCTGTTGCGAAAGTGTTTCTCAGCCTTTTCGGACCGGCAGACAAAGCAACGGTTTTCAAAACCATCAAAACACATACCCGCGATATTCGGCACAACCTGGGTACCCGCGTTAAGAGTCAGCTCAGGGTTATTCCGGAACTCGATTTCTTTATCGACGATTCTCTCGATTATATCGAGAACATTGACAAACTGCTCGGGCATTAAATGAACTTACCTTTTTACATTGGCTGGCGCTATCTGAAATCGAAGAAATCACACAATGTGATAAATATTATTTCGGGTATCTCCGTTGCCGGTGTAACCATCGGAACCATGGCGCTTATTGTGGTGCTCTCGGTTTTTAACGGCTTTGAGAGTCTGGTGGTTTCGCTGTTCAATACCTTCGATCCGCCACTGAAGGTTCAGCCCATTGCCGGGAAGACCTTTGCTTCATCTACCTTCCCGTGGGAAAGGATTAAAGCGCTCGAAGGCGTGAAGGCCACTACCGGTGTGATAGAAGAAAAGGCACTTCTTAAGTACGGCACGAATCAGTTTCTGGCTACGCTGAAAGGCGTAGATGATAATTATACCGAATGGACGGGGCTTGACAGTATGATCATCGATGGAAGTCTGATGCTCCGTTTCAAAGATCAGCCACTGGCAATACCCGGTCAGGGCATTGCCTATTACCTGGGCATTGACCTTAAAAACTACGATGCCATGATTGAGGTATTCGCCCCCAGGCGCTCTGCGGCGGCGACCGCTTCGCCCGAAAATGCCTTTCAGCGGGTAGATATTCGTCCGGCAGGAGTGTTTTCGGTACAGCAGGATTTCGATACCAGATACATGATAGTGCCTCTCTCGTTTGCCCGGGAGGTGTTTGAGTATAACGATGAACTTTCGTCGGTTGAAATTGCCCTTACGGAGGGAGCCGATATGGTTTCGGTACAGAAAAGGGTTGCGGAAGTGCTGGGCAATTCCTACACAGTACAAAACCGTTTTGAGCAGCAGCAGGTGCTGTACAACATTATGCGTACCGAAAAGTACGCCATATTCCTTATCCTGTCTTTTATTCTGTTAATTGCCACCTTTAATGTGGTGGGATCGCTCTCGATGCTGATTCTCGATAAGCGCAAGGACATTTCGATACTTTCGGCAATGGGCGCAGGCAATAATCTTATTCGCCGCATTTTTCTTTCCGAAGGTCTGCTGGTGGTACTCAGCGGTGCCTTTGCGGGAATGATTCTGGGAGCAGCAATCTGCATAATACAGCAGCAGTTCGGACTGGTGAAAATAAATGCCGAAGGGGGCTCCTTCCTTATCACTGCCTATCCGGTA
Source organism: uncultured Lentimicrobium sp. (assembly GCA_964643225.1). Taxonomy (GTDB): domain Bacteria; phylum Bacteroidota; class Bacteroidia; order Bacteroidales; family Lentimicrobiaceae; genus Lentimicrobium. The sequence goes on along the minus strand of CAZXQT010000011.1, from coordinate 77,761 downwards.
TTGATGCAGTGGCAGGATTTTGCTGCTGTTTTTCTTGTAGTGGGCGGCATTGGACTGCTCTCTGCACTGGTACCGGTTGCAGGTATCAGAAAAATACAATTTGTATCTAATCTGTTTCATTAAGATTTGGAAATGAACGATATTTGTTATTAGATTTGTAGACATTTCTATTCCATTTTAATAATCAGGGTATGATTAAACCTTTACACACCATGTCATTCGGCCGCCTGCTGATGACCATGCTGCTTACCTTTACCCTTTTCAGTCTTTCAGCTCAGGTAAAGCTTACAAGTGGATCAACAGAATTCCGGCTCGATCAGAATTCTTTTTCAGGAATTACTATCAGTAACTCCTTTACCACATTCAACACGCTTTCGGTTAACACAGCACAGGGGGTGTTTACTGAAATTATTGCGGAGCGCTATACCCCCACGCAGGAAGTGGGCATGCCTAAACTGCCTGTAATGCGCCGGCTGATTGAAATACCTGTCGGGGCTACTCCACAGGTGACTATTGTGTCGGCCGATGTGAAAGAATTCAGGCTGGCAGATCTGGGCATTTCAGCTCCCGTGTTGCCTTTTCAGCCACCGGTAGCAAAGAATCAGACCGGTGCTGGTCCGTTTGTTATAAACACAAAAGCATACAGTGAGAACCGGTTTATAGGCAATGAACCGGCAACAGTAGAGGTAGTCGGTTTCATGCGCGATACCAGAATGGCACGCGTGGAACTTTCGCCGGTAAGCTACAATCCGGTAACCGGTACCATCAGGGTTTATCTGAACATGGTAGTAAGGGTTGACTTTACCGATGGCAGTTATCCGGCTACAGCCGCCCTGAAAGAAAAATATGCATCACCGTACTTTAAAAAACTGGGTAAGATGCTGGCCAATGAGTTACCGGTTAATACATCGAAAGAGTATATTGTGGAGTACCCGGTGCATATGGTGATTGTTTCTGACCCGATGTTTCAGGCAGCACTGCAGCCATACATTGCATGGAAAGTACGTAAGGGATTCCGCATTACGGAGGCGTATACCAATAATCCTGACGTAGGAAACACCACCTCCTCTATAAAGGCTTATCTGCAAAACCTGTATAACCAGGGCACTACGGAAAATCCTGCACCATCGTTTGCCCTCTTTGTGGGTGATGTGGCTCAGATACCCGCTTTTTCGCAGAGCGGACATGTAACCGACCTGTATTACTGTGAGTATACCGGCGACGATGTTCCGGAATTATACTATGGAAGGTTTTCAGCCACCAGCCTGAGTGAGTTGCAGCCACAGATCGACAAGACCCTGATGTATGAGCAGTATCTGTTCCCTGATCCTTCGTTTCTTGGCGAATGCGTGATGGTTTCGGGGGTGGATGCAAACTTTGCCCCGGTGCATGGTAACGGTCAGATCAACTATGGTACCACCTATTACTTTAATGAGGCACACGGGTTACTGAGTCACACATACCTCTACCCTGCCTCGGGAAGTGCTTCGGCGCAGGTTATTCAGCATGTGAGTGACGGTGTTGGTTATGCCAACTATACCGCACACGGAAGCTCTTCAGGGTGGGCTGACCCTTCGTTCTCGATCAGCGATATTCCCGGACTGCAAAATAGCGGACAATACCCGCTGATGGTGGGCAACTGCTGCCAGACCAGTATGTACAATGTAACCTGCTTTGGCGAGGCGTTGCTCAGGGCAGAGAATAAGGGAGCGATCGGCTATATTGGCGGATCGAACAACACGTACTGGGATGAGGACTTCTATTTTGGTGTTGGTGTTGGTACCATTACTGCCAATCCTACCTATCAGAATACCACACTGGGTAACTACGACCGCTTGTTCCACTGCAACGGAGAAGCACACGATGAATGGTACACTACCATGGCACAGATGATTTTTGCAGGTAACCTGGCAGTTATGGAAGGATCGCCTGACATGTCGGAATACTACTGGCAGATATACTGCCTCATGGGCGACCCGTCGCTTATGGCTTACATGGGAGTTCCGTCGGAAATGCCTGTTACCTACGATCCGCTCATGCCGCTATCGAGTACCGAGTTTACCGTGACTACCGAACCTTATGCCTATGTGGCCATTTCGAAGGACGGGGTACTTTATGGTGCTGCGGTTGCCGATCCGCTTGGTGTTGCTGTAGTCAGCCTGCAGCCGGTTACTATCCCGGGAACGGCAGATATAATTATTACCGCTCAGAATAAACAGCCGTACATCGGTACCGTGCTGGTTGCTTCGCCCGAAGGCCCATATATTATCATGGACAGTCAGAGTGTGAACGACGAAGCAGGTAACAATAACCTGCAGATAGATTACAACGAAAGCTTCGGCTTTAACCTGACCCTTAAAAACGTGGGTAACAGCGCATCTTCTGCGCTTACCACCACCATATCGTCGGAGTGCCCGTACATTAACTGTAAGGTTTCAACGGAGAACTGGGCCGGTATAGGTTCCGGTGAAACAGTTAATATGCCGCTTGCTTTTGATATAAGCAGCGCAATGTGGCTGCCCGACCAGTTTACTTCGGTGTTTACGCTTACCATTGCCGACACTTCACAGTCGTGGACGTATAATTTTAACGTGAAGCTCAATGCACCAAAGCTTGTTGCTCAGGCAGTTATTATTGACGATTCACAGAATCCCGATGCCAATGGGCGTCTGGATGCGGGAGAAACGGTTATCATCAGGGTTCCGGTGCAAAACGCCGGACACAGCGATGCTCCTGCCACTGTTAGCTACCTGTTTACTGACAGCGGGATCGCTGCAATGGAAGAGTCAATGACTGCACTGGATATTTTGCCGGTAAATGAAACGGTATATGCTGAGTACCCTGTGGTTATTGACACGGGTGTGGAAGCAGGTACCATGGTGAAATTCTTCAGCAGCTCGAATGCCGATCCATATTTTGTGACCAATGTATACCAGCTGCCTGTAGGTTTATTGGTAGAAGATTTTGAAACCGGCGATTTCAGTGCCTACAACTGGCAGAATGCCACGAATACTCCCTGGCAGATCACCACAAGCATGGTAAATAACGGTACTTACAGTGCAAGGTCGTTCGATATTAACGATTACCAGAGCTCGGTGATCAGCATTCAGATGAATGTGGGCAGTGACAGTGAGATCTCATTTGCCCGTAAGGTTTCGTCAGAGAGTGGGTACGATTTCCTGAAGTTCGCCATTGACGGAACCACTAAAGAGTCCTGGTCGGGCGATGTTAACTGGTCGAGGGTCAGTTACCCGGTTACTGCAGGTGACCATACCTTTACATGGACCTACTCAAAAGACCAGAGTCAATCGACTGGGTCGGATGCAGGGTATATTGACGATATAATATTCCCGGGTGGAGCAGCAGGAGGCACCAGCAACTTCACCGTTTTCCCGTTCGCATATCCGGAAGCAGCCTGCGAACAGAGCGAACTTCAGCTCTTTGCCTTCAGCATCAATGCTACCGGTGACGTACAGTATTCATGGAACCCATCAGAATACCTGAATAACGACTCCATTTATAACCCTGTGGCAAATATTGCAGAACCGGTAACCTTTAATGTTACGGCAACCAGTGCTTTTATGAATGCAGAAGCTTCACTCGTTGTAGAGGTTAATGCAGCTCCGGATGCGCCGGTAATTACACAGCAGAATAAACTGCTGGTATCTGATGCTCCGGAAGGAAATCAGTGGTACAACAGAGACGGCGCAATTGAGGGAGCAACAGGCACAACATTCGAACCAACGGTAACAGGTTATTATCATTGCAGGGTGACTTCGGCCGAAGGCTGTTTATCCGAACCATCGAACGAGATCTATATGCTGGTGGTGAACGTTCTGGTAAACGAAAGATCAAAGGACCTGGCTGTTTATCCAAATCCGGTAAAAAATACGCTGTTCGTCGACTTCTACCTGCCGGGCACTGCTCAGGTAAAGATAAGTCTGTTAAATTTGCTTGGCCGGGAAGATCAGGTTCTTTACAATGCTGGCACTGTAACGTCAGGTAATCACCTGTTTAAGTTTGATACCAGGGGTACAAAACCGGGTGTCTATTTCCTGAGGTATGAGGCAAACGACCGGGTGATCGTTCGCAAAGTAGTTCTGCTTGATTAAGTATAAAGTAGTTGAGCCTGAATAAGTTATAACTGATAATTTCACAAAAACGCCATACGCATATGCAGATAAAAAAAGTACTCCTGTTTTCAGTCCTGATGATTGTTACAGGCATTCTGAATGCCCAGCAGTGGGTTAGCCTTGGATCGGGCGAACCTGTAGCTGCCAGGGTGGAACTGCTCAGCAGCAATACCGAAACATCCACTCTGCAGGTTAAGCTGGGTGGATTCTTTACCCACGATGTTACTACACCCAGAGGGGAAGCAAAGGTTATTACAGTTGGTGAGGCAACCCCGTTGCTGGAAAAAGGAAATCCCGACCTGCCAAAACTTACCGCTTCGCTGATCATCCCCGACAGGGCAAACATGAAAGTGGAAGTGCTTGCCTCCGATTACAGGGAATTTACCGGCATAGAGATTGCACCATCAAAAGGTAACCTGACGCGCGACATTGACCCGGCAACGGTACCATATACCTATGGGCAATCGTACAATACCGGCGCTTTCTGGCCTTCGGACATAGCCGGCCTGCGCGAGCCCTTTATTGTGCGCGATTACAGGGGTCAGACCGTGGTTATTAACCCGTTCGTGTATAACCCCATAACAAAAGTGCTCAGGGTATACTACCGCATTACACTGAAAGTGAGCCAGGAAGGCACTTCGACTGTGAATGTGTTTACCGGAGAGCGTTCGCAAAAAGTGAGTGCCGACTTTAAACAGATCTACAACCGCCGTTTTCTGAACAGCAGTGAGACCAACCGCTATACCCCGCTCGAAGAGCAGGGCAAAATGCTTATTATCAGCCATGGGCCGTTCATTGACGAAATGCAGCCCTTTGTAGAATGGAAACGTACTATTGGCATACCGGTTGAAATAGTAGATGTTGCTACTATTGGTACCAATTCAACCGCCATTAAGAGCTATGTGGCCGATTACTACGCAAACAACGGACTGACCTATCTGCTGCTGGTTGGAGATAACCAGCAGGTGCCTACTGTAACAGGCAGCGGACTGGGCGGACCGTCTGACCATGCATACGGTTATCTGCAGGGCAACGACCATTATCCCGATATCTTCGTAGGAAGGTTCTCAGCTGAGAATGAAGCACATGTGATAACTCAGGTGACCAGAAGCGTGATGTATGAAAAGAACCCTGACACCTCGACTGACTGGTTCTCGAAAGGATTCGGAATAGGATCGGCAGAAGGTACCGGCGACGATAACGAGTACGACTGGGAACACATGCGCAATATCCGCACAGACCTCGTTGGGTATACCTATACCCTGGTTGCAGAGCTATACGATGGTTCGCAGGGTGGCGAGGATGCTCCCGGTAATCCAAACCAGGCATCCGTTGCAACGGAAGTAAATGCCGGCCGCTCCATTGGAAATTATGTGGGTCATGGAAGCCAGACTGCCTGGAGCACCACCAACTTCTCTAACACTAATGTTAACCAGCTCACCAACAACAACATGTGGCCGTATCTTTTCTCTGTGGCCTGCGTTAACGGGGAGTTTATGAATGCTACCTGTTTTGCGGAAGCCTGGCTGAGGGCATCTAATGCAAACGGACCCACCGGTGCGGTTGCCGCTCTTATGTCGACCATTAATCAGTCATGGGATCCGCCTATGGAAGGACAGGATGAAATGAACGACATCCTCACAGAACAATATCTCGACAATATTAAGAGAACCTTTGGCGGTGTTTCTATAAACGGTTGCTTCAAAATGAACGATACCTATGGTTCTGGTGGAAGTGAAATGACCGACACCTGGCTCATATTCGGCGACCCGTCGCTGATGCTGCGTACAGCCATGCCGGCACAACTGCAGGCTCAGCACCCCAATGCTGCCTTCATCGGCTCAACGGAGTTTATCGTGGAGTGCACTGTTAACGGTGCCTATGCTACGTTAACCAAAAACGGAGAGATTCTGGGCAGTGCCGAAGTAATAGACGGAGAGGCTGTTATAACAACTCCGGTCCTTACCGAGGTAGGCATGATCAAACTGGCGATCACTGCCTTTAATTATCTGCCTTACATTACTGATATTGAGGTTATTCCGCTCGACGGACCTTATGTTGTATATGAGTCGACACTCATTAACGACGCCAATGCCAACAACAACCAGCAGCTTGACTACAACGAAACCGCTTATTTAAGTGTTACCATGAGTAACGCAGGCAACGACGATGCACAGAATATTACCGTTACGCTGACTACCAGTGATCCGTATGTGTCGCTACGTGACTCGGTTGAGGTGTATCCTCTGATTCCGGCCAATCAGTCTGTTTCTATTGCCGATGGTTTCAATCTGAGCATTTCACCGGAAATACCCGATGGCCATACGATCGTACTGAACTATACTGCCGCCTCAGATGCCAGCCAATGGAACGACAGCTTTGAGCTTATTGGGCATTCGGTTGCTCTGGCTTATGCAGGCATGACCATAAACGATGAAGACGGAAACGGAAACGGTAAAGTAGACGCCGGTGAAACGGTACTGTTAAATTTCAGTATTCTGAATGCAGGTACTGCTCCGGCATACAATGTAACAGGAATGATAAGTTCGGAAGATCCATACCTGCTTGTGCAGGTTGACAGTATGAACTATGGTACGCTCAACGGGTATGAGACCTTGTCGGCAAGTTATATGGTAACTGCGCTGCCAACCACTCCTGCCGGGTATCAGCTGCCCATTGACTTTGCTATGGCGGCAGATATGGGTTTCGAAAATGCAACCAGTGCTACTATGACAGTTGGTGCTATACCGGTCCTCATCATTGACCTGGATGGTAATAAAAACTCCGGTCCTGCTATACGGAATTCTCTTAACAACCTGGGCATTACAGCTGACTATGTGACTTCATGGCCTCTGGTTATCGGCCCGTATCAGTCGGTATTTATCTGTCTTGGGACCTATCCGAACAATGCGGCACTAACCAACGGACAGGGCGCAGCACTTGCTAATTACATGAATAACAACCATGGCCGTGTATATATGGAAGGGGGTGATACCTGGGAATTCAATGACCCGACACCTGCTCACGAGATGTTTAAAATTGAAGGCGACGGTGATGGCAGTAACGACCTGAGTGTATTGAATGGAATGGCTGGTACCTTTACCGAGGGCATGTCGTTCACGTTCTACGGCGACAATAATTACATTGACAGGATTCTGCCTAAGGATACTGCATTTGTTATTCTGCAAAACGGTTCACCACAGTATAACACCACAATTGCATACAACGGTGGTCACTACCGCACCATTGGATCGTCGTGTGAGTTCAGTGGAATCAACAACGGCACCGGCATCTCTATGAAAGACTCGCTTATTTTTAGCTATGTGAACTTCTTCGGTATTACCGATAATGCTCCGCTGCTTGCCAATTTCATTGCATCAGATACCCAAATATGCCGGTTTGACGAGGTTCAGTTTACTGATTACTCTGCCGGTGACATCGTTTCATGGTCGTGGAGTTTCCCCGGTGGACAACCTGAAACTTCCACAGAGCAAAACCCAACGGTAATCTATAATACGGAAGGCACATACGATGTTACCCTCGTTGTCTCGGATGGTGTAAACAATTACACTACAGTGAAAAGCAGCTATATCATTGCCGATATTTGCAGTGCGGCCGGAAACCTGGAAGCAGGCAACTGTATGATCTATCCAAACCCTGCAGGCAACCGGATTAACATTGTGCTTAATAACAGCGACAGTAAAACGGAGATTATGCTGTTCAGCACCTCCGGAAAACAGGTGAAAACTGCCGTTATGACCAACAGTCAGTTTAACCTTGATGTTTCGGATCTGCCGGTGGGCATGTATATTCTTAAATTGCAGAATGAATCATACAGCAAAACAGAAAAACTTCTGATCAACAGGTAACAACATCAGGCCGCATCAGTAGTTGATGCAGGGATTGTTCTGATAAAGTTACTTTTTATCTATGATATTGAACTAATTTTTTAAAAAGGGGTGCCGGAATGGCGCCCTTTTTTCGTAGTTTTGTACCTTAAGACGAATGGCCGGGAAATCCATTTTTCTATACGATATCAATATTTATTCTATTCTTATTAAATTAAATCATTTTATGATTAAAATAGGTGTGTTTTATGATGGCAATTACTTTCTGCATGTAAGCAACTATTACTATTATGAACATGAACTGAAAGCAAGGCTTAGCATAGAGGGATTACATAATTTCATCAGGACCAGGGTAGCAAAGGAAACTGACTCAGATTACAGATCGTGCCACCTGGTTGATCTGCATTATTTCAGGGCCCGTATGAGTGCCTACGATGCACAGAGCAATGAAAACAGACTGTATGCTGAGCGCATTTTCGACGACATTCTCATGGCAGAAAAGGTGGTAACGCATTATCTGCCCATAAAACTCAAATTTGGGAAAAGGGAGGAGAAGGGATGCGACATCTGGCTGTCGATGGAAGCCTTTGAGCTGGCAATCCTTAAAAAATACGATGTTGTTGTGCTTATTGCATCGGATGGCGATTATGTTCCTCTGGTAAAAAAACTGAATACGCTGGGAATTGATGTGATGCTGTTAAGCTGGGATTTCAAATTTGAAGATGCAAACGGTAAGGAAAATGTTACCAGAACTTCGCAGGAGCTGATCGACGAAGTGACCTATCCCCTATCTATGCATGAATACATTGAAAACAGACTCAACAAGAACGATGTGGTAATTTACGACTTGTTCGAAAAACAGGACGATATTAAGAATAACTTCCAGCTGAGGCCAACACCCGAAGGTGTGCACCGCAGCAGAACACTTAATATGAAGAGCGGTTACGGATTTATTTCCTTCCCGCCCAACAACCTGTTCTTCCACTCTGACGATGTGATCGACGGTAGTTTCTTTGCTTTATCGGACGGCGATATGGTGGAGTTTCAGATTAAGCGCAACGAAAGGGGCGATGAGGTTGCCTTTAACGTTCAAAAGGTGGATTCAGATCTCGTTTTATAACGATTAACCTTTACAGTTGATAGTATAACGATAAAACCAGGGCATCGTGATATTGCCCGTAATCGACAAAGCGCCATACATCTCCGTTGACACGCTCGTTACGGATGGAGATCAATGAGTTATTTGTCCGGATATTGGCTCTCAGCCGTTCATTAATATTATACGACAAACCCAGCAGAATGGCGGGGTTTATACGCTCGAAAGGATTTTCGTTCAGCTCTTCGTAATTGAATTGCTCGTAATGCTGCACCAATACATTCATAGCCAGTCCGGCTTCAAAATTCAGCTTATTGCTGTATAGGAGACGGTACAGAATGGGTAGCTCTATATAACCGGTGCGCATGAGATATGCATCGAAGCGTTCGTTTTCGTAATCCGGATTTTCCCGACTGCCTTTCTGAATGTACGACAGTTCCATCTGAATAACGGAGTGTGTGGAAAGTTGCAGACTAACCCATCCACCTGCTGTTATGCCAGCTTTGTTATATCCGCTGAATCTGTCACCGGCAACCTGGCTTCCTACCAGACCTGCATGGACGCCTCCCATGAAGTTTTGTGCAATAATACAGGAAGGGGTAAAAAGCACGAGTGCTGCCAGACAAAGTAAATACGTTGTAAGTAATCTGTAAAAAGTATTCATCAGCCAACTATTTGTCGGCTAAGATAATGATAATATCAGCGTATGGCCGTTTGTGTCAGAAATCTGATCAATGATCGGAAATCTGCAAAATATTACTGATAGCGCAGTAATTCAGGGCTGCCGGTTGCATCGGGTAGCTCGCCAAACCAGACAACCACGTAATCACCATGGATCCCAATGCCCATGGCCTTCCATTCTGCGGTCTTCCATTTACCGAGGTTTGCAATGAGTTCATGGTGCCCTCTGCTTTCTTTCCATCCTTTGAGGGCGTCTTTTACGAATTCCTCTTCGGTCTGGTAGTCAAAGTTTGAAAAATAGGCAATTTCGTATCCGTCGCCCTGGTAACCGGTTAGTTCTCTCGGCTTGTCCCACATGCAGGAGGCTTTCCGGTGATCGGGCGTATAACAGCACGATGACCAGCGGGGATCGTTTGACCAGCTGTGCAGGTTACAGTTCTTGCCGGCTTTATAGTTTTCAGCCAGATCCTGTGCGTGCAGTTGCGCTACTTTTGTAAGTGATCTGGAAACAGGCACTGCAGCCAGCTTTTTGGAACGGCGGTATTCGTTGATGAGATTGGCAAGTTTATCTTCGGCAGGAGTAGTGTACGCTCCATAGGTATCGCCAGGCCGGGCATACGAATCGCTCTGCTGGGTATATAGTTCTCTCTGCTGAGCATAAGGTTCGCTCTGTTGGGCATAAGGTTCGCTCTGCTGAGCATACAGCACTGGGAAACCGGCTAGAGAAAGAACTACCAGTGTTACGAATATTTTGAATAAATTTATAGTGGGCACATGCCCGGTAATAGTTTCAGGGTGGTATGGTGTCATAGCAACTTTAGAAGAATTTAAGCTAAATAGTAACGGGAAGCAGAGTGCAAAGATTGTACCATTTGCTTAAATAGCATTATCTTTGGTTAACTATTTCTCTTCTTTTATAACGGGTCAATTTCTTTTAATATGGATAATCTTCAACACCGTGTGCTTTTGATTGACGACGAACCCGATGTGCTCGAGTTCATGGGATATAATCTGACCAGGGAAGGTTTTGAGGTACATACTGCTCCGAACGGGGAACGAGGGATTGAAATTATGAAACAGCAGAACCCCGATCTGATCGTGCTTGACGTAATGATGCCCGGTATGGATGGCATGGAAACCTGTGCGGAAATAAGGAAAACACCGGGTTTTGAAGATATATTCATAATTCTGCTTACTGCCCGTGCGGAAGATTACAGTCAGCTTGCCGGTTTCGAGGCTGGGGCCGATGATTATGTTACAAAACCTGTTAAACCTAAAATACTGATCAGTCGTATACGTGCTTTGCTGAAAAGACTTAAGGGCCGCTCGTCTGTTTCGTACGGGAAAAACATCCTTACAATAAATGAACTGATTATTGACCGCGAGAAATATGTTGTAGTGAAAGAAGGCAACGAGATAAGCCTTCCCCGTAAGGAATTTGAATTACTTGTTCTGCTTGCTTCGAGGCCAAACAGGGTATATACCAGAGAGGAAATTTTCAGTGCTGTATGGGGCCCCGATATAATAGTAGGCGACAGAACCATTGATGTGCATATACGTAGAATAAGAGAAAAGATAGGGATTGACAATATTAAGACAGTAAAAGGTGTGGGGTACAAGTATGAAGAATCTGCTTAGCAATCCGAAGGTACTTGCGCTGTACAATGCGTTGCCGGTTACCCTTTTGGTAATACTTCTGTTGCTTATTAACGGAAATATTGCAGACCACCCTTTTTCGCCCGGTGCTATTTTAACTGCCGGCATACTTGTGTTTACAGTTAGTTATCTGCTGATTAACTTTTCTGTTCGAAAATATCTGGATAACAAGATACGGGTTATCTATAAATCTATCAGAACTTCGAAAGTGCCGAAAGCGAACGAAGAGAAGCTAAAAAGGATTTCACTGGAGAAGGTGGATAAAGAAGTTCAGAAATGGACGGAGGATAAAAAGCAGGAAATAGAAGAGCTGAAAAAGATGGCCGCATACCGCCGTGAGTTTCTGGGGAATGTTTCGCATGAACTCAAGACCCCTGTTTTTAATATTCAGGGGTATGTCTCGACGCTGCTTGATGGGGGTATTGACGACCCGGTGATAAACCGAAAGTATCTGGAGCGCACGGAAAAAAGCGTGACCAGGCTTATATCCATCATACAGGATCTGGAAAAAATTTCAACGCTTGAATCGGGAGAACTGATTCTTGAAATAACCAGATTCGACCTTGCTGCACTGATAAGAGAAGTACTGGAATTTCTGGAGATAAAGGTAAAACAATACAATAAGTCGGTACTGACAAGCTTCGATTTAAATAAGGCTTTTTATGTGCGGGCCGACAGAGAACGCATAAAAGATGTGCTCATCAATCTGCTCGAAAATTCCTTTAAGTATGGTAATCCTGTACATGGACGGACCATGATCAGTATTTTTGATACATACGACAGACTACTTATTGAAATTACCGACAACGGACCGGGGATGGAGGCAACAGAACTGAACAGAATATTTGAAAGGTTCTACAGAATAGATAAATCAAGAACAAGTGAAAAAGGAGGAACCGGTTTAGGTTTATCTATTGTGAAACACATTATAGACGCCCATGAGGAATCTGTTAATGTGCGCAGCAATATTGGTATAGGGACCACCTTTGCATTTACACTACGCAAGGCACTTAGTTAAAACTATGCGAAAGGCACTTAGTTAAAACTATTTCTGTCTTTCGATTGTGTAGGTTACCAGACTGTGCAGGGCTTCGAGCGAGGGTGATGAAGGAAACTGTTTCAGCATTTCGAGCGCCTTGTCTCTGTATTCCAGCATTTTATTTTCCGTGTAAGCGATACCGCCTTTTTCACGAACCTCCTCCATGAGCTTCCACACTTTTTCGCTGTCGTTGGAGTGGTTCTTAACAGTGTAGATTATTCTGCGCTTATCTGCCCAGCCGGCATTATTCAGCGTGTATATCAGCGGAAGCGTCATCTTCTTCTCTTTGATATCAATACCGGTTGGTTTGCCGGTGTTAAAGCTTTTATTATAATCGAAGAGGTCGTCTTTAAGCTGAAAAGCCATACCGGTAAGTTCACCAAATGCGTGCATTTTCTTTATGATTTCCTTGTCGGAACCCACGGAAGCTGCACCGGCAGCGCAACAGGAGGCTATAAGGGAGGCCGTTTTTTTCCGGATGATCTCGTAATAAATATCTTCTTTTATGTCGAGGCGTCGGGCCTTCTCTATCTGCAGCAGCTCTCCTTCGCTCATTTCGCGGGTGGCTTCGGAAACTATCTGCAACAGGTGGAAATCTTCATTATCGAGCGACAGGAGTAACCCTTTTGACAACAGGTAATCACCTACCAGCACAGAAATTTTGTTCTGCCATAAGGCGTTAAGGGAAAAGAAGCCCCGGCGTTTATTGGAATCATCGACCACATCATCGTGGATAAGTGTAGCCGTATGCAGTATTTCTATCAGTGAAGCGGCACGGTACGTTGAATCGTTGATCTGACCACAGGCCTGTGCAGACAAAAAGACAAAAAGCGGGCGTATCTGTTTCCCTTTCCTTTTGACAAGGTAACCTGTAACCCTGTCAAGCAATGGAACAGAGCTGCGCATTGCTTCTTTAAATCGTATGTCGAATTCCTTAAAATGTTCTTCGACAGGAGACTTGATCTCTCTTAATGAAATCATGAGTAAAATTTGGCATTCCAAAATTAGAAATAATTACCAAATAACCGCTAATTACTAATTTTGCCGAATAAAGATGTTTGTTATGCTTTTTCAGAATATTGTTTTTGGTCCCATTAAAAGTCGCAGGTTTGGTATATCGCTGGGTGTAAATCTTTTGCCCGATAATATTAAGTATTGCTCTTTCAACTGTATTTATTGTGAATGCGGATTAACCGATCCGGAGCAGGAGCGGCAGGCAAAGCTGCACCCAACAGATACTGTGCTGGAAGCTCTTGAAAGCAGTTTCAGGGAATTCAGCCTTAAGGGGCTTAAGCCCGACAACATTACCTTTGCGGGAAACGGGGAGCCAACCATGCACCCGGGCTTTAGCGAAATAATCGATAAAACAGTTGCTCTGAGAGACGAATTGTTCCCTTCAGCAAAGATCACGGTTTTGAGCAATGCAACTGCCCTGCACAAGGAAAAGGTGAGGAATGCCCTGAGAAAGATTGACAATAATGTGCAGAAGCTTGATGCCGGAACGGAAGAAATGTATCAGGCAATTGACCGACCGTTCTCTGGAAAGAACCTTTCTCAGATCGTAGACGAGCTGATGTGTTTTGAAGGCAGGGTAATTATTCAGACCTTGTTTTTACGGGGGGTGGTTCGCGGTACAGCCATCGATAATACAACCGACAGTGAGGTCTCGCTCTGGCTGGAACATCTGCAAAAGATAAAACCATTGAAAGTAATGCTGTATGCAATCGACAGGGCAACACCCGAAGAAGGTCTTGTTAAGCTGACAAAGGAAGAGCTGGAACAGATAGCAACAAAAGTACGCGCTCTTCATATAGAAGCCGAAGTATTTTCATAACTGAACCTTTTAAGATTTTTACCTGTTGATTTAAAATAAATCTGTCTGAAAAATGCTTCATTACCCTGTAAAAATACTTTTAGCTTTTGGCGAGACCTTTAGTGGAGATGAAGAGTTTTTTAAATGGCTGTTATCGAACGGATATCCTGAGCTTGCCGCCCTTTCTAAAGCCATAAGAGGAAGCCAGGAAGCATTCAACTGGTTGCTCAGGAACGGTTACCAGCACTACGCTGCTCTTGACAGTGCAATAGATGAAAATATAAATGCTTACCAGTGGCTTAATGTAAACCAGTACTTTTTTCTTGCCGTATTATCGGATGCCTGCCACAATCAGAAAGAGGCAATAGAATGGCTCGTGAAAAATGACCTTAAGATCTTTATCCTGATAGCAGAGAAGATACGGTACTTTCGTGATAATCAAATATTTGATCATCATAAAATGCACTTCTAACCGCACTTGTTAACCGCACTTGTTAACCGCACTTGTTAACCGCACTTGTTAACCGCACTTCGAATATCCGCAACTGTTGCAGGTAAGGCACCCTTCTTTATAAACAAGCGTGTCAGTATGGTTGCACGACGGGCAGACAGTCTTTGAGCTTGCCTGGGTTCCATCAGGTATATACCTTTTAAGTGACCGCACTACCCCGTTTTTCCAGGTATTGATGCTGTCCTGGTCAAATGTGAGCTTATCGATCAGGTCTACAAGGAAAGGCAGCGGCATACCGTGGCGCAGAATGCCCGAAATAAGCTTGGCATAATTCCAGTATTCCTTATTAAAGGATCGTGATAATCCTTCGAAGGTGACTTTATAGCCTTCTTTATCGAGGAACTGGAAGTCGTACCGTGCTTTTTCGTTCTTTTCCTTGCTCTTTATTACCCAGCCCTTACTTACCCATGGAGGCAGTATGAAACCATCGGCTTTACCTGTAAAGATTTCGTATGGTTTACCATCGAGCAGACCGATAACGGCAATCCATTTTTCATAATCGTTCTGGAAACGGACGATATCTGCTTCGAGTTTAGCAGGACGGGGAGGTGCTTTAGTTTCGGTGAAAACCTGTTTTTCGGCAGCAGGTTTTTCGTTACTTACCAGTACACCCGATCTGGAACCATCGCGGTAGATGGTCATTCCTTTACAACCACTTTCCCATGCAGTGAGATACACCTGGCTTACCAGCTCTTCTGTTACGTCTTTGGGCAGGTTGACTGTTACGCTGATAGAGTGATCTACCCACTTCTGGATGGCACCCTGCATGCGTACTTTGTTTACCCAGTCGATATCGTTGCTCGTTGCCTTGTAATATGGCGACTTTTCGATGAGCGGCTGCAATTGGCTTTCACTGTAAAGCTTAACCACCTCAGGATCGTATCCGTTAACGGTTAACCAATCGATGAACTTAGGATGGAAAACATTGTATTCTTCCCATGAATCGCCCACCTCATCAACGAAGGTTACCACAACGTTCTTATCGTTGGGATTTACCTTACGACGGCGCTTGTAACTGACCATAAACACCGGTTCAATACCTGATGTGGTTTGGGTGCAGATACTAACGCTGCCTGTAGGTGCGATGGTTAGCATGGCTATATTGCGCCTGCCGTTTCTGCGCATTTTCTCGTATACTTCGGGGGCTTCTGTGCGGAGACGCTGAATGAACGGGTTGTTCTTTTCCCGCTCGAGCGAGAAGATGGGGAATGCTCCTCTTTCTCCGGCAAGGTCGGCACTGGCACCATATACCTCGATGGCAAGCTGCTTATGGATGTTTACAGCAAATTCTGTAGCCTCGTCACTACCATAACGCAATCCCATGGCGGCAAGCATATCGCCTTCGGCAGTAATGCCTATACCCGTGCGGCGGCCCTTGAGGGTTTTCTCGCGGATGTTTTCCCACAGCCTGCGTTCTATACGTTTAATTTCTTCGTCTTCGGGATCGCTCTTTATCTTTTCGAGGATGGCATCGATCTTTTCTGTTTCCAGGTCGATGATATCGTCCATTATACGGAGTGCAAGTGCAGCATGTTTCCTGAAAAGGTTATAATTAAACGATGCCTGGGGTGTAAATGGATTCTCAACATAGCCGAACAGGTTGATGGCTATTAACCGGCAGCTATCGTACGGGCATAAGGGAATTTCACCGCAGGGGTTGGTTGAAAGTGTTTTGAAACCGAG
Source organism: uncultured Lentimicrobium sp. (assembly GCA_964643225.1). GTDB lineage: Bacteria > Bacteroidota > Bacteroidia > Bacteroidales > Lentimicrobiaceae > Lentimicrobium. The sequence goes on along the minus strand of CAZXQT010000011.1, from coordinate 61,301 downwards.
ATCTGCATAGCAATCGGGCACCGATTCTCTGATTACAGTATCCCAGAACAGAACACCGGGTTCGGCAGAACGCCATGCATTATGAATGATCTTATTCCATAAGCCCACTGCATCAATATTGGCCACTTTAAGCGGGTCTGATCCGAAAACAGGATATTGCTGTCTGTAGGTTGAGCCTGACTTTACAGCCTGCATAAATTCATCGTCGATCTTAACCGATACATTGGCACCGGTTACCTTACCCTGCTCCAGTTTGGCATCGATAAATTTTTCGGCATCGGGATGCTTAACGGAGATGGTTAACATAAGAGCTCCCCGCCTGCCGTCCTGTGCTACCTCGCGGGTAGAATTGGAGTAGCGTTCCATGAAGGGGACTATACCTGTAGAGGTAAGGGCACTGTTCTTTACAGGGCTGCCTGAAGGTCTTATGTGGGACAGGTCATGGCCAACACCGCCACGGCGTTTCATTAGCTGAACCTGTTCCTGATCGATCTTCATAATACCCCCGTAGGAGTCGTAGTTACCGTCGCCGCCAATTACAAAGCAGTTGCTCAGGGAAGAAACCTGGAAATCGTTACCTATGCCTGCCATTGGGCTGCCCTGAGGGATTATATAACGGAAGTTTCTGAATGCCTCGAACAGCTCTTCTTCTGTTACCGGATTAGGGTACTTTTTCTCAATCCGTGCTACTTCGGAGGCAAGCCTGTGGTGCATGTCGTCGGGGGTAAGCTCATAAACATTGCCGTCGCTGTCCTTGAGTGCGTATTTGTTCATCCACACGTTGGCCGCTAAGGTATCTCCGTCAAAGTAAGCGGTTGCCCGCTCCATGATCTCTTTATCGGTGTATGCTTTATAGTTTTTTTTGATCTCAGATTTTTCAGTCATTACTTGTTCCGTTGGTTTTCCTATTCGTTCTGTTTGCTGCTCGGGTGATCCAATAACAGGTCTGACCCGCTTTTCGAGTAATTCATTGTGGTATTCTTTAACAGGACTTTTAGGCGTTAATTCTGTAGTTTCTTCCAATTGGTCGAAGAGGTTGATTTCCATAGTGTCGGTTAAATGAATGATTACAAAAAAATGGCTTGTGATTGTGATTACCCCTGATAATGAGCAAGAAGCAAACGCTGACTCCTGTCGTTATTTGCAATACCAAGATACAATGATAAAACAGTACCCATTACACCCTGATTGCTGTGATTTATTAACAAAATTAATCTAATTTACTGTATTTCAGCATATAAGCCTATTGATAAATTGTTACAGGAAATTTCGTTCGCCGCAGGACATCAAAAGTCCAGACTTAAAGAAATATAGAGCATTGGTTTGGTAATTACCATGTCTTCAACGCCCCAGGCGTAATCTGCCCGGATAAAATAGCCCAGCAGCCTTGACCTCACACCAAAACCGTAGCCTGCAATAATGGGTTCGCGCTGTTCGCGGATGGTAATTTTAAGAGACCCGCGCTGAATGACCCGGGTGAAAAGTGCATTATCGTCGGAGTAGGGAGTGGTACCTGTCCATGCTGTGCCCAGATCACCAAATCCCACCACCTGGAAGTTGTTGAAGAAATCGGATTTAAGTGGTCGGTTCATAAGGTACTTAATGACAGGGAACCGTATTTCACTGTTGAGCAGGGCAAAGCTGTTTCCGTTTCGCACGTTCTGGCTGAAGCCGCGCATATTGGTTGCCAGAGTCTGGTATGCATAGTTTTGCATGTAGTCAATAGGGGCCTCTCTGGTAAATTTTGGAGTTAACCAGGTATCAACACCTCCCATGTAATAGATTAACTTACTCCGGCCAAATGAGGTGCTGGTGGCAAACCGGTTGGCCCATATCAGAGTACGGTGCAGGGGCAGGTAATGCCGTATGTCAAAACCAACAACATACATATTGGTATTGCGGTCGTCGCCTTCGATCTGATGGTAGTATTCTCCGAACAACTTTAAGCGCATACCATCGTAAAGATTCAGTCCGAGTGACCTGGTGGCATCGTAGGTGAGATCGAGTTTACCCGACACCCAATACCTGTTAACATCGGGAACACGGAGGTTATACTGATCGGTAGCCATAAAGATGGCCCTGTCTTTTCTGGCACTCAGGGTTCCTTTGAGACTCAGCAGGGTATTGAAAGGGTACTTAAGTATATAATGGACTTCGTGTATACGATACCGTATGGTAGAGTACATAGCAAACTGCTGAATGGATTGCCTGTGAAACACGATTTCGCGGTCGAGGCGGTGTTTTAGATTGGCAATACTCAGAAGGTATTCATTGTTTCTGAAATCGAAATCAAAGCGAAAACCGCCTACTATCCTGTAATCCTCGAGCAGGTCAGTAAGCCCCACTTTAAAAAATGCATTTATTCCCGGTGTAAGGTAAATGGGGCCCGCTCCTCCAGAAAATGGCTGGTATGAGGCACTGAGAAAAGAGAAGTCAAGCTGGCTTACCAGGCTGTTTATGGTATACTCAACATTATAGTTTCTAGCTTTGGGAGGGGTAAATCCGTCGGTAGTAGTATCAACCGTTACGAGCGGCCTGCCCCCGTCAGGAACTGGTAAGGAATCACCGGTGCTGGCATCCTCCGTATCATTCATGAAAATATTAATGAACCGCGGCAGTTTTTTTACCGGGATAAAAACGGACTGTTCCTGCAATTTCTTTTCAAATGCCGACAGCTTTTTGTCCATGAATGCTGTATTTACAGCTGATTTCGGATCGACTGCTGAAGCAGGCGGTCTATCGGTTATAGAGACCGGCCACTTGCGACCAGAGTGTGCAATCTGACCTATCTTGCCTGACCGGGAAGAGACATCCTGACTTTTAATATTTCTGGAGAGATTTGAAGTAAGGAAGTCACGTGTAAAATAGCGGTAGTGGGTAGTAGTGTCAACGTGGGTAATTACGCTGTCTAACCTTGCAATATATCTGTTGCTTATACCATTCTGGTCACTTAAATACGTCAGAAAACCCGGTTCATATTCCATGGGCAGCGTTTCATTGGCATTTGGTGTATTGGTTACACGCCTCAGAACATTGCTTTTTGTATCGAGATCGTATATAAACAAATCCTGGGTTTCGGGTAACCCGGGCTTATTTATCTTTGGGTCGTTCTGCAGCGTATCGCTGGTTCTGTTCGAAGCAAAAATAATTTCCTTTCCTCCGCGAAGATATGCGGGTGAAAGATCGTTGTATATATCGCGCGTGATTTGCTGCGACGAAGCGGATGCAATGTTGAAAATATAAATGTCGCTTTGCCCCCGCCGGATCGCAGAAAGTGCCAGATCGCGTCCGTTAGGAGAATACGACATAGAGAGTATTTTCTGAAAACCAAAGATCGATTGCCTGGTCTTGCTTTTCTTATTCAGATCAAACTGATAAAAAACAATTTGTCCTTTGCGTTCAGTGATCAGCGACAAGAGGTTCCCGGAAGGGTGAAAATCAATGACCGGGTATGAAAGGTCTGTTTTTTCGTCGAGCAGCTGACCTTGCCTGTATACCATTCTTGATTTGTCTCTGGCGATATCATATAACCACACTTTTGCCTGTCCTGAATTATTGCTTACCCATGCTGCATAGTTGCCGGATGGAGAAATTTTTATCTGGTCATTAACAATGTCTTTTCTTAGTTTCTTTTTAACGGAGTGCTCCGGTATTTCGGCTTTATCGGCACTTGTTGAATAGGTTTGCAGCTGAGCGGCATACCAATCTTCAAGGAGATGCTTAAAAGAAATATTGAGCACATACAGAAATCCTGTTTCTACATTTCTACTCATTCTTGCAAGGTAGACTATGTTTGAAAGGGTCTGGGCTCCGTACTTTTCGCCTATATACCTCCAGATGGAGTGACCTGCATACAGAGCATCGTCGCCGGTAAGATGGTTAAACTTACGGTACCGGCCCGACAAAATGCCTTCGCGGACATAGTTATCGACGTCTGTGCTCCAGTCTTCTGAAAGATACGACACCAGCCCATCAACAAACCACGGCGGCAGATTCATTACGGTAGAGTTGGTGATCTGACGCCCGACAGAACCTCCATAGATGGTCTGGTCAATAAGAATCCTGGCCATTCCGGCACGCAGCTGCTTTTCGAAATTATAGTAATTGCCGTCGAAGTACACAAAAACTTTGTTACCCTGAATGTAGGTAATGCCGCCTATATTATATTGCTGTTCGCTTATAAGCCCAATGTTGCTCTGCTTAAGATCGGTGAGGGAGTTAAAGACAAGGAACTGCATTTTTTCGGTAAAGCGGTTATCGAGCTTTTGTTCGAGCAGCGGGTAGTTTTCCTTTACAAAGCGGGCTGTGTAGTTGGCCAGCTCCTTTCCGTTAAGGTAATAATATATATCGTACTCGGGCAACTGATAGTACATCCAGAGAAAATCGCCATACTGCACTCTGCTTTTACCGAAAGTCATCTGCGAACCATTATAAAACTGAGCTGTAGCAATGCCGGTACCTGCGAAGTATAGCAGTATTACTACAAACATTTTACTGGTTATCAGGTTCTTATATCTTTGCAACATGCGTTGTACCATGACAGTTTAAAACGAATGCTAATTTAACAGAATAATGGCAATCTTTGTTGATAATAATTCGGCCTGAATAATTTGGCCTGCCGGTATCTTAAGTTTTTGTTATTTTGCGCGTTGAAATATTCCTACTACCATGATAACTATTAAACAGTTCACTTTTAATCTGTTCTCTACCAACACTTTCATACTTTCGGACGAAACAGGTGAATGCATCATTATTGATCCGGGAAACTGTAAACCTTCTGAAGATATTCAAATAACGGACTATATTTCCTCTAAAGAATTAAAACCGGTTGCTCAGATCATAACCCATTACCATATAGACCATATAATGGGCATTGGTTTTGTACGGGCAACGTATGGACTGGAGGCTACTGCCCATCCGGATGGAATTGTGTTCTGGAAAAATCCGCAAAGCTACCGGTTTGATTATGGTTTAAACATTCAGGAAATAATACCACCGGTGCATTTTGTCCGCGAAAGCGACACTATTACTTTTGGCAATTCTGTACTAAGCGTAATTTATGCCCCGGGGCACGCGGATGGCAGCATATGTCTTGTTAATGAACCGCAAAGATTTGTCATAGCCGGCGATGTGCTCTTCTACGGAAGTATTGGAAGAACAGATCTGCCAACCGGCAATTTTGATGTTTTGCGCGAAAGCATCCTGCAAAAGCTCTTCACACTGGACGATAATTATACCGTTTATCCGGGTCACGGACCAAAGACCAATATAGGAATGGAGCGACTCCATAATCCGTTTATAAACTAAAATGCATCAGCTTAAACTCTGATCATTTTTTAAAACACTAAGGATGAATGAGCTGATAGCTTCGGTGTTCTGCTGTTTCATGCAGTTAAAGTGCCCCAGGGGGCATTCGCTGTAGCCGATCTTACTGCAGGGACGGCATGCAAGACCGTTTACCTGTGCCAGGTGGTGTGGTGTATTTTGGGTGAGGTATGGGTACATGCCGAACTCAGGAATGGTGTTTCCCCACACGGAGACTATGGGTTTGTTGAATGCAGCTGCAATGTGCATTAGTCCAGTATCGTTGGTAATAACTGCCTTTGCATGTTTTACAAGATGTGCAGACTGCATAAGCGAAAACTTGCCGCACAGATTAAGTACGTTGCTACCGGTGCTATTTACCACGGCATTCCCCCGTTCTGCATCCTCGCTTCCGCCAAGAAGTACAATCGGAACGGGTGCTCCACTTTTGCCGGCAGAGTTGAGGCGATTACATATCTCCGCTACTTTATCGGCAGGGAGTATTTTAGTATTGTGGTTGCCGCCAATCACACACGCAACATACCCGCTGCAAAGCGGTGCCAGCAGCCCCGTAAAAGGGACAGTTACTTCAGCAGGTATAAAAAAGTCGAGACCCTTATGGTCATTAGCGATGTTAAGAAATTTTACCGTTGCAAGGTATCTGTCAACAATGTGCTTGTCGGGGAGTACGTTCCATTTAAATTTTACCGTGAGCCACTTCTTCAGGTTAAGTTTATTGAAGGAATGCGAGGGTTTGATGAGGGCCGCTTTGATCAGGAACGATCGCAGATTATTGTGCAGGTCGATGATGTGATCAAAATTCTCTTTGCGAAGGTTTCCAATAACTTCTGAAAGATTACTGTTGTATACATGTACTTTCGTGATGTAGGGATTTGAACCGACAATGGGTTCGAACCTGCTTTTGGTGAGGTAATGTATCTCCGCTCCTTTTACCTGGTGTGCAATGCACCGAAGAACGGGAGTGGTAAGGACAATATCTCCGATGGAGCTAAACCTGATTACGAGGAGTTTCAAAGTATACGAACAGTTGATGAAAAGACAAAAATACAACAATAAGCACTATTCAGTACAATTGCGGCTTGGCTCCTTATTGTATACAGCACGGCATTAATCTCCTTTTAGTACTTTTGCACTATGAAACTGGTTGACACACATACCCATCTTTATCTGGAAGAGTTTGCCGAAGACCGCAATGCGGTTGTGTCTGAAGCATTGTCGGCAGGTGTGGACAAGCTGCTACTTCCGAATATTGACAGTTCAAGTATCGGTGCGATGCTTGCTCTTGCAGACGAATTTCCTGATAACTGTCTGCCGATGATAGGTCTGCATCCTACATCCGTAAAGGAAGACTACTTAACAGAATTGTCGGTGGTAGAAAGCTGGTTACAGAACAGAAAATTTTACGGCATTGGTGAATGCGGGCTGGATTACTACTGGGATAAGACTTTTGCTGCAGAACAGGAAGTGGTATTCAGGCACCATATTGATCTGGCAAGGAGTTACAACCTGCCGCTGATAGTACATATTCGCGATTCCTTTAATGATGTGATCCGCATACTGAAAGATGTAAACAGGCATGATTTAAGGGGTATATTTCACTGTTTCTCCGGCTCGGTGGAGCAGGCAAAACAAGCTATACATTACGGTTTCAGCCTGGGCCTTGGTGGTGTAATCACATTCAAAAACAATAAGATGCAGCAAACCTTAAAGGAAATTGATCTGCGGCATCTTGTGCTGGAAACCGATGCTCCTTTTCTTGCGCCTGTGCCTTACAGAGGGAAACGCAATAAACCCGCTTATATACCTCTGATTGCGCAAATGGTTGCAGATATTAAGGAGATACCGGTTGAAACAGTAGCCGAAGCAACCACACTGAATGCCATAAGACAGTTTCATCTGGTTTAAGCCATCAGACTTATTTAAAAGCCAATTAAGATACATTCATCCCATTTCTTTTTTCAATAAAGCATAATGAATACTGAAAACAACCACATTCCGCACATTCTGGTGATCTATACGGGAGGCACCATCGGGATGATAAAGGATCCGGTAACCGGATCTCTTACGCCTTTCAATTTTGATGCCCTGTACAATCATATTCCGGTGCTGGGAAGCATGCATGTGCACATAGACAATTACAGCTTCGACCCTTTGCTTGACTCGTCGAATGTTAAACCGGAATTCTGGATCAAGATTGCAACCGTGATCGAGGAAAGGTATCAGAAGTATGATGGCTTTGTTGTACTGCACGGTACTGATACCATGGCTTATTCTGCATCGGTTATCAGTTTTTTACTGGAAAACCTGGCCAAGCCGGTTATTTTTACCGGTTCGCAGCTGCCGATGGGTGTGGTCAGGACCGATGGTCGTGAGAACTTCATCAATGCCATTGAAATTGCTTCAGCTTATGAAGACGGCAGGCCTAAAATACCGGAAGTATGCATTTGTTTTGAGAACAATATTATGCGGGGCAACCGCACCAGTAAATTCAATGCGGAGCACTTTAATGCTTTTCTGAGCGGGAATTTTCCGTATTTGGCTCAGGTGGGCGTACATATTAAATACAATGAAGGGCAGATACTGGAGCCTAGAAGTGAGCAGCTCATTGTGCGAAAGAAACTTGATCCGGGAGTGGCAATACTTAAGCTTTTCCCTGGAATTTCGGAAACAGTTGTTCGCGCCATGCTTAAGATCAACGGATTGAAAGCCATTATACTTGAAACGTACGGAGCAGGCAATGCACCTACCGATGCCTGGTTTATTGAATTGTTGCGGGAAGCAATTGAAAACGGTATTACCATTTTTAATGTCACCCAGTGCAAGGGGGGGGCTGTTGAGATGGGTAAGTATGAAACGAGTAGGCAGCTGGAACGAATAGGTGTGGTGGGTGGTTACGACATAACTACAGAATCGGCAATTGCTAAACTGATGTATTTGCTGGGAGAAGGATTTGGGGGGAAAGAACTTGCTAAAATGTTACAAACACCTCTAAGAGGTGAGTTAACAATAGAATAAAAGAATAGTTCAATTACTAAATAGTAAAATTACTTGTTGAATAGCAGTGTTTATATTTTTTTGTAATTTAGCGGCCGAATAGGGTGAGGAGTGTAGCTTTGAACCTGTTAAGGAGAGATGGCCGAGTGGTCGAAGGCGCACGCCTGGAAAGTGTGTATACGCCAAAAGCGTATCATGGGTTCGAATCCCATTCTCTCCGCTCTACTATTTTGAAAGAAATACAATAAACGAAAATAAAACGAGTTCCTTTTAAAACAACAAAAACAATAACAATTAACTATGAAAAAATTAATTGCATTTTTGACAGTAGCAGGAATGCTCACATTCGGAGTAGTCAATAACCTGATAGCTCAAGACGCAAACGCCCCTGCACAAACTGAACAGACAGCTACCGATTCAGTTGCTCAGGAAGCACCAGCTGAAGCACCCGCAGAAGCTCTTGTTGCCGAAGAGGAAGCTCCGCAGACATTCCATCAGGTATTAAAAGTTAAGTTCATTGAAGGTGGTGCACTCTGGATGTTCCCGATCCTTCTCTGTTTAATTATTGGTTTAGCTCTTGTTATTGAGAGGATCCTTTATCTTAACCTTTCAACAACCAATACACAAAAACTTTTAAACAAGGTAGAAACCGCTTTAGCTACCGAAGGTGTTAACTCTGCAAAAGAAATCTGCAAAAATACCCGTGGTCCTGTTGCCAGCGTATTCTATCAGGGACTTGACAGATATACCGAAGGTCTTGAAATGGTGGAGAAATCAATCGTTTCTTATGGTGGAGTATTAACCGGACGTTTGGAAGCCAACCTTTCATGGATTGCTCTGTTCATCGCACTCGGACCAATGCTCGGGTTCCTTGGAACTGTTGTTGGTATGGTACAGGCTTTTGATGCTATCGAAGCAGCTGGTGATATCTCTCCAACCATCGTTGCCGGTGGTATGAAAGTTGCTCTTATCACTACCGTTTTCGGTCTTATCGTAGCTATTATTCTTCAGGTGTTCTACAACTATCTGCTGTCAAAAGTTGAAGGTATCATGAACTCCATGGAAGACGCTACCATTACTTTTATGGATATCCTAGTTAAAAATCAGAAGACTACTAAATTATAACAGCTATGGACAGCTTAATTAACATAGGTTTCGTTATTTTGTACATATTGCTGGTGGTTTCCATCATAGGAGTTGTAGTATTTCCTATAATTCAGATGGCAGGGAACCTGAAAGCTGCCAAAGTGACCCTGATTTCCATATTAGGACTTGTAGTTTTGTTTTTCGTAGCATATTCTGCATCTCCTGCTGAAACAGGTCTGTTCTACCAGAAAATGGGTATATCGCCCGGTTTGTCAAAAGCAATTGGAGGAGGTTTAATTACTACCTACATAATATTTGCCGGTGCGGTAATTAGTATTCTCTATTCCCAATTCTCCCGTTGGTTCAAGTAAAAATCCCGAAAGGATAAATTTTATGGCAAGAAAAACTCCAGAAATAAATGCCGGTTCCATGGCAGATATTTCCTTCCTGCTCCTGATCTTTTTCATTGTTACTACAACAATGGATACAGACTCGGGTATCTCAAGAAGGCTGCCCCCGCCACCGGACCCCACTGCGGCTCCACCGGATGTTAAAGAACGTAATGTCTTTAATGTTCTTGTAAATAAGAACGACCGCTTAATGGTTGATGGCCGGCTCGGTGATATAAGAACCCTACGCACAGAAACCAAGGAGTTTCTGAGTAATCCAACTGATGACCCAACGCTTCCTGAAAAGAGGGAAGAGAACATAGCAGGTCTGGGTGTATATCCTATCTCAAAAGGAATCATCTCGTTGAAAAATGACAGGGGTACCTCGTACGAGATGTATATCAAGGTACAAAATGAACTTGCAGCAGCAGTTAATGAATTACGTGACGAGCTGTCAAAGCAGCGTTTCGGGAAAAAGTTCTCTGAGCTTAAAGGTCTTGAAGCTGAAGCAGTTCAGAAAGCAATTCCTGTTTCTATCTCAGAAGCTGAACCAGAAGATGTAGGAGGTAAGTAATATGGCAAGATTTAAAAAAGAAGGTAAAAAAGACTTACCGGCAATCAGTACAGGTTCTATGCCTGATATCATCTTCATTATCCTTTTCTTCTTTATGGTTACTACAACAATGCGTGAAGTTACTTTGAAGGTCAGGATAAAAGCACCGGAAGCAACAGAAGTTCAGAAACTGGAAAAGAAATCGCTCGTAAGCTTTATTTATGTTGGTCCTCCAATTCAATCAAAGATGTACGGTACCGAATCACGTATCCAGCTTAATGATAGCTTCAGAAGCGTTGGCGACATTGCCGAGTTTATTTATGCTGAAAGAGAGCAACGCAGCGAAGCCGACAGGCTTTTACTGACTACTTCACTCAAAGTAGACTCTGAAGTAAAAATGGGTATTGTTACCGATATAAAACAAGAACTTCGTAAAGTTGGTGCATTTAAAATCAACTATTCTACAAGGAAGGGCGGAGCACCTTCACAAAGTACCTTATAATTAAAATTGTTATTGTTTGGATAATAAGAAGGGTGCTGTTAAGGCACCCTTCTTCATTGTTTCTGTTACAGAACCCATCTTTATTATAGCAGTTACAGAACAAACTCCTCTCCTTTTTTAGGGATTATTACATCGGTATAACCTGCCTCCTCGAGCTTTTCCTTAAAGAATGACTGCGGACCAATTTCACCATGCACAAGGAATACTTTTTGCAATTGCTTCTTATCCTGACATTTTAAGAACTGCAGCATTTCGCTGTAGTCGGCATGGCCACTGAAAGCTTCAATCTTTTCTACATCAGCATGTACCTGATATTTGTCGCCAAAGATGGATATTTCTTTATCACCACGTAAAATGCGGGCACCCAGCGTAGTTGGTGCACAGTAACCCACAGCCAGAATGGTATTCCTTTTGTTCTCAATATTATTGGCGAGATGGTGTTTTATTCGGCCAGCTTCCATCATACCCGAAGAAGATATGATAATACAGGGCTCGGGCATGGTATTTAACTGTTTCGATTCTTCGGCAGTCCGGATATAGTGAAGGGTTTTGAACCCAAAAGGATCAGGGTCCGTTTGAAGTACAGCCGTTACCTGTTCATTGAAGCACTCGGGGTGCACCCTGAAAATATCTGTGGCATCGATTGCCAGCGGGCTGTCGAGGTATATTTGTATTTTAGGCAGTTTGCCATCGTTGTAGTAGTTATTCAGTACTTGTACCAACTCCTGGGCTCTGCCAATTGCGAACGAGGGAATAATAAGTTTTCCCCCTTTTTCAACGCAGGTTTCTTTTACAATCTGCAGGAATGCATCTTCTGCAACTTCGTTTTCGGGGTGTAACCTGTCACCGTACGTTGATTCGAGGATAAGATAATCGCACTGTGGAAAGGGGTCGGGAGATTTCAGAATTCGGTTCTCAGGCCGGCCAATATCGCCGGTATATGCAATTCGGGTAAGCTTGCCTTCTTCGAGCACATCCAGGCTGGCAGCACCGCTGCCCAGCATATGACCTGTATTGGTGAATTTTACTTTGATATTCTGATCAACATGAAGTTTCCTGTTGTAGGGAACACCAATGAACAACTCCATACATTTTATTGCATCTTCGCGGGTATACAGTGGCTCTACCGGAGGCAGACCCTGTCTTGCACGTTTACGGTTAAACCGCTCGGTATCGGTTTCCTGTATAAAACCGCTGTCGGGGAGCATGATGGTGCAAAGATCTCTTGTAGCGTGCGTACAGATGACCGAGCCTCTGAATCCAAGCTTATAGAGATACGGGATTACCCCGGAGTGGTCAATATGCGCATGTGTTAATATAATATGGTCAATTTCCGTTAGCTCGAAACCCAGTGCCCGGTTCATACCCTGCGTTTCCATGCCTTTACCCTGAAACATTCCGCAATCGAGTAATATGCGCTTTCCACCGGCTGTGGTAATAAGGTGTTTACTACCCGTGACCTCCCTGGCAGCACCTAAAAATTTGATCTTCATCCGGATGTCTTTTTAGTTGTGTTAGTTGTTACTTCAAATATAAACATAAATACTAAACGTATTGATAAAATGACTAACACCCTCAGCAGGAAGTTATTAACCGGGTATAACATCTGATAGCGATTCGCGCTCCCAGAATCTGTGTTGTGCCATGGCCTCAATGAAAGCGTTATTAAATGCTGACAGGTTATCCGGTACTTTAACCGATACTACACCCATATCCTGTATTACTTTACTGTCGTCGGAAAAAGAAATTTTGTTCGGGGATATATGTGAGAGCATCTCAACTGCTTCGCCGGCGGCTGCAATGGGTTTACAGTGCTTTAGCGTTTCCAGAATCATGTGCATAGCAAAACCGTGCTGTTTTAAAGTGTCAACACTTTGTTGCCCACCCGGTATTAGCAGAGCATCAAATAACACTGACGCCGCAGTAAGGTAACTTTTCTCAGCAGAGACTTTTTCGCTATCGTTGCCGGTAATTTCTCCGAGTGTTTTTGATACAACCATACACACGATACCTTTAGCACTCAGCGATTCCTTTATCTGTTTGAACTGATTGTTGTCGAACCCATCAGCAAGAAGAACAGCAACTTTACGACCTTTGAGGGAAGTGCCCTTTAAGTTCTCCTGACTCAGAGACGGCGCCCGGGTGATGCTGGTTTCCGGGCTCCTTTCGGATTCTGCATGATCCAGACTTAAACCGGCTATGTCAACACCTATACCCTTTGCTACTTCCCTCGCGAGATCTTTGTCGACCTTGTAAATTAAACCTGTCATTCTTTCCCGGATGGCCATAGTTTCCACTTTACCCAGTTCAAAGTGGAACGCTTCAATAATATGTTTCTTCTCTGTTGCAGACATACTATTCCAGAATAAAGTAGCCTGACTGAAGTGATCAGAAAAACTTTCGCTTCTGTTTCGTGTCTTCATGCCCTCTACCTTTTGGGGATAATGTACATACCCTTTATCTTCCGGTGATAATTTGGGATTGCCATCTGCCAGTGAATTAGGTGAGTAATTGACCCTACCTTTATTGACCGTCTGACGCATAAAACCATCGCGCTGATTATTTTTAACATCCACTAAAGGTCTGTTAATGGGTATCTCTGTGAAATTTGGACCTCCCAGACGTATGAGCTGGGTATCGAGATAGGAGAACAGCCTTCCCTGTAAAAGGGGATCATTGGAAACATCAATACCGGGAACAAGGTTGCCCGGATGGAAAGCTACCTGCTCAGTCTCTGCAAAGAAGTTGTCAGGATTACGATCCAAAACCATTCTACCGATCTTTTTAACGGGTATCAGTTCTTCGGGCCAGATTTTCGTTGCATCAAGTACATCAAAATCGAAATCGAATTCCCGGCTTTCTTCAAGTAGCTGAACGCCAAGTTCGTACTCCGGATAGTTTCCTTTTTCAATTGACTCCCATAAGTCTTCACGGTTAAAGTCAGGATTCTTTCCGGCAATCTTCTGAGTTTCGTCCCATAACAACGAATGGACGCCGGCAACTGGTTTCCAGTGAAATTTTACAAAATGTGAAACACCTTCTTTATTAACGAGTCTGAAGGTATGAACTCCAAATCCTTCCATCATGGAATAGCTTCTTGGGAGCGCCCTGTCTGACATGACCCACATTATCATGTGCGTTGATTCGGGCATAAGAGAAATGAAATCCCAGAAGTTATCGTGAGCGGCAGACGCCTGTGGCATTTCATGGTGGGGTTCAGGTTTAATGGCATGAACAAGATCTGGAAACTTGATGGCATCCTGAATAAAGAAAACAGGCATATTGTTTCCGACCAGATCATAGTTACCTTCCTGCGTATAAAACTTGGTTGCAAAACCGCGCACATCTCTCACGGTATCAGCCGATCCCCTGAAACCGACAACAGTAGAGAACCTGACAAACACTGGTGTTTTAATGGTTGGGTTGGTGAGAAAGACAGCTTTTGTGTAATCTTTCATGGAATCGTCGTATACCTGATAGTAACCATGGGCAGCTGATCCACGGGCATGCACTATGCGTTCGGGAATTCTCTCATGATCGAAATGGGTCATTTTTTCACGGAAGTGAAAATCCTCCATTAACAGTGAGCCGCGCTCACCCGCCTTTAATGAATCGTCGGTATGGGTGATTCGAACGCCTTGATTTGATGTCAGATTTCCTTTGTTTTCTTCGCCCGGAGTAGTGTCATGAATGCTCATAATCGTCTTATATTTCGTTAATACTGCGGCCCATAATGATTGCCTGAACCAGTAAAACTAACGGCATAAATTACCAGATGGTTCATTATGAACGCATTAACGTTTCATGACATCCTGCGATGTAGGTACAACTGCCACAAGAATATATGAGCCTATTAGTCCGGCGAAAACAACTATTACTCTCAAAAGATTATTATCCAGACCCCAGATGCAGGAAATGGTTATCATGGTCCATTGCAATGCTAATGCTTTAATCTTCTGAGTTTTGCTGATTCCTTTGTTTTTTTGATAATTTACGATGTAAGGACCAAAATATCTGTTTGCAACCAGCTTACTATAAAGCTTTTTTGAGCTACGCAAATACAGCCCAGCAGTTAAAAGCAAGAAAGGAGTTGTTGGCAGGCCCGGGGTTACAATGCCAATAATTCCCAGCACAAGTGAAACAGTTCCAAGAAAGATAAAGAGTACTTTCAGCATTATTCCAAAACGCAGTCAATGCTAATATTGTTGACTAAAACAAATATATTGGCAGTCTTTGTTAGTCTTTGTGCGTCGTCAAATCGAAAATAAAGCCTTAAATATCTTTGCTGTTTAACGTTTGGACATTATTATTGAACAATGTCTTTTCCCGAATGTTATGGTGGGTCGTAATTAAAACAGCTATGCCCATTTTTAAAACCACCCAATTCATAAAGACTGATCTGGATAGTTGCTGGAAATTTTTCTCTGATCCTTCCAATCTGGCAAACATTACGCCCCCTTCGATGAACTTTCGGATAAAGTTCCCACAACCTGTGCCCGATATGTACCAGGGAATGATTATCCGGTATAAGGTAAGTCCGTTGTTGAGTATACCGGTAGAATGGATAACGGAGATATCGCACGTTTCAAAGCCTTATTATTTTGTCGATTATCAAATGAAGGGTCCGTATAAAGTGTGGCATCATCAGCACTTCTTCGAAGAAGTGGAGGGGGGCATACAGATTACGGATGTGGTAACCTACATTTTACCGATGGGTATTTTGGGTTCCCTGATTGCCGGCCGGCTGGTGAAAAAGAAAATAGAAGGGATATTTGATTATCGGAAAAAGATCATTGAACGAGTTTTTCCATCCTGAAATAATATTCTAAGACAAATTTCTGAAACAACGTAATAAAATAAAGTCCTGTAAACACTTAAAGAGTAACTTGCTTTATGGTTAAACAGCCACTTTCGTCTTGTTTTGAACAGACTGTTTAAAGTCGCTGAACGCCATTCCGGTTTTTACTTTTACAGCTCTTTTCATGGAGCTTACCGATCCGAATCCGCATAAGATAGCATATTCTTCATAAACCAGGTCGGGTTTTGTCAGGAAGGCTTTTTCGAGTTCATCCACCCGGAACGCGTTTACAAAAGAGCAAAAATTCTGATTGTATTTTCGATTGATCAGCAATGAAATATAGGTGCGATTGGTACCAAGCTTATTTGCCAATTCTATAATGTTGAGATCGGTATTGAGATAGGCTTTACGGACGGTAAATTCTCTGCTGATTTTTTCTGTAAGATCAAGGGCACTTTCCAGATCCTGGATTTCCTCCATCATTTCTGTTTCATCAACATCCGTGATTATGGAATAATTAATTGACGGATTAATCAGCTTCAGCCTGCTGCCAAGATTACCCATAATAAACAGGGTAACGGAGAACATAATCCAGATAAGTTTCATGATAATATCCTCAGGGAAAAGGAAAAAACGTCCAAGAAGTATCGCAGCTGTAGATGAAAAACCAATCACGATAAAGGAATAGTTCATCTGTTTGATAAATCTGTTTTCCGCATCGTTCGTATCGGAATAGAATTTCGCAGCCTCATGACCATACTTCTTCAGCAATCGATAATTGAAAAAAAGCACCATAATCAACTGAGACAAAAATACCAGACGTATCGCGTTTCGGATAACCTGAAGGATCCGGGTATTCAGTGATTCATTCACATTGTTAAATAGCCAGTTTATGTACTGGTTCCATGGAGTCGCCAGAATTGCCGCGGAGTAAATTACAAAGAAGAAGGCAGGAACAAGAAATATGGGATAATGCTTTTTGAAAGAAAACTGCTTGTCGACCGTCAGTAACCTGAAGTAAATGTGGTACATAGGAAAAATGAGGAGCCCTAATAGCGCAAGAATGCTTTCAAAATAGGGAAATACTTCTTTCAGACCGGAAAAATACAAAAAGTGGATGCAAAAAACTGCGGATGTAAGAAACATCAATATAATGATGTAATTGAGATTACGAATGATTTCGTAGTGACAGACGCAACTCTCATCACATCTTACCTGACTCTGACAATCAATGGAAATGGCTATACCATTTCAGTTCCAACGCCTGGGTTAGACGAAATGGGAAGGTTGAATGATTCTCCATCTTCGTTTCGTGTCTTTAGAATTCTATCTTCAGCCAATTGTACTATAAACGATCTTACCATTAAAGGAGGCAAAACTTCTACAGGAGGTGGAGCAATCTGGAACTATTCAGGAACATTAACCTTAAATCGATGTGTTATTTCCAATTCTCGCGCAGAGCATGGCGGAGGAATATATAACGAGGGTGCATTATATATGAATCAATCTTATATCAGGCAAAATATAGCCGGATATGGTGGAGGTATATGTAATGATGGTGGCGGCTATGTCTTTTTGGAAAGTTGCACTCTGGTGGAGAACCGGACTCTTGAATGGGTTTCTTCTGGTATCACCTATTATGGTGGTGGTGGTGCAATTGATAATAAAAGGGGTGGGTACGTATTTGTAAATAACTCCACTCTCTCCAACAATCAATGCCAAGAAATTGGAGGTGCTATAAAAAATGACTGGAAATCTACTCTGTACCTTATGAATAGCACTGTTACAGGTAATGTGGTACATGGTACTAATCCATCTGTGGGAGGGGCAATAGGCTATGATGGATTCATGGATGGACCAGGAAATGTTTATATTGTAAATTCCTTATTGGCTTATAATTACAGAAAAACAACAGATGGAGGAATATATAATCCTCAATCTTTTATTCTTGATGACGTGGTAGCAAATAATTATCAGAATCGAGTACGTATGTACTACTCCATATATCATGCAACATTACCAGCAGGAATGGGGGAAAATCATAATAATATGCAATATGTTGATGATTTAGATGGGGATGGATTGGGTAACACAATTTTCTCCGGTGGAATTCTTTCTAAAATTACAAATGCCTCAGGATTTGAGATTGGCGGTTCAGATGCTTTGGTTTTCCGACCTTATCTTTATGAACATAGCGGAAGTATAGCACCCACTCTTAAATCCGGAAGCAAAGTGTTCCAGGCTGATAATCCAGATTATCGTGGGACTCGAACCCGATTTAACAGCAGTTATTCAAATCCCGTAGTGGCATATTATGATAAATCTGCATTACCGCCAGTTTGGGTATACCTGAAAAATACGAGTAATGGGCAGGAAGTGGTAAAAGACCAGATAGGGACTAATCGTCCAGGTATTCCAACTCGCGGTGCCCTTGAGGGTACTGTTGACAACCTATATATGGTGAAGGTTTTGGCCGATGCTAACGGGACCACTAATGGTGGTAGCATCAATGGTAATGCGTATACCTCAGGTACATCAGTTACACGCACTGCAATACCTAATGCCGGTTATAAATTTTTAAAATTCGACTATGTAACAGGTGGAGTCGGTACAGCTTCAACCAACAACCCTTATACATTTACTGTGAATAGTAATATTACCTTACAACCTGTATTTGTAGAATTGTCTAATGAAAACTATATAACCTATATTGGCAATGGAAATACAGGAGGTACTGCACCCGTTTCAAGCACTTTTACAGGATCAGTAATTATACCTGCTGCAGGAAACCTCACCAAAACAGGTTGTGCCTTCAGCGGATGGAATACTAAAGCCAATGGTTCCGGAACGTGGTATTCTGTTGGTCAAACCTATTCTCTTGCCTCCAATCTTACTTTGTATGCTCAGTGGACACCTGTCTGGAACTGGACAGGTACTATAAGTAAAGACTGGGGCACTAGCGGTAACTGGAGTAAAAGTGACCAGACTACCCCCTCAGTACCGACTGGTTTGCATAACGTATCTATTCCGAATGTTGTTAATGATCCCGAAATTGCTTTTAACGCCACAGCTAGCTGTAATGACCTTACTGTAGCTCCTGGAGCCAGCCTTACAGTAAAATCTACAGCCTCCGGAACCGGTTCCCTGATCACCAATGGAACTGTAACCGGTAACCTGACCATTGAAAGATATGTTCCCGGATCCACGACTTTAACATTAAATAAATATCATCTGGTATCAGTGCCTTTGGCTACCAGCAACAACTCCCTCTCGGGCCTGTTCCTAGATTCTTATCTGTTTAAGTACCTTCCAGGCAATAATTCATGGCAATCTATGGGAACTTCTATTACCAATGAGCTGGATAAAACCAATGGATATATGATTTACTATCCAGGTGAAGGCAAAACATATTCCTTTACAGGTCAACCCAATACAGGTGAGTTTACCCCGACTGTCACATACAATAGTGGTGCGGGTGTTAATAACTTTGCCGTTGTCCCCAACCCCTACCCTAGCAATATCGACTGGAATGCAGCATCGGGTTGGACAAAGACCAATATAGGGAATAAAATCTGGGTATATAATAGTGTTTATAATAATTACGCCACATGGGATGGAACCAATACTACTAACGGTGGTTCCCGCTACGTTTCTGTCGGACAGGCCTTCTTTGTGCAAACAACCGCTGCCTCGCCAGCTTTAACAATGGACAATGGTGTCAGGGCTCATACCACTGCCACATTCCTTAAGAACACTGCTGTCCTAACTAATCAAATCAGAGTAAAAGCACTGGCTAATGGGATGCAGGATGAAATACTTGCCGGTTTTGCTGAAGGTAAGAGTACCGCATACGACCCTATGGAAGATGCACTTAAACTTTATGGTGCCGAAGATGCTCCCCAGTTGTACACTCTTGCAGGGGAAAGTAAAGTCAGCATAAATCAGTTGTCAGCTTTGAGTGGAAGCACAGAAGTCCCCATGCATTTTGAAACAGAATTCAGTGGTGAAGTCACTTTAGAGTTCAGTCAGCTGGAAAGCTTCCCCGCTGATCTGAAGATAAAACTCCAGGACAAACTTACCGGCCAGCTGATCAATCTGCGCGAAAGCAGTCAGTATGTCTTTACCCACAACCCTTCTAACGCAGCCGACCGCTTTGTGCTCCAGTTCGGAGGACCAACCGGTCTGGAAGAAAACGATCAAAATACCATCAGAAGCTGGTTCTCGGATAATAGTCTTTACCTCAGCACTCCAGAGTACGTTGGAAAAAAGGCTAGAGTAGAAGTGTTCAGCGTATCGGGTCAGTTATTGCTAGGCAAGGAAGTTATTCTCAGCAACCTGCAGCATTTTAACCTGAATGTTACCGGAACAGTCATTACCCGCATTGCCTTAGACAGCAAGGTGCTGAATACCAAATCTGTTGTATTGTAAATCTAATTCATTGTAAATCAATTTTATTGAAACCAAAACAGACAATATCATGAAAAAGAAACTTCAACTCACCATAATTTCCCTTTTCATTTCAACAGTAACCCTTTTCGCCCAACCTGAACCACCCAGTAATCCAAGCAATGGTGCGAACGGCCCCGTTGGAGGTAACTCCGGCGGAAGCGCACCTGTAGGTAGTGGTCTGGTTATAATGCTGGTAATGGGAGCTGCCTATGCGGGAATAAAAGGGGTGAAGAGCTTAGATAACAAAGCAACTGAATCTGAAGAGGTGAAGGAATAATAATTCACCAAATGATCAGAAATTTATTCCTATTTTAATAAAATCGCGGGCTGAGGATTTAATAACTCTCAGCCCGCGAAACCATTTAATTTATAATAATATAGAACACACTTATGACTAAAGTATTACAACGCATAAAACGAAACTGTCTATTGGCAATTATAATTCTCGGGTTTTTTGGGGCCTCGGCGCAAACTACGCGTTCCGTAGGATCACAAACTGAACTCACTGCTGCCCTTAACGCATCAAAAAGTGGTGACATTATTCAGATTACGAATAACTTCGTAGTTAAAAGTCCGGGTGATGCTTTTAAAGATGCGGTAATAATCAGAACATCCTTAACCATTAATGGAGATGGATACACTATTTCCGTTGAACGACCCGCCTTGGATGAAATGGGTAAGTCTAATCTTAGCCCATCAAATTATCGCGCCTTTAGTTTTAATCAAAATACTTCTTCTATTGTAAATAATCTTACGATAAAAGGAGGGTATCTCCAAGATAATAATACAGTGAATGGTGGCGCCATCTATAATGCAGGTACATTAACTTTGAATAATTGCGTTATTTCAAATTCCCAATGCAAATATGCTGGCGGAGGAATTTACAATGGCTCAACAGGTGTTTTGTATTTGAAAAACACCAATATCATTCGTAACAGAGCCGCATCAGGAGGAGGTCTGTCAAATAATGGAGGAACTGTCTATATTGAAAATTCCGCTTTGACTGAAAACTGGTCAACGTCATCTGATGGAGGTGGTGGCGCTATCGAGAATAGATATATTTCTGAAACAAAAAAAGGGCTTATTTATGTAAACAATTCCACAATTTCCAATAACCAAAGCGCATATATCGGAGGTGCTATTTATAACGTAGGAGCTATCATCTATTTTATTAACAGCAGCGCCACCGGCAATGTAGTCCACGGTGATTTAAAAGGTGGGGCAATCGGCAATTTCGGAGGAACAGTTTATGCTGTAAATTCCTTATTTGCCTATAATTATATTCGGAAGCCTGGTACTGGTAATGTAGCCGTTCCATCGGAGTTTATACTTGATGACGTGGTGGCTAAAACTGACCAGAACAAGGTAAATATGTATTACTGCATATATCATGCAACAATACCAACAGGAATGGGAGCAAATGTTAGTAATATTAATTACAGTGGCTCGGCCAATGGATCAGATAACTCCATTTTCTCAGGTGGAATACTATCAAAAATAACGAATGCATCAAATAATGAAATTGGTGATGCAACTGCTTTGGTTTATCGTCCGTTTTTATATAACAATAATGGAAGTATAGCACCCACTCTTAAAACCGGTAGCTTTGTCCTCGTAAATAGTAACAGTGTTAATAACCTTGGTACTCGAACGCGATTTGCCAACAACAATAATCAAAACCCGGTAGTCGCATATTTTGATGGTTCCACCTATATCAACCTGACTCCAGCAATGAGTAGTCAAGGACAGGAGGTATTAAAAGACCAGATAGGAGCTGACCGTCCAAATCCTCCTGCTCGTGGTGCCCTTCAGGGAACAGTAGATAACCTGTTTATGGTTAAGGTGCTGAACGGATCCGGAAATACTATTAACGGAACTATTAACGGTGGTACACTTTACGGTGATGTATATCCCCAAAACGCCTCAGTTTTTATTACAGCCATTCCATATAATGGGAGTAAATTTGTAAAGTTCACTAATGTATCACCTGGAGGCGGGACAGCTATTACATCTAATCCTTACGCCTTTACGGTGACTGGTAATATTACCTTACAACCCGATTTTGCAACTCTTACAAGCGGTAGCTATTACGTAACATATATCGGCAATGGAAACACAAGTGGTACACCGCCAGCCCCTGCAATAATTCCTGGATCACCACCAAGCTATCCTTTATCAGAACCTGGAAATCTTTCCAAAACAGGGTATACCTTCAACGGATGGGCCACTAATGCTATTCATTCGGGAACTACCTTACCTGCCGGATATTCTTATAATTTAAATTACAATCGTACCTTCTATGCCCAGTGGTCGCTTGGTTGGACCTGGACAGGAGCTTTAAGCAAAAATTGGGGTGTAGCCGGTAACTGGATTAAAAGCGATCAGTCAACACCTTCTGTACCTGTAGGTGTAAGCAATATAAATATTCCTAATACCGTAAATGACCCTGAAATTGGATTTGATACCAAAGTCAGTTGTAATAATCTTACCATCGCACCGGGAGCCAGCCTTACAGTTAAGTCCACTGCTGATGGAACCGGAACCCTTATTACCAATGGAACTGTTACCGGCGATCTGACCATTGAAAGATATGTTTCCGGCTCAACGGTTTTAACAGCAAAGAAATACCACCTGGTGTCAATACCACTGGCACCTGGCAACAACTCCCTCTCTGACCTGTTCATGGGTTCGTATCTTTTTAAATATAATAATGACTACTACACATGGGATGCTATTGGAACTTCTACCACCGATGAACTGGATGAAACCGTTGGATACATGATTTACTATCCTGGTGAAGAGAAAACATACTCCTTTACCGGTCAGCCCAATACAGGTACATTTTCTCCTACTGTTTCATACAATAGTGATGCGGGTGATAATAACTTTGCCCTTGTGCCCAACCCTTACCCAAGCAACATTGTCTGGAATTCATCGAGCTGGACAAAGGATAAAATCGGTCCCTCAATATGGGTATTTAATAGTAGCGTAGGAAATTATGCTAGCTGGGATGGATCTGTGGGCACACTTGGTGGTTCAAATATCATAGCTATCGGCCAGGCCTTCTTTGTACAAATTATCAGTGATTCTCCAACATTGGCAATGAACAACGGTGTCAGGACCCATGTCTCTGCATCATTCCTTAAGAACAGTGCTATTCTGGCTAATCAAATCAGAATAAAAGCTCTGGCCAATGGAATGCAGGATGAAATACTTGCCGGTTTTGCGGAAGGCAAGAGTAATTCATACGACCCAATGGAAGATGCACTTAAACTTTACGGTGCCGAAGAGGCTCCTCAGTTATACACTCTTGCAGGAGAAAATAAAGTCAGCATAAATCAGTTGTCAGCGTTGAACGGCAGCACAGAGGTCCCCATGCATTTTGAAACTGAATTCAGCGGTGAGGTCACCTTAGTGTTCAGCCAGCTGGAAAGCTTCCCCGCTGATCTGAAGATAAAACTTGAAGATAAACTTACCGGCCAGCTGATCAATCTGCGCGAAAGCAATCAGTATGTCTTTACCCACAATCCTTCTAATGCAGCCGATCGCTTTGTGCTGCAGTTCGGAGGACCAACCGGACTGGAAGAAAACGATCAAAACACCATCAGAAGCTGGTTCTCGGATAATAGTCTTTACCTCAGCACTCCAGAATACGTCGGTAGAAAAGCTAAAGTGGAAGTGTTCAGCGTTTCGGGTCAGTTATTGCTAAGCAAAGAAGTAGTTCTCAGCAGCCTGCAGCATTTTAACCTGAATGTTACCGGAGCAGTCATAACCCGCATTGCTTTAGACAGTAAGGTGCTGAATACCAAATCTGTTGTATTGTAAATCAAGTTCATTGTAAATCAATTTTATTGAAACCAAAACAGACAATATCATGAAAAAGAAACTTCAACTCACCATAATTTTTCTTTTCTTTTCAACAGTAACCCTTTTCGCCCAACCTAATCCACCTAGTAATCCAAGCAATGGTGCGAACGGCCCCGTTGGTGGCACGTCTGGTGGCAACACACCCGTAGGAAGTGGACTGGTAATAATGCTGGTAATGGGTGCTGCCTATGCGGGAATAAAAGGGGTGAAAAGCCTGGATAACAAAGCGACTGAATCTGAAGAGGTGAGGAATCAATAATTCACCAAATGATCAGAAATTTATTCCTGTTTTAATAAAAACGCGGGCTGAGGTTTAAAATTACTCTCAGCCCGCGGTATTTTTCTCTTTAATTCTATTTTACGGAGAAGTCAGTTACCTGAAGGTTTCTTTGTAAACAGTTACTTTATCAAGCATTTTCATATTTACGGCTACACCTATTCCGGGGCCGGTCGGAACATCCATAGTTCCATCCGGATTTACAGTAAACTCAGGTTCTACAATATCCTCCTTGTAGTAACGCTTGCTGGCTGAAATATCGCCCGGCAGGGTAAAGTTAGGTAAGGAAGCCAGTGCAACATTTCCGGCACGACCAATACCCGATTCAAGCATTCCACCATGCCATACCGGAATGTTCATGGATGCGCAGTAGTCGTGTATGAGTTTAGATTCAGTGAAACCACCAACCCGGCCGGGCTTAATGTTTATGATACGGCAACTGTCGAGCTCTATGGCTGCCCGGGTATCGTCGAGTGAATGGATGCTTTCGTCAAGACAGATGGGGGTTTTTAATTCGCGTTGTAATTTTGAATGATCAAAAATATCCTCATACCCCAGCGGCTGCTCTATCAACGATAAATTGTATTCGTCCATTTTCTTAAACAGATTAATATCGTCAAGCGTGTAGGCAGAATTGGCATCAACCTGAAGTAACAGGCCCGGGAATTCTTTTCTCAGTGCTTCAACAAACTGCATGTCAAAGCCAGGAGATATTTTGATTTTGATTCTTTTATATCCTTCAGCAAGGTAACCTTCTACTTTTTTGATGAGTTCAGGCACGGAGGATTGAATGCCAATACTCACACCAACATCAACCTTTTCTCTTGTTCCGCCAAGCATTTTAGAAAGAGATACGTTTTGCGTTTTGGCAAATGCATCCCAAAGAGCTGCTTCCAGTCCGGCTTTTGCCATCATGTGCCCGCGTACCTTAGCATTCAGGTCTATGGCTTCGGCAACATTTTTTAAATCTTTGCCCAGTATAGAGGGAATAAGAAAATCCTTTAGAATATGCCAGGCGGTTTGCACTGTTTCGTAAGAGTAGAAGGGTGTTCCTTCTGCCACGCTTTCGCCCCAGCCGGTAACGCCATCCCCGTCAACCCTTACAATAATATGTTCTTCATCATATTCTGTCCCCATGGAAGTTACAAAGGGACTCACCAGTTCCATCTTTATGTGACGGAGCTCAATACTTTCAATTCGCATAGTGCTGATATTTATCAAAGTGTAAGAATAGTTCAAATATACTTAAAAAAGTAAATGTTATACACTGTATTATGTTAAATGTGTTGTACCGGGAGGATTATGCACTATAGGCATAAAAAAAGACCAACAATTGATAATCAAGTTGTTGGTCTTTTTTTTTAATGGTGTGGGCCCACCTGGACTTGAACCAGGGACCACCTGATTATGAGTCAGGTGCTCTAACCGACTGAGCTATAGGCCCGGCGTAATTCTTTTGAAACAAAAGAACACACTTTAGTGTTTGCAAAGGTACAAAAGACTACGTTACATGCAAGTGTATACGCTAAATTTTTATTTTTGGTGGTAATATAATTTTAATTCCTACTTGTCTTGTTTAAAACACTGAAAATTTACCTTTAATGGAATCATCACCTATCTGCCTGAAAGGCATTAAAAACATCGTTTTTGATCTGGGAAGGGTACTTTTGAATATCGATCCTGCCCGAACACA
This sequence comes from uncultured Lentimicrobium sp., assembly GCA_964643225.1. Classification (GTDB taxonomy): domain Bacteria; phylum Bacteroidota; class Bacteroidia; order Bacteroidales; family Lentimicrobiaceae; genus Lentimicrobium. The sequence continues at coordinate 35,368 of CAZXQT010000011.1, read as the reverse complement.
AAAAGGATTTGCAAGCCTCGGATTCAGACCCTCGAAAGGCGATGATGATGTTGTCATTGCCATAGAGAAAGGAGCCATTTCTCCCAAAACCTTTACAGATTCAGTGCTGGCGTCGGTTAATCCTGGCACTACTGCGAAACAGGTAACAGATGCATGGAATGATATGCTTCTCGATTTCCCTGTAAACCGGGTTACCATGTTGCAGCAACTCAGACCTGACTACAGGATTTTCCTCCTGTCGAACAGCAATAAGATCCATTACGATCATTATGCTACACAATTCGAAACAGTGTACGGCTTTCCGATGTCGGACCTGTTTGATAAGATGTGGTTTTCATTCGAAATAGGTTTGATTAAACCCGATATCGAAATATTCAGACATGTGTTAAGCAACAGTTACCTGATCGCTGAAGAGACCCTCTTTATTGACGACACTGAGGAGCACATTGCATCAGCAAAGAAGCTCGGCATTAAAACATATCACCACACCGGTGAAAAGGATATCAGTGAGCTGATTTCGCAAAGTCAGCAGGATTGTGCTTATGTTTGAAAAGTATCGCAAAAGCAACGGCTACTATCAGCGAATACGCCGTAAACGTAAACCATATACCGGGCCAGTCTTTTGAACCGTCAGGAAACAGGAAGTACTTATCGATCATTATCCCGCTGAGATAGCTTCCAAAAAATGCACCGAAGCCATTGGTCATCATCATGAATAACCCTTGTGCGCTTGCGCGGATGTTGGGGCTACTCTGGGTTTCCACGTAAAGTGAACCTGAAATATTGAAGAAGTCGAACGCCATGCCGTAGATAATGCACGACAGGATGATCATCCATAAACCTTCGGCCGGGTTACCCAAACCAAATAATCCGAACCGCAGCACCCAGGCGATCATACTGAACAGCATCACTTTCTTGATGCCAAACTTTTTCAGGAAGAAAGGTATGGCAAGAATGAAGAGTGTTTCAGAAATTTGCGATATAGACATGATGATTGCAGGGTATTTTACCGCAATGAGGTCTTTGTATTCAGGAATACCGGCAAAATCATGCAGGAAGGTATCACCGAACATGTTGGTAAGCTGCAGCGAGGCACCAAGAAGCATGGAGAAAATAAAGAACAAAGCCATCTTGTAACTCTTAAACAGCTTAAATGCATTCAGTCCAAGTGCCGTTGCAAAGGTCTTCTTCTCACTGTTATCAGGAGATGGCGGACAGTCGGGCAAGGTAAATGCATAAATACCCAGAAGCAGCGAGGCACCTGCCGCTACATAAAACTGCAGTGCAGATGTTTCTATGTGCAGTAAACTGATTGTCCACATAGCTACTATAAATCCTACGGTTCCCCATACCCTTATGGGAGGATAGGTGGTTACAATGTCAAGGTTGCTCTTCTTGAGTGCAGAGTAAGCCACAGTAATGGCCAGAGCAATGGTAGGCATATAGAACATCATATTGACCAGCATTACTGTGAAGAACGTGCCGGGATCATTGACTTGGGGCAGATAAAACAGAAGCGCGGCTCCAATAATGTGGAATATGCCGTATAGCTTCTGTGCACTGATCCAGCGATCAGCTATAATACCTGCTATTGCCGGCATGAAAAGCGATGCAAGACCCATGGTCGAGAAGATTGCTCCAAAGTCAGAGCCCGACCACTGACGGTTCTGAAACCAATATGCCCCAATAGTGATGAGCCATGAACCCCAGATAAAGAACTGCAGAAAGTTCATGACTGTAAGTCTGATCCTGATTCCCATAATATAAAGCTGATAAGATGTATAGAAGAGTTCGGTTAAATTTATTTGAGGCAAATTTAAAATATTATTTCAACTCTTCCTCTTTGATAGCAGGATTATCCTTTAACACCGGCCGGGCATGCGACTCACCATTTTTACGTTGACTGATTATAGAAGCAACAATACTGATAATCAGTATAGTAGTGATAACCCCAAGAGAAGCAAAAGGATTAAACTTATAGACATCAGAAATGAGCATTTTGAGCCCCACAAACATCAGTATGGCAGCCAGTCCATAGTGCAGGTAGGTAAAGTACTTCAGTGATCCTGCCAGGGCAAAATAAAGCGAACGTAAACCCAGTATTGCAAACACATTTGAAGTGTATACAATAAACGGATCGGTAGTTATGGCCAAAATTGCAGGGATCGAGTCCACTGCAAAAATAAGATCGGTGAACTCTATAAGAATAAGTACCAGAAACAGCGGCGTAGCGAATAACCTGCCCGATTCACGCGTAAAGAATTTGCCATCGCGGTAACCGGTCGTGAAGGGAATAATCTTTCGGACAAAATTGAGTAGTGGATTATTGTCGATGTTGATCTTAGTTCCTTTATCCCGGGCAATTTTATACCCTGTATAAATAAGAAATGCACCAAAAACATAGATAATCCAATGGAATTTATTTATCAGGGCAACTCCTGCAAAGATGAAGATCGCTCTCATGATGAGTGCTCCTAAAATACCCCAGAACAATACCCTGTGCTGATATTTTTCTTCCACATGAAATGCGGAGAAAATGAGAATGAAGACAAATATGTTGTCAACACTCAGCGACTTCTCCACGATATAGCCGGTCAGGAATTCAATAGCCCTGACTTTCCCAAAGTAATGGTATATCCCGTAATTAAAGAGGAGGGCAAGACCTATCCAGATAATACTCCATGTGGCTGCCTCTTTGAACTTAATCTCATGAGGATTACGATGGAAGACACCCAGATCGAGTGCAAGCATTAGAAGAACGAACAGGTTAAAGCCTATCCAGAGAATGGTTGTGGTTTCCATAGGTCGCGTTTATTTTGAAGCTGATAAACGCATGCAGTGGACCTGTGTTCAGTCAGTTAACATTTTTTTACATAGTACCGTGAAAAGACTATAAAGCGACTGGAGTTTTAAGATAAGGAGACCCTATTTCTTTTGATGGTTATAAACCCATTCTGCATTATTTCGTATTTCCTTATCCAGAGGGATGTTCTTTTCTTCGGCACTTTTACGAATCTTCGCTAACCACTCGGGCGTTGACCGTATAGCATTCTCAATTACAAGTATCTGATCTTCAGGTCTGGTAAAAGCCGACGGGTTCTTTTTGTATTCGAGCTGAAACAGGTACATTGCATCGGCCCGTATCTGCTCTTCAAGAGATATTCCTATACTGTCAGCCCTGTTATATAATCTTTTGAATTTATGATCCGTCCGCCGGGAGTTGCTTTCATAATACTCCAGCCGGTTCTTCCTTCCCGGGAAGAAGAGATCATAAAGGTTTTCATCAAAATCCCAGGCAAATGCATGCATAAATCTTCCGGTGATCATGATTATGATAAAGTCCTTCTGAGCTATTTCATTCTTAAGATCAAGATTACCGGCAAACCCTCCTTCACTGTAGTTTGCATGTATGATCTTCTTGTTGTAATACCAAAAATCGCACGTGTTAAATATGCTGGGTGGAATCTTGTATTGCATCCAGTTGAAATAATAGCTGTCGCCGATGATCAGCGCATCGTACCGCTCTTTCTTATGTGAGAATTTCAGTACCGGATCACCTGTAACCGGCTGTTTGTTGGGGAAAAGCAGATTAAGTGCTTTTTCTATGTCGTTATCCGGATGCAGGGGCTCGGCACACCGGTTAACTGAAACAATCTGTATTTCCGGCAGGTCCTTGCCCGATAGTTTTTCGAGATGTTTCACCGCAGTATCTGCACCAAGAACAGACCCGTAATTTGTCCAATGGATACCGCCAGGGGTATACAGCGGAAAATTATACGGATTTTGCTTTGCTCCGCCCTTTTTACGATTAATAAAATCCTGACGCAGATCAAGCACATTAACCTTATTCTTTGCAAGCTGAAGAATGAACTGGTTATAGTTCGAAATGCTCTTCGGCATATTATGGTAATTCTCCGGGAACAGATCAGAATAATAGCTTGCTTTGTCGGGTTCTATTATTACCATTAGCGTTTTACCCAGAGCCTTCAGTGTATCCTGTACCTGTTTTAACCGGTATGCCTTCTTGATCCATATGGAATCACCAACATAATACCTGCCTGCGTACTCCAGAAGATAATCTTCCTCGAACAGGATATTGTTTTTACCAACAACGGTTCCTTCAGCCTGTGCTTTATCAAACAGGGAATAATTGACCTGATTGTTGATCTTGATTAGCGTACTCCTGAAACCGGTAAAATATTCTGCACGTACTTCTCTGTCTTTCTGATAGTCGCCGCTTAACCAGCTATCCATTGACAGGCTTACCCGACTTGAATCATCAGGCACGGTATAAGCCCCATGAAGCAAAGGTTCGTTGAATATGTTTAACCTGCTCTGGACAAAGGGCAATAGGATTATCAGTAGAAAGAATAAATAAACGAAGCTCTTCAGCTGTTTTTGATGATTTCGTTTATTGTCGGAAAGAATGCGCATTAGTCCTAAAATATTATCATCTTCCTTACCAGAACCTCACTGCCCGACTTTAAGATACAGCTATATACGCCGGGTTTGTAGTTATCAAGTTGTGGTTTAAAGGAATATAGATTGCCTGTTGTTGCAGTTTGTTTATTTTGATACAAAACTAAACCATTTACATCAACTATGTAGATCTCAATATGCGAATTCTGCTCAACAGCAAACGAAATGGTGCACTGTTTACTTGCCGGAACAGGATATACATTGAACCGGGCAATAGATCTTTCAATATTCTGTGCAGATATCGGCACACTGAACATGGGTAACAACACCAGATCAATGCGTGCACAATCCTCGTTGGCATCAACGCTGTAGTCTTTTGCGTATTTCCACTCAAAGTTTGACACCCCGGGGGCAACAGAGAAACTGGCTTTTTTCCACGGCATATCACCTGACCACCGTTGCATCTGTTGCCCATTTATATGGAAAGATAGAAAATCGTAATTTGATTCTGAGCTTATTTTATACCAAAAAGTTATAGAGTCAGGATACGCTGTTACCCATGGTAATGTAAGAACCGACTTCTGAGAATGGGTTATGAAGCCTGATTTTGCACAGTTATAACCTTCATAAGCCCCACCATCATCTACAAGCCAGTTGGCATTACCTGAAGTATTCCAGTCAAAACGGGAAAAGTCACCTGTTTCAAAATCATCTTTCAGGTCACCAATAAGTACCGGTATAACCATATGCTTGTTAAAACCAAGGTTACCCGTAATTGCCAGGTCAAGTTGTACAACCTCATAGACCGGGGTTTCAGGGGCAATACTTACCTCGAATGTGAGGTGCCAGGTCTGTTGTGCACCAAGAGTATCCAGGGCATAGGTTCCGCTTAGTACAGTAGCGTATGTGCTCAGTGAGGATAAAAAGGCCGCTGCATTTGTAAGATCAGCCCCTCCCTTGTTCCATACGTCAAGTCCTACGGTAACTGTTTCGCCCGGCTCGGGTATGCCGTTATTATTGTCTGATGTGCTCACATTCGCAATATCTATATTGGCACTGTACCCGGTAAGGTAAACGGTTCTTTTCCATTGTTCCGCTCCATCAGAAGATGTTGCCTGTATCTGAAACGGTGCACTGAAACCATCCGGCAGATCATTGTGTGCCTTTAACAGGAAGGCTCCCGGAATGGTTACCTGCTCACCGGGCTCTATTCTGATCATTGCAGCCTGTCCGTCGATGATAGTGTAAAACGGAGTAAGCGTGGAGAGAGAAAGGCTCACATTATCCATAGCCAAACCTGAATGATTGGTTATCAGCAGCGTAATAGACACATCTTCTCCGTAGCAAATAACATTATCGTCACCAGCCATCACTTCATATTCTAACTGAAGCCCTGTAGTATGTATCTGAAGGGCGGTAGTTTTCTGAATATTGTTGTTATCGGTAGCACATACCGTCACAATATTGCCGTAAACGGGCGTATTAAGCAACACAGAAAGTACCCCGTTCTCATCGAGTGTGATGCCTTCATGTTTTTCGGATGGTGAATACCTGTAAAAAGCATTCGTTGCCGGAGAAAAGTTGGGATAGTACGTGAGTATTTCATACGAATTTCCATTCCCGGCTGAAATACCTGAAAATCGTTCTATATAATCAGGGATAATACAATCACCGTAATTAAATTCTATCGTACCATCTTTAAATAATCTCGCGGTAGCATTGACAAGTGCACCTGATGCACCATAAACGCTTAATTTCCACCGGAAGGTTACATACTCGCTGGTTGCTTCGAACCAAATACCTTCACTTGAATTTGCTATCTGAAAAGGTTTGGATGTAAAAGGCGCAATCATGGCATTTTGCAGAAAGTAGGTTCTTCCTTCAATATAGAATGGCCATGGTATGTTCATATTCTCCATCAGGAGGTACCCTCCTGTTGTTGCATAAACTGCATCAAATGTTTTACCATAGAATGGGAAACTGAAAGGCAGGTCAACCTTTATAATCCCTGAACTGCCGGACGATGGCTGCAGCTTCACAGCATCGATAACTGTCATCACAGCAGTGGAATCAAACCGGTTGTACTTCTCTACAAGACGCCACCGGTATGGGGGCGTTCCTCCCGATGCAGTCAGCTGCTGTGTGTAAGTGCTGTAAAGATTAACGGGAGGTATGGAGTCTGTGAGTATTTCCACTTTATCAAACTCAACAGATGCAACGACACTCGCATAGGTTACCGTGTTGCCTGCAAGTGTCATATTTACTGGACCATTACTAACCTGCGCACCGGCACTGGTGTAATTTATTATATCAAAACTATTCAGAACTCCCTCGTTGGCACTGAACGGATCGTCTTCGCGGATGAGCAGAAAGTACTTTGCCTGCTGAGCAGAATCAACATACTGCAGAAGCGGATTCAGATCAAGGCCAAACTCTATGTTATCAGGCCCGCCATTTCCCTGCATATTATAACAGTTGCCCTGGTATTCAAATATCGGAAAGTGAAGTATGTAATCGGGTTCCGTTGCATCGGGATTGGTTGAAACCCCTGCCATTACCTTAAGATTGTTTCTGCAATTGTAGGTGAGGTTAACCTTAGCTGTTAACTTAGGCTGGTAGGTTTCGTTGACATCAATAACCACAACGGTATTGTTCCATATACCTCCCTGCCCATAATTATCTGCTACAGATTTGTAGGTTATATACGAAAATCCCTCATCACCCCAGTTATAAACAGAACCATAAGTATTGGCGATCTTGAGTCCTCCGATTTCCCAGTCCCGCACATCAATCAGTCCGTCGAAATTAATATCAATATTGTTGGTGTACAAACCGTCCTGGTTATAATCCCACCTTATGGAGTCATTATAGCCTACTATAGTCATAGAGTGATTGGCTGAGGCACCCCAGCTGGTTATTACAGCTTTACCGGCTTCGGGTGTATTGTCCGGCAGTACGGCTGAAGGGTTGGTGTATTGGGCATAAAAACAGCTGATACCCCCCGCCGATGAGCCGTCTCCATGATCAAACAACCAATTCTTAAGGGTTTGTATACCTTCAGGACTTTTTACATTGATAGAGTACACCTCTTCTACCCTGTTATGCATGGCATTGTAATACAGGTTATAACCACTCATCCATCGGGTCGGGCCCCCGTACGATAACCCTCCGTAATCATACACCGTTGGATTACCTGCGTGTTTCAGGATCTCGTATGTTTCATAGAAGTTAACTCCTGCATCCGACCCATTGTTTATGAAATTATACGTGAAATAGGTAGCGTACTGATTGGGTTGCACATTTGCAGGTACGTTCTTCTTAAAGCACATTTCGTAGGTAAACACCAGCCCGATGCTTGCCGCCTGTCCGCATTCAAGTCCCGATTGTGTGAACAAAGGTCTGAAAAACTGCAACTGCGAATTATCAACCGACATCGGTATGAGGCGTTTGGTAGCTCCTTCAGGAAGCTTAAGAGCAGGTAACTGCGATAACTTAAGTGAGTCATCACTACTCATGGGAGTTAGCTGTTGAAAAGACTGCTGATTGGATATCGGTTGCTCTTTTTGTGCCAGGCTTACGCTCATACAAAAGAACAGAGCGCTTATTGTACATATTACCGGTCTCATGAAGAAATATTTTGCTGTGAAAGTAATAAAAATGTAGCCTAATTTTGCAACCAGATATTTAATTATGGTATTTAAGTGTATATAAAGTAAGGAGAGCTTTTGTTTTATGAGTATTGCGGCTTTGGTTTCGGGAGGGGTTGACAGTTCGGTAATGCTTCATCTGCTTAAAGAGCAGGGGCATGAACCGGTTATTTATTATATCCTTATCGGGATGAAGGACAAGGAAGGTTTTCTCGATTGCCCTTCGGAAGAAGACATTGAGATCACCACCTGGCTGTCGAAAAAGTATGGCCTGAAGATGGAAGTTGTTACTCTGCAGGAAGAGTACTGGGATACGGTGGTTGCATACACGATCGATGCCGTTAAACGCGGACTGACTCCAAACCCTGATGTGATGTGCAACAGGATGATCAAGTTTGGCAGTTTCAATGATAAGTATGGTAAGGATTTCGATTACCTTGCCAGTGGGCACTACGCATCAACTGCCTTTATTGACGGTACCAAATATCTGGCCACTGCTAAAGACAAATTCAAAGACCAGACCGATTTCCTTGCTCAGATCACCTATCCTCAGTTGCAGAAAATAATGTTCCCAATTGGAGGGCTCAGCAAACCTGAAGTTCGCAGAATTGCCGAAGAAGCAAAACTTCCGAGTGCAGGCCGTAAAGACAGCCAGGGCATCTGCTTCCTTGGCAAAGTAAATTACAACGACTTTATCCGACGCTATGTTGGAGAACGGGAGGGCAAAATTGTAGAATTCGAAACCGGAAAAGTACTGGGCTGGCATAAAGGTTACTGGTTTCATACCATAGGGCAGCGCAAAGGCCTTGGACTGTCGCAGGGCCCCTGGTTTGTTGTTAAAAAAGATACCGATGAGAATGTTGTTTACGTATCGAACGGCTACGATCCATTATCCCAGTACAGTAATAAAATAAAGCTAAAAGGCTTTCACTTCATATCAGGAAACCCATGGGGCGATTTAACCAGTCCTGTAAAAGTAGCTTTCAAGATCAGGCACACTCCTGATTTTGCTGCAGGTGAGATCATTGAAAGAAACGGGGTAATTGAACTTACATCCGATATACCCATATCGGGAATTGCAGCAGGACAGTTTGGTGTATTGTACGATACATCGGCCACTATTTGTTACGGGAGTGGTGAAATAGACTGGTTTTTTTAAGCAAATTTTAATGCTTCCCAGGTTATAATAGTAAACTATTAATAGTCAATAATTTGCATATTTTAGCAGAAAGCCCGATTTCGGGCCTTTCGGTTATATTACATTGAATTTTAGCCTGTTAAATAAATTTATAAGGTAACCTTAAAGCGCTCCTATTGTTTGGTATTTGATAAATTTGTTTCTTTGCACCTCAAAACCAATAAAAGCAAAGAACATGTCAGACATTGCAACAAGAGTTAAAGCTATCATCGTTGATAAGCTTGGCGTTGAAGAGAAAGAAGTTACTCCCGAAGCAAGTTTCACTAATGATTTGGGAGCCGATTCTCTCGACACTGTAGAACTGATCATGGAATTCGAAAAAGAATTCAATATCGCAATTCCAGATGACCAGGCTGAAAAAATCGGTACAGTTGGTGACGCTATTGCTTACATCGAAAACAATACTAAATAAGGGATTCCCTGAATGAAGTTGAGAAGAGTTGTAGTAACCGGTGTGGGTGCACTTACTCCGTTGGGCAATAATGTTCCGGATTACTGGAATGGATTGCTAAACGGGGTAAGCGGCGCCGACCGTATAACCAGGTTCGATGCAAGCAAATTTAAGACTCAATTTGCATGCGAGGTTAAGGGTTTTGATCCTCTAAAGTTTTTTGACAGAAAAGAAGTCAGAAAATATGATCCCTATGCACAATATGGAATAGTTAGTGCTGATGAGGCTGTGCTCGATGCAGGTCTCGATCTGGAAAAACTAAACCTGGAGCGCGTAGGTGTTATCTGGGCATCAGGTATTGGTGGTCTGGTAACTTTTCAGGATGAAGTAACCGATTATGCCAAGGGTGACGGAACTCCCAGGTTTAATCCTTTCTTTATTCCTAAAATGATAGCCGATATTACAGCCGGCCACATTTCCATAAAGCATGGTTTCAGAGGACCCAACTTTGCCACTGTTTCAGCATGTGCATCTTCTGCTAACGCTATCGTTGATGCATATAACTACATAATGCTGGGTAAGGCAGACATCTTCGTAACCGGTGGTTCTGAAGCTGCTGTTAATGCTCCCGGTGTTGGTGGTTTTAATGCAATGCATGCTATTTCAACCCGTAACGATGATCCGAAAACTGCTTCCCGTCCATTTGATAAAGACCGTGATGGTTTTGTAATTGGTGAAGGTGCCGGTGCATTGATCATTGAGGATCTGGAACACGCTCTTGCAAGAGGTGCAAAGATCTATGGCGAAATAGTAGGAACCGGATTAACAGCCGATGCTTACCATATGACCGGCCCTCATCCCGAAGGCGATGGTGCCCGTCGTGCAATGAAACTGGCTGTTGAAGAAGCAGGCCTGAAACCTGAAGATGTTGACCATATTAATACCCATGGAACTTCTACCCCTCTGGGCGACGTTGCTGAAGTTAAAGCAATTGTCAACCTGTTTGGTGAACATGCTCCTAAGATCAATATTAACAGCACGAAATCAATGACCGGCCATTTGCTGGGAGCTGCTGGTGCTATTGAAGCCATCGCCGCCGTCCTGGCAGTTAAGAACGATATTGTACCTCCTACCATCAATCATTTTACAGATGATGAGGAAATAGCTAATCTTAACTTCACCTTTAACAAAGCTGTTAATCGGGTTGTTAATGTTGCCCTGAGTAATACATTTGGCTTCGGAGGCCATAACGCATCGATTATCTTCAAAAAATACAACGTGTGAAGTGCTTAACTCGAATCTAAAACCCTTAAGGTTTTATTTCTCTAAAGAAAAGCAATTATACAAAGCCATAAAAAATATTTTCGGGTTCTATCCCGAAAATATTTTTTTATACAAGCTCGCCTTTACCCACAAGTCGCAGGCCGAAAACCATAACGGCGTCAAGATCAGCAACGAACGGCTCGAGTTTCTTGGCGACACAGTTCTGAGTACTGTCGTTGCAGATTACCTTTTCCGTATTTACCCTCTAAAGGATGAAGGTTTCCTTACCGAAATGCGCTCACGCATTGTAAGCCGTGCCCAGCTAAATAAACTTTCACTCAAACTTGGTCTTGATAAGTTGATCATCCACACTACCGGTACCAATTCCGTGTTTAAATCAATTAAGGGCGATGCATTTGAAGCTATTATTGGTGCAATATATATCGACAAAGGGTATTCTTTCACCAGAAAAGTTATCATAAACCGCGTCATTAAACAACATTTCGACCTCGCCGATCTTGCCAGTACCGACTCTAATTACAAGAGCAGACTCATTGCCTGGACTCAGAAAGAAAAGAAAATTATTGAGTTTGTTGTTGTTGAAGAGCTTGGCGGTGGTTACAATAAACAATACGTTGTTGAGGTACGTATTGACAGCGAACCTTTAGCCAAAGGACAGGACTTTTCTATCAAGGGTGCCGAGCAAAATGCTGCCATGAAGGTTGTTGAGAAACTTGGGATCAGTGGTAGTAATGTTTTCTGAGATCGGGCAATTTTAATACGTATCGTGTTGAAAACTATTTTATAACTTATTCCTAAGGCCCTTCGAATGAGCATTTTAGTACTATACTTTTGTGTGCTAAAGCAAAACAATGGCCACTAAGAAACTTATATTATCTTCTGTGTCGCTGCCCGAATTAGAATTGATTGGTATCAATACAGTTTTGCTTGATTACAGGCTGGCATATTTTATTAATAAAGTAGCTATGCTTAAACTTACCCGTATGGACGATTTGCCGGTGTTTAATGAAAAAAACAAGCAGCTGCTCAACTTCCCCTTCTTTTCATACATAAACACTGATTACAGGCTTAATTACTACCTCATCGCCAATGAGTCAACAGGTATACGAATGATTGACCAGTTCCCCCAGGCTAATTACTTCTTGTTTGTAAAGGGGAAAAGTCCCTCACAGACCACAAAAACACTCATTACTTCCCTCCGCAGTATTTCGAATGTAACCATGGTGTTTTCGGTAAATCCCGGAAATATAAAAGGTCTTGACGGAATTCTTCAAGACCTTGAATTACATGAAGTGAAATTAACACCCAAACCTAAGCATCAGCCTAAGCTTATCTGATCACTGTTAGCTTCTTTACACCAACCATGGTATTATTTACTATTAGAGTACATAAGTATGCTCCCGGCATAAATTTACTGGTATTCACCTGTACTTCACCGGCAGCATTATCTAAAGGAAGCTCCTGAATCGTTCTTCCCTGCAGATCGGAGATTAATAAAACTGACCTGCCGTTCTGCTTGCTTATACCATTACCATTATTTAGTGAGAACCTGAACTTTACCTGATCGGTCGCCGGATTAGGATAACCTTCTGAAAGGAACGCTGTACCAGATTCATTGACTATGTTTGAGGTATTTACGGTTCTGTCGATCATTGTTATTTTTACATCGTCGAAATAGTACCCATCGCCTGTGACTCCCTGGTCACTTACGAGCGTGAATTTAAGGCGGATATTATTGTCGGCGTACTCGCTTAAATTAATTTCTTCTTCTACCCATCCCGACTTACCATCGTAAACCGGCAGCATGAACGACTGGTACTCAGAACCGGGACTTGTATACCTTCCATTTAGTGGCGTCCAGGTAGATCCACCATTAGTAGAAACAGATACCTGCACAAAGTCGAATCCAGGCTCGAGATCCCATTTAGCGTAAAAGTTCAGAATCGCTACCGATGCATTATTCAAAGAAATAGTGGGTACAAGGATGGTGCTCTTGTTGCTGTTATTGGAATAATTTCCCGTTGGGCTGTCGGCCATACTGGTAGGCGGTGAGTATGGAAAAACATTGGATAGTGCCCACAATCCCGACCAGTTGTCCTTAGTCTTAAGATCATCAGCAAATAAAACAACCGGAGTCCCAAAGTACTTCTGTACGGTATCACGGTGGGTATAGCTGCCATCGAACATAACAACAACATACTTTATTGTATCGCCACTTTTAATGGATGGATTGAAGGATATGCTTATGGAGTCTGTGGCAGTTTGAAGAATATTAAGACCGGTGACTGTTTTAGGTTCACCAACAGACAGGATATTGTCGCTAATGGGTTCAACTGATATCTGGTAATCAGAAGGAGTTTGCCCCAGACGGGTAACATCCATGGTAACATGATAGTCGGTTTCAGGTATTATCAGCGGTGTTTTATCAGCTACCTTGCCCATAGTACCCGAATATTTGGCAGCTAGAATACTTTGAATCATGTTTTCCTGACAAAGGGGTATAATTCTGGAAGGCGAAGGCCAGAAACCATCACTCTGCCCGCCTGCTTCCGGAGTATAAGCAAGTATTTTTTCTTTCGTTTCCTGTTCACCGTACATCCAGTCATCGCTTCCGCCATTCGAAGGATAAATTGTTGTATTACCTGCACCATAGGTATAGTTGTTGTCAATGGTCATATTTTTTGCATATTCTGCAAATACCTGCTCATCGGGAGTAAGATCGGAGGTATACCCATACGCCCAAAGCAACAGATTGCTGTAGGAGTGGTAATTCAAAGCAATCTTAAAAGAATTGCTTTCGCAGAACTCTTTGATCATCTGTGTCTCCGGTTCTGAGAATGCTTCAGGCCCTCTGTATGTTTCGTCATAAGTGTATGGTGATGATCCTTCATTGTCGTAACCCCAGTAATGACCATAGTTTCTGTTAAGATCAACACCAAGAGAGCCATCTCCGTTATTTCTCCGGTTTTTGCGCCACATACCCCCACCGTTAGGACTGGTGGTAATGTTCCGGTTATAGCCGTCTACATTGAAGATTGGAATAAAATACATTTCCGTATTATTCACTATATCACGAACATCCTGATTGGTGGCATAATTTTCAAGCAGGTAGTACATATAATACAGCAAGTGCTGCATGCCTATAGGTTCGCGGGCATGATGCATTCCGGTGTATAAAACTTCGGGCTCTTCCTCGTTTTCATTGGGATTATCAGAGATCTTTACATAGTACACAGGTCGGTCTTCATGGGTATTTATACCTGATATGGGTTGTTTAACGGTAATCAGATCAGGGAAAAGAGTCGCCATATTATCAAGATGTGCATAACACTGTTCTATGGTGCTGAAACCTCCGCACGTACCGAGGCTAAAATTGGCAGGTACAGGGTAATCAGTTGCTGCACGGCCGGCATCAGTCATAATCTGATCAATGTCCTCCGAAAGACTGCGTTCCGCATACCATGCAGACACATCGTCTACCAGCACATCGTACTGCAGGTGGAGACCCTGCACTTTAAGCAGGTCTGTTTGAGATAGCTCAGCAATGTACGCTGCATTTTTTACATCATAGTATCCGGCATCGGCAGGTATACCTGACTTTGCAAGCAGTGTTAACTGTTGCTGCGTGAGCGCAATTTTAATGCGGCTGTATTTTTCCGGTTGTGCAGCAGCTAAAACCGGTATTACCAGCAAAGCAATAATAAGACTCTTAATGTAATGACTGATCATATACGAGTTTGTTTAAGGGATGTACAAACTTAACTTTTTTCATCAAATGTGCGTTATAAAAAAATAAATTTACTTTATTTGTTTAATGTTATTGGGTCAATGAACTAAACTTCTGTAACATTGTTCTGCAAAGAATCTAAGAAAAACCAATCCATTTTTGATATGCACGATACTGAAGTATATAAACCGGCTAACCATATCAGGATAGTTACGGCTGCCTCCCTCTTCGACGGCCACGATGCTGCGATTAATGTAATGCGAAGAATTCTACAATCATCGGGTGCTGAAGTAATTCACCTTGGTCACGACCGCTCAGTAAATGAGATTGTAAATACGGCCATACAGGAAGACGCTCAGGCGGTTGCCATTACCTCTTATCAGGGAGGGCATATGGAGTACTTTAAGTATATGTACGACC
Organism: uncultured Lentimicrobium sp.; assembly: GCA_964643225.1. GTDB lineage: Bacteria > Bacteroidota > Bacteroidia > Bacteroidales > Lentimicrobiaceae > Lentimicrobium. The sequence continues at coordinate 20,282 of CAZXQT010000011.1, read as the reverse complement.
TGTTGAACGAAGCCGGTTGTGGTCATATACGGATATTCGGCGGAGGCGGTGGTGTAATTCTGCCCGAAGAACTCGACGAATTACATGCCTATGGTATTGAACGTCTGTACTCACCTGACGATGGCAGAAAGCTCGGATTGCAGGGAATGATAAACGATGTATTAAAAAGATGCGATTTCAAAACAGGTAAAATAGAAGGATACACCGCTGAACATATCCGTAAAGGAGATCAACGTGCTGTTGCATCCCTGATAACGGCTATTGAAAACGGAGATACCCATGCCGAAAAACTGGTTAAGGAGCTAAACGCAAAATGCAGTTCTTTTAATACCCCTATAGTAGGATTTACCGGTACAGGTGGTGCCGGGAAGTCTTCACTGATCGATGAACTGATCAGAAGGTTTAAGTTTTACAACCCCGATATTAAGATAGCCGTTATATCTGTTGACCCAACCAAGCGCAAAACAGGAGGAGCCCTGTTAGGCGACAGAATACGCATGAACGCTATAAACCAGCCCGGTATTTATATGCGGAGCATGGCTACCCGTCAGGCTAATCTTGCCCTTTCAAAATACATTAAAGATACAGTTTGTGTTACAAAGAATGCAGGGTTCGATCTGGTACTGCTCGAAAGCAGTGGCATAGGCCAGAGCGATACAGAAATAGTTGATTACAGCAATCTGTCGATGTATATCATGACCCCTGAATTCGGGGCCGCTACCCAGTTAGAGAAAATTGGCATGATCGACTATGCTGATATTATAGCGGTGAATAAATTTGATAAGCGCGGCGCACACGATGCCGTAAGAGATGTTAAAAAGCAGTATGTACGCAGCCATAAATTATGGGATACAGTGGCAGAAGACCTGCCGGTATTTGGCACCATGGCTTCTCAGTTTAATGATGTAGGCGTCAACAAACTGTACAATTACCTGATTGAATCCCTGAATACCCGTTTGGGGAAGAGTTTTAAAGGTGTTTCAGCAGATGATGAAGGACAGGAACGGCAGTTTATCATTCCTTCGGGCCGCGTGCGTTATTTAGCAGAGATCTCTGACACTGTAAGAACGTATAACAGTGAATCTGAACGCTTATCGGTACTTGCACAGCAGTTGCAATCGTACAGGCAAACTGCCGAAGCAGCCGTTAACAGAGGAGAACAGGTTCCTGAATTCCTGCAAAAGCTTATTCAGGAAATAAGCGGGGAACTGGGAAGAGAAAACAATGCCGTACTCGAAAACTGGGAGAATACCAAAAAACTATATAAAGACCCCGAGTTCAGCTTTAAGGTAAGAGATAAGGAAATAAAGATCAAGACCCATACCACATCACTATCGCACAGCGAAATACCCAAAGTAAGCCTGCCCTCCTACAAGGGATGGGGTGACATACTAAAATGGACGTTGCGTGAAAATGTGCCCGGTCGCTTTCCTTACGCTGCCGGTGTGTTTCCCTTTAAAAGGGAAAATGAGGATCCGACCAGGATGTTTGCGGGCGAAGGAGATCCGGAACGAACCAACAAAAGATTCCATTACTTATCAAAGGGAATGCCGGCACGACGCCTGTCAACGGCATTTGACTCGGTAACCCTTTACGGTGCCGATCCTGATATAAGACCCGACATTTACGGTAAGATCGGTAACGCCGGGGTTTCGGTGTGCTGTCTTGACGATGCCAAAAAACTCTACTCCGGTTTCAACCTTGTTGACGATGCCACATCGGTATCTATGACCATAAACGGCCCGGCTCCCACACTGGTAGGCTTCTATATGAACACAGCCATTGACCAGCAGTGTGAGCTGTACATTAAAAAGCATGGACTGGAAGAAGCAGTAAACAAAAAAATCGAACAGATATACAAAGAGAAGGGGGTACCTCGCCCTTCGTACCAGGGCAATCTGCCGGAAGGAAATGACGGACTGGGACTGATGCTGCTGGGTGTTACCGGTGATATGGTGCTTGAACCTGAAGTGTATGAAAAGATCAAAGCATTTACCATAAGCAAGGTAAGAGGCACCGTTCAGGCCGACATCCTGAAAGAAGACCAGGCACAGAATACCTGCATTTTCTCAACCGATTTCTCTCTCCGCGTTATGGGCGATATGCAGGAGTACTTCATCCGTAACAACGTCCGTAACTTTTATTCCGTCTCCATATCCGGTTACCATATTGCCGAAGCAGGTGCCAACCCTATCACACAGCTGGCGTTTACTTTAGCTAACGGGTTCACTTACGTGGAATACTATCTGAGCAGAGGCCTGAAGATTGATGACTTTGCACCGAATTTCTCGTTCTTCTTTTCGAATGGTATCGATCCTGAGTATGCCGTGATGGGTCGTGTTGCCAGGCTTATATGGGCTAAGGCTATGAAATATAAGTATGGGGCAAATGAGCGCTCACAGATGCTCAAATACCACATTCAAACATCGGGCAGATCGCTGCATGCGCAGGAAATTGCGTTCAACGATATACGCACTACCCTGCAGGCTCTGTATGCCATATACGATAACTGTAACTCGCTTCACACCAATGCATACGATGAGGCCATAACTACACCAACCGAGGAATCGGTTCGTCGGGCTATGGCCATACAGCTGATCATTAACCATGAACTGGGACTTGCCAAAAACCAGAATCCGTTGCAGGGCTCATTCATAATTGAGGAGCTCACCGACCTTGTTGAAGAAGCTGTGCTGATGGAATTTGAACGTATCTCTGAAAGAGGCGGTGTTCTCGGGGCTATGGAAACTATGTACCAGAGAAGCAGAATTCAGGAAGAATCTCTGTATTATGAGCGATTAAAGCATGAAGGCCTGCTGCCGATCATGGGTGTTAATACCTTCCTTTCATCCGAAGGCTCTCCAACCATTATTCCCGACCATGTTATCAGATCAACAGCAGAAGAAAAAGACTATCAGGTAGAGATGGTTAAAAATCTTAAAGTCATCTATGCCGATCAGGCACAGAAAGCACTCGATGATCTTGCAGGGGCAGCTTCGAGGGGCGAAAATGTCTTTGAATCGCTTATGGATGCTTCCAAATACTGCACACTCGGCAGCATTACTAGCCGACTGTTTAGCGTTGGCGGACAGTATAGAAGGAATATGTAACAGGAAAAGGCCAATTTTACAATCGAGGAACAATACATGCGCGGGTAGCTTTACTCAATACTGCTTCGAAATCCGTAAGACTACTCTGCATAACATGCGATTGCTCGTCATGGCAGGTAAGGCAGGCACCTACGCGAAGAATGCGTTTCTGCTCCGTGCTGCTAAACGGCCTCATATGCAGGCGGGTAGATTCACCCTCATGCCCATCGCTGCTTCTGAAAAATGCAGTCCATGCATCTTCCGGTAGTCCGTCTGTTTTATTCAGGGCATAGGCAGGCTCAAAGATCCATTCTCCCGATTTCTGCAGAACCAGAGTGCCCCTCCCTATACCCAGAGCCAGGGGGTCCAGATGACACGATACGCAACTGCGTGAAGCCTTTTGGGTTGTATGTGCCGATACCGGTGCATAGAGCCTGTGAAATACCACCGCATTTTTATCTATACCCCGCTGTTTTCCCTTGTTAAATGATGATCTATCGATGGTCATTATCATCCCCGGAGTAAAAGTTCCCACCGTTTGCTCTCCGTTAATCTTGTCGGTATGCTTAATTCCCAGTACGGGAGGGTCAGCAAGCATTTCGCCGGCATATTCCACCCATGTACCAGTTATTGACTTACGCCAGGTCATATCAAAGCCTGCAGTTTTTGGTTCATAGGTATTATGGCATCCCAGGCATTGCGGAACCCACGCAGAGTGGCATGCTCCACACTCCAGCCTCTTATGCGCTTTTGCAGTGCAACTGACTGCTGCGGGCTTCAGCGGCAAAGTTCTTTTGTTGTCAGCCCTGGTAATCAGAAAAGCGTCCTGGCCGGTTTGGCGTGCAGATAATTTTTCAGGCCCCTGAGCGCTTACCCTGGTGTTCACCAGCGCGTATTGCAGAGAACCTGCAAAGGGACCGCCTGCCTGGTTAGTCGCCGCATTTCGTGGGTTTCTGGCAGAGTAGGCGCTGATTATAATGGAAGGATCGCCTTCGCTCCAGTCACGTAACCAGGCTATCAGCTGGTTTTCGCGCCCTGAGCGCGATAGGTCTGTTGCCAGGAAGGGTTCCCCTTTCGGGGGATGGCAATCAGTGCAAACTACTTTTACCGCTTCTTCTTTGTGCAGGTAGTGGTTACCATCGCCCATCACCTCCATGGATGTATGGCAGTCGATGCAAAGCATACCGGCCTGATGATGAATGTCTGCAGGTTGCTTTATGAAAATACGACCATCGGGTAGCTGCCGGTACTGTCCTCCTAAAATCTCTTTGCTTTTCGCGGAAGCTGCTTCAAAGGGCATTTCTTTCAGCTGAGTTTCATGCCAGCCTTCATACGACATAGATATTCTTCCGGAACGGCTGTGGCAGCTTTCGCATCGGTTGTTTGTGATATTAACATCTATAGAAGGGTGGGCAATACTGCGGGCTTCCGGTAACAGGAGCTTCCCTCTGCTGCTGTCGTTCATTGCCTGCAGTGACTTCAAGGCTGCCGGTTTATACTCCAGATGACAGGCCAGGCATCCCCCTCCCCTGTCAAGCCATTCGGCAGCGCCTGGTTGCTGCTTATCCATCCCAAGATGACACCCTGCACACAGGTTTTTCAGGTGACTGTCAGCCGCAGAATTGCCTAAATCGTTTACATGAAAATGTCCGTCGGGCGACTCTGCTTCACCAAAAACCCATTTATCCACAGAGATCATTCCATTCAATGTTGCCATTAACGATCCCGACACTCTGTCAACAATATCTCCATGACAGGCAGTACCTCCGCAGGTAACTGAAGCGTTCTGCAGCGTACCCGGCACGCGGATCATGCTGCGGTGGGCTTCATCCGCGTTAAGTGTTAGCCAGTTACCACGATGGCATGCATAGCAACCGGTGGTGGATATATTGTGCGACACCGATAATCCGGTAACCTTGCTATGGCAACTCATGCAGCCTTCTGCTCCTTCCCCTGTAAGAACAACCCCATCGTTTTTATCTGCACTCACCGGCAGAGGATTATATACCAGCATAACCGGTAACCTGTAATCCCTGCTCCATGGCAGCTGCAAAACATAGGCCGGGCCTCTGAAAAAGTACCCCGAAATGCTCAGCACTATGTAAATACCCGTTATAAGATACACGGAACGGGTAAGATATACCTTAAGCTGCTTTCCCCCAAACGGAATACAACCAATGATCACCAGCAATGCAACAATCCACAGTACCACATACAAAGGCTGCTGCAAAAGATGTAAAAGTTCCTGAATGCCCGCAAAAAACCAGGGACCTTTCATAACCGACTCTTCTAATCGCGAAAGCGGAGCCTGAAAGAAAAGACTTAACCCAATGATAACCAGCGAGGTAATAATGAAGGTTCGGTGCCGCACACGCAGGTTTCGCACATGCTCATACACTACCAGAAAAGTTATAATGGTACCTGTTGCGGCATGATGCAGATACGGAATAAGCAAGTTGTCTGTGTTGCCTGCCAGAAAGCTGCTCAGGTATTTACCGGCTAACGGAATGGCCCCAAACAGTGTTTGCATGAGTGCATGGGCCTGCCGGCTGTCGGCATCGTTCTTTAAAATAAAACCGGTGAGCATGATATAAAAGACTACCGGTAAAGTAATCACTAACCGCAGCCAGATACCGTTATCTTTTATACGACGGTCATTCAGGGTATACCGGTTAAGGCCGGCATCTTTCATTAAATGTTCGAAAAAGTGCAAAATGGTGCATACCAGAAAGAACTGTGCACTCCAGTAATGCAGGTTTCGCATGAGAGCGGCAGCCTTGTTACTGACCACAAATGAAGTAACCGATGTGTAAGCGTTCGAAGGATCGTAGGGAATGATCAAAAATACCCCTGTGAGCGTGCAGATCAATAAAGAAGCAATGGCTATCCTGCCAAAGCTGTCGTACTTTCTGATCTTCGTAAGCAACCTCAAGAAATCAACCATTGTCGGGTGTCTTTACCGTAATGTCGCCCGTTTGTTCGTCCCATGTAAATTCCAGCTGCTGCAGAGAATGGGTGGCAGGCCCTTTAAGAACTTGTCCGGTAATGCTGTACACAGAACCATGGCAGGCGCATACCAGATGGTCGCCCTGGCGGTTTGATATTTTACAGCCTGCGTGTGTACACTTATTGCTCAGCGCCCGATATTGGTTACCTTGTTTCACCACAAGAAATGAGTCATAAAAGTAGGTACCATCAGGTTTCCCTGAAAGGTTGATTGTCCGACTTTCGGGCAAACCGGACAGGAAAGCATACTTTTTGAGCATCAGGACGCCATTCAATAATATAAATCCTAAAATACCTGCTGAGGTCATTTTAAGGAAATCACGCCTGGCTATTTTCCTCATTGCAGATCTGTTATCAGCAACCACCACCGGTTGACGGCTGCATTCTTTTCGGCACTATCTGCTTTTTGGTGACCTGTGTAGCCGCGCTACCTGCACTGCCCGCACTTTGCTGCATGCTTGTTAAAACGGCGGTGTCAATCGCGGGTACTTCCAGAAAGACCAACGTTTCACCTGCCGGAGCCAGGCCGGTAAGTTGCTCAAAGGTTCCGGTAAAGTGCTTTACGTTATTCACTCCTGCCTGCTTCAGCAACAACCAGGCTCCTGCACTTTGCTGCGGACGGCTTGCATACAGTACAACAGCATCGTTTTGTGCTGCCAGCTCTTTTATATTGTTGAGGTACTCCTCGTGAAACATCTGTTCGGCCGGAATGTTAATGGCATTCTCATAGTGTTTCAGGTTGTACTCCAGTGCGCTTCGTATATCAATGAAAGCATACTTTTTCCCTTCCGGGGAAGGCACCTGCGTGGGGTTGATCTGACTGGAGGGATCGTTGATCTCAGCTACCACCTGCTCCACTATCAGCTCGTAGGGAATCTCAGGTCTGGTTAATACAACCGCAGCAACTACTGCAACTATGAGCGCACCAACTACTACAATCCAAACTGGTTTTATTGTTTTCATCTCTTTCCTTTCCGTTGTTAAATCTAACATCCACCCCCTGACTTGATAGAAGGAGCTGCCCTGCGAACTATGACATTCTTCTTTTCAGTCTGTACCGGAACGCTTTCCTTTTGTCTGTAGAAATGCTGTTTAGCTGCCATTCTGAATGCATAGGTATTGAATACCTCCAGAGGTGCTGTTTCTATAGGCGCTACCGGCTGTACTATACTTGCGAACCAGTTGTTAACACCGCCTTCCAAAACAAACACATCGCTTATGTCTAATCTTCTGCACACGAGCCATGCCTGATCAGACAAAGCTCCCGAATTGGAATAAAGCACCTTATCCAAACCCGGTTGCTGAAGGTAACCAAGAGATGTTTCTGTAAGAAGGGAGTCAACCGGAATATTGATGGCACCCGGAATAGAAAACATCGCGAACTGATCCTGTGGCCGCACATCGATAAGAAGCAATCCCGGATCGTGTTGAATTATCCGGTCAGTGACTTCATCTATGTCAAGGAACCTGGAGGGATCATTATATTCTACGGTCAGCGTTTTAAGATCAACCTGTTTGGCAGGGCGGTTATCGTCCATAAACAGAATGCCTATTGCCAGCGCCGCAGCAATACTGATAAGTATAATGTATGTTTTATTCATGGTCGTCTCTGCTGATAAATGGTTCGCTTAATATTCCACCTTCTTCACTTTCTTTTCAATCCAGGTAACTGCAATAAAAGCAGTAACAGCCATGATGATAAGAAGCGCAGCAAACAGGGATTCCTTCATACCGATAAGTTCGTAGATCTTTGAACTGCCCATGAAATGGCCGTTGTAGATGGTTTCGAAGAGAGGATACATTTCTGAGAACAGGAATATGCCAATAAACAATCCCGCAGTGAAAACCAGTGCATCGATCTTTCCTATAACAATGCCTGTAAAACTGGTGCCGGGACAAAAGCCACCGAGTGAGAATCCCAGCCCCATGATAAGCCCCCCGAGAATAGCAGAATACACATAATACGGATTGATGTACAATAGTGATGCGTCCATCCAGCCCATGTAATCAAAATATATAATGCCGGTCATAGCGGTTATGCCGGCAGTGAAGAATACTCTCAGTACTACGAAATCATAGCCAAAGAAAGTTCCCATTATTTTCCTGGATGAGGAGAAGCCCGATGACTCAAGGGTAAAGCCAAATGCCATCCCCAGAATCACTGCTATAACGTTATTCCATGCTTCAGGAATTTGCTCCAAAGGAATGAGTGGTGCCATAATTACGCGTTTTAAATTAAATCCATAGTTTTTTAAAAGTCCATGAGAACAGGTACGCTGCTCCAAAAATGGCGAGCATGGTTATAATGCCCGATGATGACATAACGGCCATGCCACTTAATGCGGCACCCGAAGTGCACCCTCGTGCCAGTTGCGATCCGAAGCCAAACAGGAGTCCTCCAATGAGCGCAGCAATTAACCGGGTGCGTTTGGATATTTTTGGTGAGTGCTCCGTCTTCACTTTTAACCTCCCCCAAAGGGCACCGGAGAAAAAAGCACCTGCCATTACACCAAGTATCTCAAAAACCAGCCAGTTATTCATGGGGCTTTCATCATCGCTTAAAAACTGGCTGTAATAGCCTGAACTCTGCGCATGCTCCGGCGCTATGGCATGCACTGTGGTAACCACTGAGCTCTTTACTGCACCTGAAGCACCGAGCCCTCTGCCCGTTATGTAGTAGGTTGCAAAGAGTATGAGTCCCAGCATTATCCCTCCAAGGTATGGATTGATATAGTATGTGCCGTCTCGTTTCATATTGTTGTTATTAAATTTTATGAAGTTCTGTGTACTGTTCTTTAATACAGGTATCTGGTTATCTGGCCCGCTTCAACCATGATGAAACGGAATATCAAACCTCCAATGAGAATAAGGAGCGACGGTATAAGCACAGGCATATGAATTCCCCTGCGTTCCATTACTTCCAGCCCCAGCGGGAATAATAGTCCAAGCACTACAACAAAAACCCAGAATGGAACCGTGAATGGTCCTCCCAGAAAGAGCTGTGCTGCGTCTATCTGTGTTTGCGAACCGGCCTGAAAGCCCATGATCATGTGTGTGATGAAAAACAGTTCAATCACAATGAGCAAAATATCAATGCCTCCGATTATCTTTCGCTCGGCGGCTGATTTGCTTATCAAAAGGATGACCGCCGCGCCCGTTGACAATCCCGAAACAAGGAATAACGGTCCAAGAATACTGGTGTTCCATAACGGCCTTGCATTGAATGCCGAAAGCAGAATACCGGTGTAAATGCCGAGTATCACCGCCAGAACCACAATGATCCAGGCCAGTATGAGACGGTTTTTGACCACGTACGCCTCGAACCTGTCGAGTATTGGGAATTTCCAGTCCCAGCCCGGTCGTAATTCTTTGGCATAGCTGGCCACCCAGATCACCGATAACGGGGTAATGGCCATAAGTACCCAGGCACCCCACGACATGGGCGATTCGATGCGGAAGGTAGTGTACAGCTGCCAGAAAAAGAGTTTGTGTTTTAGATCAAGAAACAAGGCAAACAAACCAAGTATCAGTGCTATGGGCGCCAGTAACGGAGCCTTCTTCACTGTCGCCTGCATGGTTTCTGACTTCCCCATGATGGTGAACAGGGCAGCAAAAAACAATATCCCGGCAGCCAGACCTCCCAAAAACAAATAAAGGGGTATCTGCCAGTGCCATATATTGAGGTATGGATCAATGTTTGGAATGTTGCGACCGCTTACAAAAAGTTCTTCTTTCATTTTCTTAAACTTTTAAATCAAACCAGGTAGAATATCTGCGGATTGGTGCCTGCTTCGGGAGCCAGAGCTTTATATTTCCGGGTTGCCAGTACCTTCGAAATGGCTGAATTTGCATCATCAAGATCACCAAAATACATGCATTTTGTCGGACAAACTGCCACGCATGCCGGATCGAGGCCATCTTTTATGCGGTGATTGCAGAAGGTGCATTTATCAACATACCCTTCAGGATGGGAGTATCGCGCATCGTAAGGGCACGATTGTATGCATGCGCCGCAGCCAATACATTTATGGTGCGTAACCAAAACCACATCACCCTGCTCTATATGGCTTGCACCGGTTGGGCAACAACGCACACAGGGCGCGTTTTCGCAGTGGTTGCACCGTTCTGACCGCAACTCCAGCTCCACTTCGGGGTAGGTGCCGTGAACGCTTTCTACCACCCAGTCTCTGCAGAAACCCAGGGGTACATTATTCTCAAGCTGGCATGCAATAACACAATCACTGCAACCAACGCATTTTAAAGTATCAATTGCCATTGCATATCTCATATGGCTGCCTCCCCGTTATTGTTAGATGGTGAAGTAGTAAATGTTACAAAGTTGCCACGCATGCCCGTTGCACCCATAAGCGGATCAACCATCACATTTGTGATCAGTTGTGTATCGTTTGCACCCTTGCCATAGGCCCTTGTTAGCTTTTTATTGGTGTGACCAAAGCCATGCACCATGTAAACAGAGTCCCACCGTATCCTTTCTGTTACCCTGATCTTCACAGGGAAGTCTGTTGTTATGCCATCCTGATTCTGCAGGTAGGTGTATTTACCTTCTTCGAGCCCCCACAGCGTTGCAACGCGTGGATGTACCCACACACTGTTCTCATCCATCAGGTCAGTAAGGTAGGCGTTGTTGGAGGTCCTGCTAAAGGTATGCATGGGCGCCCTGCCATAAATGAGCCTGTAAAACCCTTCCTGTGGCTCCGGGTGCGGAGTATATAAAGGCGCCGGATCGAATCCCAGAGATTGCAGGTAATCAGAATACAATTCTATCTTTCCGGAGGTTGTATGGAACTCCAACGGCAGCGACGGATCAATATACAGATCATGCTTACGCTCTTTAACCACAACGCCCCTGCTCTTCATCTCGTCTAACGTGTGGCCAACCTGCTGCAGCTGCCAGGAGATCACCTCCTCGTAGTCCTTATAATTAAAGTACTTTCCCAGACCCAGTCTCTCACCCAGCTGTTTGGCAATCCACCATGCTGGCTTAGTCTGCCACATAGGTTCAATGGCAGGGAGCCGCACTGCCAGCGTAGGTTCACGGTGCGGGGCATCACGTATATCGTCGTGCCGTTCAAGGTAGGTGCATTCTGGCAATACCACATCGGCAAAACCGGTAACATCTGTAGGCATGGTATCAATTACCACCACAAGCTCCAGATCCTGCAGCGCCTGCTGCATCTGGTCCATCATTGGTATAGAGACCGGCAGATTGGTACCTGCAACAAACCATGCTTTTACAGGATATTTGCTCTTATTGGCATCGATGCTTGCTTCGATGAATGTATTGGAAACCGACATCGATGCAAGCGGATATTTGTCACCCAACAGTTCGTGCCATGACCATGCCGGCTGTGGATACGGCGGGTGCGGGAAATCGGGTACCCCCACCGCTTCCTTCATAAAGAATCCACCACGTGCACCCCAGCTTCCGAGTAAGGCATTTAGAATGGCAATGGCTCTTGAGCGCTGAGCATCGTCACCATACCACGTAACATGTCTGCCCGGATGCACAATCACAGAGGGTGCGGCATTTGCCATCTCGCGTGCTGTTTCGCGAATAACCGAAGGCTGTATGGTGGTAATGCCATAGGCCCATTCAGGACTAAACGGCCGTACATGTTCTTTCAACCGGTCGAGCCCTGTGGTGTGCATAGCCACATAGGGTTTGTTATATATCTCTTCAAAGATCAACACATGAATCCAGGCCAGCAGTAACGCAATATCTGTTGCCGGTTTTATGGGCAGCCAGTACTTCGACTTATTCGCAGCAACCGATAACCGTGGGTCCACCGTAATTATCGTAGCACCCTTATCAACGGCATCAGAGAATTCCTGTACCTGCCCGTTATGCATATTCTCACCAATATGCGATCCTATGAGTACCAGACACCGGGTATCGCGAATATCGGTTGGCTCGGGTGTTCCAACCTGCGCTCCAAAGGTAGTTTCAAAGCCGGTTTCTCTTGGACCGCGGCACTGTGCAAAGGAAGGAGCTGTAATAGAGGAAGAGCCAAAGGCTTTCAACAGGTGCGAGAAATGCCCTCCTGCCGAGCCGTGATTAAAAAGAGCAATGCTTTCAGGCCCATACTTTGCAGCGATATCTTTCATTTTCGTCGCAATGTAACCCAGGGTCTCATCCCACGTTGCCTCCCTGTATGTTTGTGCCCCATTTTCCTGCACCCTGATCAACGGTGTCTTAAGCCTGTCGTTGTCGTACACCATACCAACCCCACCGGTTCCTCTGGGGCACAGCCTTCCGTTGCATTGGGGATCGGTTGCATTGCCGGTGAGCTTTTTGATTGTGCCGTCTTCGCTGATGTGAGCCCATGCAGCGCATTTCCAGAAGCACACTTCACAGTAGGTAGGGATCAGCTTTGCCGACTTGCCGGCCTCTGTATTGCTTTCGCCTGCAAATAACGGTAGCCCGAAACGGCTGCTCTGCGATGCAACTGCTGCTGCACCAATGCCCAGCGCAGAAATCTTAATAAACTCTCTTCGTGTTTTCATTTTTGGCCAATGAAATATCTGTGTGTTACAAATTTAGAAAGATATATAAGTCTATAACCAATATTTTCTGAATTTAGAGATAATACAAATTAGTGTCATTCTCAGGTAAATAAGGGCATTACTCCCAATAGCCATAATGCTTAAATTTGCACGCTCATAACTACCCGAAAATGAAAATTGGCAATGTTGATCTTGGCAGATTTCCGCTTCTGCTGGCCCCCATGGAAGATATTACAGATCCTCCGTTCCGGCTCATTTGCAGAGAGATGGGTGCATCGGCTGTTGTTACAGAGTTCATTGCCGCTGACGGGCTTATAAGAGATGTGGAGAAAAGTCTGCGTAAGCTTGACTTTTCTAACGCAGAAAGACCTGTAGGGATTCAGTTGTTCGGCAGTTCGGTAGAAGCAATGGTTAATGCTGCCCGCGTTGCCGAAGAGGCCGAACCCGACTGGATTGACCTTAATCTTGGCTGCCCGGTACGTAAGATCGTTAATAAGGGCGGCGGTGCTGCTCTTTTACAGGATGTGCCCCTTCTGCTTGAAATAACCCGTCAGGTAGTTAAGACTGTTAGCCTGCCTGTTACTGTTAAGACCCGCCTAGGATGGGACGAGAAATCACAGATAATCGTGTCGCTTGCAGAAAACCTGCAGGATCTGGGCATTGCTGCACTCACCATTCACGGCAGAACCAGAGCCCAGCTGTATTCGGGTGTGGCCGACTGGTCGCTGATCAGGCAGGTAAAAGAAAACCCGCGCATGGTTATTCCCATCATCGGTAACGGAGATATTAAGGATGTACCATCGGCCATTTATGCCCGCGATCATATCGGTACCGACGGAATTATGATTGGCAGGGCTGCCATTGGTAACCCGTGGATATTTAAAGATATCAGCCATTATATGGAAACCGGTGAAACCCTGCCTGAACCTACCCTTGAAAACCGCATAGATACCTGCGTTCGGCATGTCTCAGAATCTGTTAAATGGAAAGGTGAGATGAGCGGCATGCTCGAAATGCGCCGCCATTATTCGCACTATTTTAAGGGACTGCCCGATTTTAAACCGTTCAGGATGAAACTGATGACGCTGGTACAGTTCGACGACTTTCTGCAGGTAATGAACGAAATCAGAAACCAATACCTATAGCCGATATCTGCCGTCTGAATCATAAGAGGTTTTTCAGAGAAATTGCCCTTTTATGAAATTATGTCCCTTTTTGAATAAATTGTCCTGATTTCGTATTATATTTGTAGGATCCAACTCCCATTCCCATGAACGAAGAACCGTTTAAGATCTTCCTTGTCGAAGATGATGTGATCTTTGCAAAGATCATCTCCTATCACCTCTCTTTAAATCCCGACAACCGTGTAGAGATTTTTCCTGATGGCAAGAGTTTGATCAAGAACCTGTATAAAAACCCCAACCTCGTGTCGCTCGATTATAATCTGCCCGACATGACAGGACTGGAGATCCTGAAACAGGTACAGGAGTTTAATCCTGAAATTCCCGTGGTTATTGTTTCGGGCCAGCAGGATCTGGCTACCGCTATTGAGTTACTCAAGAAAGGAGCCTACGATTACATCCTCAAAGACCAGGACACCAAAGAACGTTTATGGAACATTACCCGAAACATTCGCGAAAACCTGCAACTGAAACACAAAATTGCAGAGCTCGAAGAAGAGATCGGCAAGAAATACGAATATTCGAACCTCATAAAAGGTAACAGTCCTGCAATAAATAAAGTATTCAACCTGATCGAGAAAGCCGCCAAAACCAATATAGTTGTATCCATATACGGCGAAACCGGAACAGGTAAAGAAATGGTTGCAAAGTCCATTCACTTTTCTTCTGCCCGGAGCAAGAAGCCCTTCGTGGCTGTAAATGTTACTGCCATCCCAAGAGAACTCATAGAAAGTGAGATGTTTGGTCATGAGAAAGGTGCTTTTACGGGAGCCGCCAACCGCAGGATAGGCCGCTTTGAAGAAGCAAACAAAGGCACACTATTCCTCGACGAGATCGGCGATATGGACCTTAACATGCAGTCTAAACTTCTCAGGGTACTGCAGGAAGAAGAACTAACCAGGGTTGGTGGAAATGAGGTAGTTAAGCTGGATGTACGTGTGGTGGTCGCTACACATAAAAACCTTCTCGAGCAGGTAAAGAACGGACTATTCAGAGAAGACCTTTATTACAGATTACTGGGGCTGCCCATTAACCTGCCGCCACTCCGCGATCGCGGCAACGACATCGTGTTGCTGGCACGACACTTTGTTGATGAATTCTGTGTGAAAAACAAACTGAAGAAACTTTCTATTTCGCCACAGGCTATCAATAAGCTGCAGAAATACCACTATCCGGGTAATGTGCGTGAACTAAAGGCCATAATGGAACTTGCGGCCGTAATGACCAATACCAACACCATTGAAGACAGCGACATCTCGTTCTCCACTACCACTATTAATCAGGATTTCCTGTACGAAGAGATGACACTTGATGAATACAACAGGCGCATCATTGAGCATTTTCTGCAAAAGTACGACAACAAGGTGCGACTGGTTGCCAAAAAGCTTGAAATAGGTAAGACTACAATTTACAGGTTACTTAACGATAATAAAATAAAGATCTGATAATGAGACCGGCAGCCCTTACGACTGCCGGTTTTTATTTATCTTCTGTTTGCTTGCCTTTATCGGGTGCAGGTTTTTTGAGGCGACCTGCATCTTTGAGTGCTTTGTTTACTATCCACTCTAACTGCCCGTTGGTACTGCGAAATTCATCGGCAGCCCATTTCTCGACAGCTTCGAGCGTTTGCTCATCCAGCCGGAGTACAAATGGTTTCTTTTGGCCCATATACTGTTTAAAGTTCTTACTAAACCTTGTTTATTGATGCAGCGTGCCCGTGTTAATTACCGGTGCGGCATCTTTATCAGAACAAAGAACAACCATAAGATTGCTTACCATTGCAGCTTTTTTGTCCTCATCGAGATCAACCAGATTCTTGCTCGAAAGCTGATCGAGAGCCATCTCTACCATACTTACAGCACCTTCAACTATCTTGATCCGTGCGGCAATGATTGCCGAAGCCTGCTGTCTGCGCAGCATAGCACCTGCAATTTCGGCTGAGTATGCAAGGTAACTGATGCGTGCTTCGAGAACGTCAATGCCGGCGCGTTCCAGTCGTTCGGCCAGTTCCTGTTCCAGCACGTGATTCACTTCCTCCCCACCTGCACGCAAGGTGATCTCTGCCTGTTCATCATCAAAATTATCGTACGGGTAATGACCGGCAAGTTTACGAATGGCTGCTTCACTTTGTATCTCCACATAGTGAACGTAGTCGTCAACTTCAAAGGCTGCCTTAAAGGTGTTATCAACCTTCCATACCAGCACTATGCCTATCATTATCGGATTACCGATCTTATCATTAACCTTAATAGGATCGCTGTTCAGGTTTCTGGCTCTGAGTGAGATCTTACGACGTTTGTAGAAAGGATTAACCCAGAAAAATCCGTTACTCTTAACGGTACCGATATAGTCACCAAACAGCACCATTACACTCGATTCGTTCGGATTAACTACCAGGAGGCCGGCCATAAGGAAAACAGCAATAATAACAACTATCACCGACACGACCATGAGCCATGTCACCTGGTTGTTATTGGCGAAGTTGTAAATGGAGAATGCAAGTAACAGCAGTATCACTGTCAGCATTACATACCCGGAGATTGGGGTTGTGGTTTTTTCTTGTTCGATAGGTTTCATTGTGATATCATTTTGATAGCACAATAATACAACATTTCAATACCACTTGTCAATAGTTTCTTAAACTTTTTTGAAAAAAAAAGCCTCCACCATGTGGAGGCATAGTTTTAGGAAGTCTTACTAGTTAGTTAGTGTTAGATGAGTCCCTTTGCATGCTTTTCGCCAATAACCTTCAGCATATCGGCAGTCATTTTTTCGAGGTTCCATTTTGGACTCCAGCCCCACTCATTGCGTGCACAGCTGTCGTCCATACTGTTTGGCCAGGAATTGGCAATGGCTTGTTTCATAGGTTCCACTGCATAGGTCATTTCGAAATTCGGCATATGTTTCTTAATCTCGGCAGCAATAATTTCAGGATCGAAGCTCATGGCTGTAACGTTAAACGAGTTACGGTGAACCAGTTTAGAAGCATCGGCTTCCATGAGGTCGATGGCTGCATCGATTGCGTCGGGCATGTACATCATATCAAGGAATGTTCCGGCTCCGAGCGGACAGGTAAATTTACCGGTTTTAATAGCTTCATAATAGATCTCTACGGCGTAGTCGGTTGTTCCACCACCCGGCAGGGTAACATTCGAAATAATACCCGGGTAACGTACCGAACGGGTGTCAACACCAAAACGTTTGTGGTAATAGTCGCTGAGCAGTTCGCCGGTCACCTTGGTTACGCCGTACATGGTCTGCGGACGCTGAATAGTATCCTGTGGAGTGTTATCGAGCGGGGTTCCGCCACCAAAAGCTCCGATGGAACTCGGGGTAAACAGTGCACAGTTGTATTCGCGTGCCACTTCCAGACAGTTCATTAAACCACCGATACCTACATTCCATGCAGCAAGAGGTTTGCTTTCACCTACAGCCGAAAGAATAGCAGCCAGATTATAAATAGTATCAATCTTATACTTCTTAACCACCTCGGTTATCTGCTCCATGTTGGTTGCATCAACTATCTCTGCCGGTCCCGATTCAAGGAGTTCGCCGGTGGGTTTGGTTGATCTGTAGCCTGCAATAACATTGCTGTTGCCATATCTTTTTCTGAGCTCGAGGGTAAGTTCTGAACCAATCTGGCCCACTGAACCAATAACTAGGATGTTTTTCATCGGGTTTTTAATATTTTTCTGGTTGTTAATCGGTTAACAATAACTGCCGGCAAAATTACAATATTTTAGCTAACAGCATAAAAAATATGCCTGTACACCAATCTTTCCTTAAAAGGTTTAATTGACTGATTATCAACAGTGTTAAATAATATCAAAAATATGTCCAAAAGAATTTACAGCAAGTTCAAAAGTGATATCTTTGCGCATTGTTAATTAACAAACAACACTATAACATAAAAAGGATTTACTATGTACGATCGTATGCAAAGCTACCTGCAGCAGGAACTTAACAGTATCGAGGAAGCCGGTCTGTATAAGAACGAGCGGGTCATTACCTCTGCACAGGGTGCAGAAATTAAAGTTAATACCGGTGCTGAGGTTTTGAACTTCTGTGCAAACAATTATCTTGGGTTATCAAACAACCCAAAATTAATTCAGGCTGCCAAGGAAGCTCTTGATTCTCACGGTTACGGGTTATCATCTGTACGGTTTATTTGCGGCACACAAGATCTTCACAAAGAACTTGAAAGAAAGATTGCCGAATTTTTCGGAACCGAAGATACCATTCTGTATGCTGCCTGTTTCGATGCAAACGGTGGTGTTTTTGAACCTCTCTTAGGCGAAGACGACGCAATTATTTCTGACTCTCTCAACCATGCCTCTATTATTGATGGCGTTAGACTGTGTAAAGCTGTTAGATACAGATATAACAATTCAGATATGGCCGACCTCGAAGAACAGCTAAAAGCTGCACAGGCACAGCGTTTTAGACTGATTGTTACCGATGGCGTTTTCTCTATGGACGGTAATGTTGCCAAAATGGACCAGATCCACGCTCTTGCTCAGAAATACGATGCTATGATCATGGTTGATGAATGCCACTCAGCCGGCGTTGTTGGCGCTACAGGCCGTGGTGTTACTGAATTGCACAATCTGCGCGGTAAAATTGAGATCATTACCGGTACCCTTGGTAAGGCATTCGGTGGTGCAATCGGTGGTTTTACAACCGGTAAAAAAGAAATCATCAGCATGCTTCGCCAGCGCTCACGCCCATACCTCTTCTCAAACTCTATTCCTCCAATGGTTGCTGCCGCAGGAATCAAGATGTTCGATATGATGAGCGAAACCAACGAATTACAGGACAGGCTACACGAGAACACCGCATACTTCAGCCAGAAAATGATTGAAGCAGGTTTCGACTGCAAACCTACCCAAAGCGCAATCGTAGCAGTTATGCTTTATGATGCAAAGCTTTCGCAGGAAATGGCTTCCCGCTTACTCGATGAAGGTATTTATGTGATAGGATTCTACTATCCGGTCGTTCCCAAAGGACAAGCCCGCATCCGTGTTCAGATCTCTGCAGCACATACCCGCGAGCATCTCGATAAATGTATCAATGCATTCACCAAGGTAGCTAAAGAACTCGGCGTTCTGCAACCGGTTGGTGGTTGTGGCTGTGGTTGCGGTTGCAACTAAGTCTGAGCATTTAAACTTTTTATAAAAGAGAGTGACAACTTTATTGCTTGTCGCTCTTTTTTTTTGCGCCCCCCTTTCTATCTTAAATCTCTATATATTTGCACTGTAAAATCACTGGATGTTTATTAATTCGGATATTGTCGGCTAGTCTTTAGCCCACCGGCTAAAGAACCCTTTAAGGCACAAACCGTGCCGTGGTACTTTATTCACTTATTTTATTACCTCTGTCCTCAAAGTGGGGCAGTTAATTTTAAACATCATGAGCGACGAATTTAAGACAATACACGAATTTGACCTTAACCTTATTTGCGATTATTTCTCCTTTCTTGAAAGGCAGGGACCGGGTAGTCCAGAAATGACGAAGAAGGCACTGAGCTTTATCGATAACCTTTCAGAGACATCTCAGATACTCGACCTTGGATGTGGCACGGGTGGCCAGACAATGGTGCTGGCACAAAATGCCCCCGGAAATATTACCGGCATTGACCTTTTTCCCGGCTTTATTGAAGTCTTCAACAGCAATGCCCGTCAGCTGCAGCTTAGCCAAAGAGTAAAAGGCGTGGTTGGATCGATGGATAACCTGGACTATGCCGATGAATCTATAGATCTTATCTGGTCAGAAGGCGCTATTTACAATATTGGCTTTGAACGGGGCATGAAGGAGTGGAACCGGCTTCTCCGCAAGGGTGGCTATATTGCTGTTACCGAAGCATCCTGGTTCAGCGGCAGCCGGCCTGAAGAAATATACAACTTCTGGCAGGCGGCATATCCTCTCATAGATACCATTCCAAATAACCTTTCTGTTATGCAGTCAGCCGGCTACGTCCCGGTTGCAGCGTTTATACTTCCTGAATACTGCTGGACCGAACAATTTTACGACCTGCAGGTTAAAGCACAGGAACTGTTTTTGCTTAAACATCCCAATAACCCTGCTGCCTCTTCGCTGGTAGAGAATGAGCGCTACGAGGCAAAATTATACCAGAAGTATAAAGAGTTTTACGGGTATGTTTTCTATATTGGTAAGAAACTCTAAAAACTGACCTGATGGGTATGGCACACCTGATATTTTATCTTATCGTTCTGCTGGTAATTATTGATTTCGCTGTCGCGGAAATATTGAAATATCTTAACAATAGATCGCGCAAAGTATCGGTACCGGGCAACCTGACGGATGTTTATTCAACCGGTAAATACCAGACCTATATAAAGTACAAGCGTGAAACATACCGCTTCTCGGTTTATCTGTCCTTATTCACTCTGGCACTGAACCTTCTGATGCTTTTCGGAGGGTTCAGGCTGCTGGATGAATTAACCAGGTCGGTCATCACCGG
>CAZXQT010000010.1:0-93038 GCA_964643225.1 uncultured Lentimicrobium sp. | reverse complement strand
CTTTGACATCCTGGAAATAGTTATAGGCCGTTAAGTCCACGGCCTGATAAAATATCACAAATGCTGCAGGCCGGAGTTGGCACCCGGCCTGTAATTGCAACTCTATATAGTTTAGTCGCAACGCTGTGCGTTGCGGTTCAGACGGCTCGCTGCGCATCGCCGGTTTAGTCGCAAAGTGTGAAGCACTTTGCGGTTTAGACTGCTGCGCCGGTTCTGTTGGTATGAGAATTCTCTCTATTGCACTACCAAAGCCGCCTGACTAAACCCGAATTAAATATTAAAAGGGGGCCACCGTCAAGGTGGTCCCTTTATATAAACTCTTACAAAAAACTTATCGGCTAGCTAAAACGTAAACCGTCCCACTCGTCACACAAGTCCAACTTGTCCCACCCGTACTACCACCTACTACCATTCAAACCCCAGCTTCTTCAATCCCGCCTGCACCTCGGGGGCACTCATGAAAAGTTGCCAGAGAAGACCGGTGCGGTGGTTCTCGATCATGACGATAATGGGGCCCTGGTCGATGGCCAGGTGTGATGTGGCATACCAGTCTTTGCTCAGGTTGAAGGCGTCGGTAAAGCCGTACTCTGTCCAGATTTTGTCGCCGAGCTCATAATAGAAGTAGCGAAGAGCCTGAATGGAGTATTCGGGCGTGTAGGGGAAGGACGATAACGCTGCAGTGGGTGTTATTACCCCCAGGTCGTTGTCGGGCGAATGGGCATTATAGCCTTCATGGTTATCGCTAGCGGTAAGACCCCAGCAGTTTGGGCCGTAACCTTTAAAGTTGTTTGGATTTCTAATGCAGTGCTCCCGGTTGATTAGGGTATGATTGACGTTTTGTTCCCAGTAGCTGGCGTAGCGGTCTTTCAAACTTCGCGGGTTGAGGCCAAGAAAAGAGTAGTGTGCGAAAAACATCGGCCCACCGTAATCGAAGCCAAGAGGCAGTTTTATTCCGTAGTATTCCTTGCCGTTTTTAAAGAATGTACTGTTGGCCCAGCCGTCGTGGAATACGGAGGCATCAACAGGGTACCGGGTACCACTTGCGGCAAGCACATAGGTGATCAGGCACTCGTTAAAACCGCGGATGGCAAAATCCATGGCCCAGCCGTTGTTCGGGCTCCAGTGCCAGTACAGCACTTTACGCCCGTCGCGCGTAAACCAGTTCCATTCAATATCGTTCCATAATCCGTTTATGCGGTTGCGCAGTTCCTGTTCTGTAGGATCGTCGTTGCGGAAGTATTGGCGAGCGGTGAGCAGTCCCTGGAAAAGGAAAGAAGTTTCGACAAGGTCAGCGCCATCGTCTTTACGGCTGAAAGGAATTACTTTGCCGGTTTCGCCATGCAGCCAGTGAGGAAAAACTCCATGGTAAGCATCGGCTTTTGACAGGAACTTGACTATTTTAAGCAGGTGTGCGGCAGCAGCTTCCCGGGTTATCCATCCGCGTTCTGCCGCTACAACCACAGCCATGACTCCAAATCCAGTGCCACCGGTGGTAACTACTTCGTTGCCATAGTCGTAGGCAACATTGCTGCGTTCACGGGCCATGCCGCTGACGGGATGGGCAAAATCCCAGAAGTAACGGAATGTTTGCTTTTGTACGAGCTCCAGAAGCTGATCGTCGGTCAGATCTTTTACGATGCCTGCCACCGGTAGGTTATAGATTGATTTTTGCTTTTCGGCCCGGCCGGAGTTCGGTGATTTTTGCTGGGCAGCTACAGGTGAACAGGTAAACAATGCAGTAAAAGCGATGGGCAGTATGATTAAATATTTGACAAAAAATGGTATTATCTTTTTCATGTACAGGGCTTTACATTAATAAATAAATGTTAAAAAACATAGTGGCTGCATAAACAATCTCATTTTTTGAGGTGTTTCATTTACAGATGTTTACGGCAGATCAAGTCAATAAACAAAGATTAATTCCATAAAAATACTCAAAATCCTTAAATTACTCAAACCACTCAAATTAAAACTAACGTATGGAAACTGTTGCAAAGGAAATAAAATCAAAGATGAATCAGGTCAATCCCGATAAGCGGGAAGGAACAATGGCCAGAATGATAGAAGAACAAACCGCCAAACTGCCATCGGATATTTACCTATGGACTGCAGTTGCAGCAATGGGCGTATCGCTTACGCTGAAATTTCTGAGAAGGGATGAAACATCCATGTTTATCGGACAATGGGCTCCTTCACTGCTGATCCTTGGACTCTACAACAAGCTGGTTAAACAACTCGGGCACGATTCTGAATCATGATCCATACAGAATTTTAGAAAATCAGCAATACCAAAACACCCATAGGATGCTATCTTATGGGTGTTTGCTATGGTACTTTATTAGTGTTGTTTCTGCACTTTTTCGTCCGGGGTTTTTGCAGAAGATGCCTGATTCTGGGTCTGGGCATCGAGGACAGCAATAGCAGCCATGTTGAATATTTCGCGGACAGAACATTCGGTAGGCACCACGTGTACGGGTTTTTGCATACCCATGAGGATGGGGCCGATGACCTCGCAACCCCCGATTTCGTACATGAGTTTATGCGCGATGTTACCCGAGGTAAGGTTAGGGAAGATGATGGTATTGACATCGAGCCCTTCGAGACGGGTAAACGGGAATTTGCGGCTGCGTAGTTCTTTGTTGAGTGCAAAGTCCATCTGGATTTCACCGTCAACTATTAGTTCGGGGTGTTCGTGGTGCAGGATTTTGATTGCCTGACGGACTTTGATTAAGATTTTCGTTTTTTCTGATTCTTTCACTGAACCGAAGTTGGAGTACGACACCATAGCGATGACAGGTTCGACATTAAACTTACGGACTTCCTCGGCAGCAAGCAGGGTGGTTTCGACCAGGGTTTGCACATCAGGATCGAGGTTCACCGTAGTATCGGCAAAGAAAAGCGGCCGTTTTTTTGTGATGATGACCGACATGCTGGATATGTGGTTGAGTTTTGGCTTTGGGCCGATAATTCGGAGTGCCGGACTTATCACATCGCCGTAATGGCTTGTTACTCCGGATATCATGGCATCGGCCATGCCTGTTTCAACCATCATAACTCCGTAATAGTTACGGTTAAAGGTTAGATCGTATGCTTCTTCGTACGTGATACCTTTGCGACAGCGCATGGTCCAGATCATGTCAGCAAATAGTCTTCGCTTTTCTTCACATCCGTAGCAACGTGGATCATAAATGGCAACACCGGACAGATCGAGGTGATTCTGCGTAATCAGCTGTTCAATTTCGGCAACATCGCCCAGCAGAATGGGTGTTGCAACTTCTTCGCGGAGAAGATCGTTTGCAGCCCGAAGAACTTTAACGTTATTGCCTTCGGGGAAGACGATGCGTTTAGGACTTTGTTTTGCTTTAAGGATAATGGAATGCAATAGTCTGCTTTCGAGTCCCATACGCTGGCTCAATGTAAGGCGGTAGTTTTCCCAGTCGGTAATATTGAGCCGGGCAACACCGCTTTCGATAGCAGCCTGTGCCACCGCCGGAGCAACGCGGGTTATAAGCCTTGGATCGAGCGGCTTAGGGATGATGTAATCTTTACCAAAAATAAGCGTGTTAATGTTGTATGCTTTGCTAACGGATTCAGGAACAGGTTCTTTTGCCAGCCGGGCAAGGGCATGTACAGCAGCGATTTTCATCTGCTCGTTTATGCAGGTGGCACGCACATCGAGTGCTCCGCGGAAGATATAGGGAAATCCCAGTACATTGTTTACCTGGTTAGGATAATCGGAGCGACCGGTGGCCATGATGATATCGTCGCAGGCTGTCATTGCCAGATCGTATGCAATCTCAGGATCGGGATTAGCCATAGCGAATACAATGGGAGTCGGTGCCATGGACCGGATCATTTCAACAGTTACGCAGTTGGCTTTGGAGAGTCCCAGAAATATATCAGCCCCCTGCATTGCTTCGGTGAGGGTGTGGATATTACGGTCTGTTGCAAACTCAAATTTATACTTATTAAGGTCTGTGCGGTCTTTACGCAAGGCCCCTTTGGAATCGAGCATCACCATGTTTTTGTGTATGGCTCCCAGGCTCACAAGCAGTTTGGCACAGGCAATGGCAGCCGCTCCGGCACCGTTGATGACAATTCTGCTGTCAGCGAGGGTTTTACCGGCCAGTTCAAGAGCATTGATTACGCCGGCCGAACAGATGATGGCCGTACCATGCTGGTCATCG
This sequence comes from uncultured Lentimicrobium sp., assembly GCA_964643225.1. Lineage (GTDB taxonomy): Bacteria > Bacteroidota > Bacteroidia > Bacteroidales > Lentimicrobiaceae > Lentimicrobium. The sequence goes on along the minus strand of CAZXQT010000010.1, from coordinate 88,851 downwards.
TGCATTACCGGTATCTGCAAGGCCTGTTTGAGTTTCTCCTCAATCTCGAAACATTCGGGGGCCTTAATATCCTCGAGGTTGATGCCTCCAAAGGTGACAGCGATGTTTTTAACCGTTTGCACGAAACTCCCGGGATCGTGAGTATCGACTTCCACATCAAAAACATCGATATCGGCAAAGATTTTGAAAAGTAATCCCTTGCCCTCCATAACGGGCTTGCTGGCACCTGCTCCTATGTCGCCCAGTCCGAGCACTGCGGTGCCATTGGAGATGACTGCCACCAGGTTACCTTTGGAGGTGTACCGGTATATATCGTCGGGGGTACTTTCAATTTCAAGGCATGGATGGGCTACTCCGGGAGAGTAGGCCAGGGATAAATCGCGCTGTGTGCTGTGGGGTTTGGTTGGGATTACTTCGAGCTTTCCCGGACGCCCCCCTTCATGATACCGTAAGGCATCTTCTCTGGTTAGCTTCGTCATCGGTATTTATTAATTTTGGATGTTTCTGATTTATATGAGGCAAAACATAAAGATACGCATATTTTTCGGATTTAGTATATATGTTCTATCTTTGAGCATGCTAAAAATTCGACTTTTTATGCTTCTGACGCTGTTGCTGATGCTGGCCGGTGCGGATGTTACTGCACAGGTACTTCGGGGAACGATCCACGACAGCAAGAACAGCCCGGTGCCCTATTCGACGGTGTATGTAAAGGAATTGCGTCTGGGCTCTGCAGCCAACCAGGACGGTGTTTTTGAGATTAAGGTTCCGGAAGGGAAATATACCTGCACTTTTCAAAGTCTTGGCTATCACACGGTATCGAAAGTGGTGGAGGTGAAAACCGGTAGCCCCCGGGTGGATATTGTTCTTCAGGAAATGACATACGACCTGAGCACAGTGGAAATAAAGAGCGGCAAGGAGGATCCTGCCTACGCTGTTATATGGCAGGTGATAGCCAGAGCCCCGTATTTTGCAGGTCTGGTAAAATCGTTCAACGCGCATGTATATATCCGCGGAAGCCTGGTAATCAATGCCTTGTCGGATCTGGTGAAGTTGATGGCGAAGGAAGATCTTGAGAAAGGGGAACTTAAAGAAGGGTATACCTATTTGCAGGAATCGGTTAACGAAATTTCGTACAGATCAGATGGGGTGACGGAACAGCGTGTTGTATCGATAAAAAGCAGTTTCCCTGAATTTTTCAGCGGTGAAGGGGGAAACAGCGATGCCCTTGGTTTTATTTCGGGCAACATTTATGTGCCGGATGGATTTGCGGGGGCTTACTCCCCTATATACCCTGGTTCTTTCAGTTACTACCGGTTCAGGCATGAAGGAAAGACAAAGCACGATAGTTACTCAGTGCATAAAATTGCTGTGGAACCTCTGGGCAAAGGAGCACAGTACATCAGCGGAACGCTGTATATTATTGACAGTATTTGGTGTATTAGCGATATTGACATTGTAAAGGATTCGCAGCTGGGAGTCTCGCTCAGCCTTATGCAGCATTACAATGCGGTGCGGCAAGGCACATGGCTTCCCGTCACAAACCGACTTAAAGTGGAGATGAATCTGCTCGGAAACTCGGGTTCGTTTGTCTACAATACATCTATACGCTATGACAGTCTTGCGCTGAACATCAATGAGCCGGCTCCGGTTGCAAACCGAAAAGACGTCCTTGCAGTTGATCAGCGAAAGCAGTCAGTTGACAAGGTTAATCATCTGCGAAAGCAAGATGAAGATACAATCAATCATCCGCGAAAGCAATCTGTAGATTCAATCAACCATCCGCGAAAGCTGGCATGGCATAATAAGATGGCACGGAAAATAATGCATACGGATGAGAAGATTGCTGCCCTTCGTGCACTGGGAGAACCCGGCAAACGGGACGTATACAAACTTTCGAAGCTCCAGCAGAAGCGCACGGAACTTGTACTAAAGGATTCATTACGGTTTGACCACAGATATACTGAAAGGTATATAATAACGTACGACAGCAACGCGCGAAAGCAGGACAGTAGTTTCTGGAACCGGATACGGCCGATACCCCTTTTGCCGGAAGAACAATCAAGCCTGCAAGCCTATGATTCGGCGCAGCTGATGCAACAGGCGAAGGTGGGCGATACCGTAAATGGTGTGCGAAAAAGAGCTTCATGGCCGGGGAGCCTGGTAATGGGAGGAAACCTGTTTCGCGATTCGCTTAATACATTAAGAACCCGCGGGTTGATAAATCCTTTCGGGGTGAGCTACGATGTGGTGGACGGATGGAGTTACCAGACAAATTTTGGATACACGCGTATAACGGGTAAACACAGCAGATTGCTAATGCAGCCTATGGTGGGATATGCCTTTGCACGCAAAGCCATTATGTGGGAGATGCTGGTAAAGCAGGAGTATGATCGGTCGAAAGGATCGCTGGGGTTGCGTTTCGGGCAGAAGAAACTGGATTTTAACACTGACGGCATTCATCCGCTGGAAAGCATGATCGAAGGATTGATATTCAGGGAAAACCCTGCGCGGTTTTATCATGCAACCTACGCGGAATTCAGGGTGGAGCGCAACCTGATAAACGACTTTTCTTTTTCGGCGGGTGTATATGCAGCAGATAATGAGGAGTTGAAAAATTATTCGGATTACTCGTTCTTTTTCAGGGAGAGCAAGGATTTTGATCCTAACAATGCCGTAAAAAACAATCAGTATACTATGTCGCGCCATCAGGAACTGACTACCGAACTGGTGCTGAAATACCGTTTTGTACCGTACTATTATTATAAGGACGGAATCCGGGTTGCAAGGCACCGGTTTAACGATACTCCGGAATTCAGTCTGGGCTGGAAACGTGCGATTAAAGTGGGAGTATTTGATGCCCGGTATGATCTTGTTCGTGCGGTAATCAATCATCAGAAGAATATTGGTATGCACAACAAGCTGAGTTATCGTGTGGAGGCAGGTTACTTTGTAAACTCTGATTCTATGTGGTTTACACAGTTTCAGCACTTTGCCAAACGTCCGCTTATAGCGGGGATAAAGGAGTTTTTCCCGTATTTTCTGATGCTCGACAGCTACGAATTCAGTACCAATGAACATTATGCAGTGGCGCATGTGCAGTATAAGTCGCCCTTTATTGTGCTGAAACGCCTGCCGTTTGTGCGTAACAGGCTTTGGCAGGAGAGTTTGTTCCTGAGTTATCTGTATTCACCGCAGCACAAGAACTATTTGGAGCCGGGTTATGGCATCGGGAACATGTTTTATAATGTGGGAGTATTTGCAGGCTTCGAAGCACTGAAGTTCAGGCAGGTGGGTCTGCGTTTCTCGATCACGATTCTGGGGACCAAAGAAATAAGCCTGTAATTCAAATAAAAAGCCGGTATTTCGAACCCGGGGGATATTCGTCGGGAACGCCGGTAAGGTTCAGGATGCTCCGATAATTTCGACCTTGCTTTTTCCGCCCGATACCCTGGTAACTCTGATCTGGGTTGGGATGCGTTCAGTCATTTCTTGTACATGGGAGATTACGCCTACCTTACGGCCGTTGCTGTGCAGCTTTTCGAGTGCATCCATGGCTACATTGAGGGTTTCGGGGTCCAAAGACCCGAAGCCTTCATCTATGAACAGCGATTCGACCTGCATGCGGTTACCCGAAAGGGAAGCCAGGGCCAGTGCCAGGGCAAGCGACACAAGAAACGATTCGCCACCCGAAAGATAATGTACACTGCGTATTTCTCCGGCCATATAATGGTCGACAACCTGCAGTGCAAGGGTATCAGGGACCATTTCGAGACTATAGCGTGGTGAGAGATCGGCCAGATGCTGGTTGGCATATACCAGTAATGCTTCGAGGGTATATTTCTGGGCAATGAGCTTGAATTTTCTGCCATCAGAGGAACCTATAATTTCATTCAGCTTCATCCATTTTTCGTGCATGAGCGACCGCATCTGCAGTTCCTGCAAAAGACCGAGGCTCTTCTGCCTGTTTGCTTCATCCTGCCGGAGGGCAAGGGTTAGTTCGGAAACCAGGTTGGCTGATAGTTCCAGTGCTGATGATTTTTCGGCAAGGGCATTTTCGGCAAGGGCATTTTCGGCAAGGGCATTTTCGGCAAGATCTTCGGCCGGGGGCTCTGTTAACCATGTTTTGATATTAAGCATCTGCGCTGCATATTCCATCTGCAGTGCAACGATATCGTCGCTTACCTGACGGATGATGCCCTGGGTTTCTTTTACAGTGTCTGTATTTTTACGAAGACTGAGGTCCGCAGCTTCCAGGGTACTGCCTGCTTCCTGTATTGCAACACGGAATGACTCTTCCAGTACATATACCTCTTGTCCGCCGAAGAGCTTCTGCCTTTCTTCACGAAGTTTTTCGCGATTGTTTTGCAGGTCCGAGAGTTCCTCTTTTCGTGCAATAAGGCTATCTGTATGAAGCACAGTAAGCTGCTGCAAATGGAGCAACCGTTCTTTTGTGGTTTGCAATGCTGAAAGATTTTCAGTCAGGAGAGTCGACTGATGGTTCCATTCTTTGCAAAATACATCGAGCTGGCTGAGGAAGTGTGCGGGGTTCGCTTTCCAGTTTTCAAACCATTCCGTTTGAGCAAAGAAGGGATTCAGGTCTTTGCGAATGGCCCCGAGAACGACATCACAGGCAAGAATATCTTCTCTCATCTGGGTTGCCTGTTGCTGCAGCAGCAAGAGATCGCGGTCTGCCTTTTCTATAGTATTCCTGCATTCTTCAGCTTTTAGCGTCAGGGTCTTAATGAGTGCAGCGTCGGCGTTCCCATCTTTTTCGAGTGAACGAATCCGGTTGCGGATTTGTATAGCCTGCTGGTTTTGCAATTTTAAGGCATTAAGCCTGGTTTCGATATATTCATCGGTATCTGGTTCGCTTAAACCGGCAACTTCGGAGTAAACCGGCTGCAGTAACCACTGACTTTTAAGACGTTCAAGTTCTTTGCTGCTCTCCTGCAGAACGGCGGAAGTATTATTCTTCTCTGTTTCGAGCATTGCATTTTTCTGCTGCAGCAGATGCTGCTCACTTTCGAGCTTATTATACTGTGTGGCGAGGTTTTCCATGGTGCGTTTGAGCCCTTCCATAGAGTCTGTGTGCTGAGGATGTTCCGTAGCATAGGGATGGGTTGTGCTGCCGCAGACCGGACACGGTAACTGATCTTTGAGGGAACGCCGCAGACTTTCAACATTTTCGGAGGCTTCGAGAGTTATTTGCAGGTACATTTCGCGCGCGGTGTCTTTGCGCGCTGCGGCAATGGGCAATTCACCGGAAAGCTTTTTCAGCAGCAGTGCCATATCTTCTGACTGGCGTGTAAAATCCTGCAGTTTTTCGGACTCCTCCGCAACGGCACCGGTATAATCTGAGAGTTTTGAGAGGAGATCTCTGGCCCGGAGCAATTCGTCAATAGAATTGGTTAGTTTTTCATCATCGAAAGTGAGGTCCTGCGCTTTAAGCCGTTGTAGTTCATCGTGCAACGTTTTAAGCCGGTCTTCGATGGGTTTAAGCTGATCGTAAAGTTCCTCAAGCAAAACAGCACCGGCTTCCTTTTGTGTGGTCAGGGTTTTGTTATCTTCAAGGATATTTTGCTGGCGGATTGTCAGTGCTTGTTGTTTAGTGTGTTCTTTTGTAGCTTCCTGCAACCGGGCCAGTATGGTCTGAGCATTATCCGCAAGAGGTTTTCGCTGTTCATTCACTGACAGCCAGTTCCGGCTTTCGCTGATTGCGCTCTCCAGTTCCGGGATCTTACCGGCAATGTTTGTGTTTTCCTGCTGTGTTTTCTCAAGATTGCCCGCTGCTTTCTGCACTTCCGCAGAAGCGGAATCTATCGGCTGCTGCATCGAGTTAATGAGGGTATCGAGCTGCCGGGCCTCATTCAGCTGGGGAGTTACGGTTTTCTGTTCTTCCTGTATCCGGGATAGTTCATTTTTGGCTTTTTGAATCTGTAGTTCGGCTGCGGTAAGTGATTCTGTTTGCAGGGTGAGAGCAGCAGATGCCTTCTTGAGCTGTTCCTGCCGGGACTGTATGCGGACACCGGTTTCGAGCACCTTCTTAAGCTGCTCAGTCTGCATTTTTAACGTAGCGGTGTTTTCGACGGCAGATGCCAGTTGTAGCTGAATGGATAGCAGTTCTTCACCGGTGAAAACTCTGGTATGGTCCAGGTGAAGCTGAACTTCGCGTACCAAATTTTCAGCTTCTCTGGTTCTTCTGAAAACAACGGCTGAAATACCGGAATAGATATCGGTGCCGGTCAGTTTTTCCAGCAAGTCGGCTTTTTCCTGCTGACTGGCTTTGAGAAAGGCTGTAAACTCGTTCTGGGCCAGCAACACCGCTCTGGTAAACTGATCGAAGGTCATTCCGGTGAGCGTTTCAATTTCGCTGAGCAGCTCTGATTTTGTACCTGGCACAGGCTGAGCTGTATCTGTATTGTAAAGGGCTATGTTAGAAGCCTGCAGGTTTCCGCTGGTTTTGTTTCTGGCCCTTCGTACACTCCAGTTGCTGCAATAGCGAGCGCCGTTGACCGAAACGAAGGACACTTCAGCGAAAGCTTCCCAGCAACCCCTGCGAAGAATAAGTCGGGAGTCGCTCTGGCTGAGCTTTTCTTTTTCATCGCCATCACTGATTTTAACGTTCGACTCTCTGGCAGCTTTTTGCCTTGGAGTTTTATCGTATAGTGCCAGGCAGAGGGCATCGAGTATGGTTGATTTACCGGCACCGGTGGGACCGGTTATGGCAAACAATCCGGCGTTTACAAGAGGCTTTACCGTGAAATCGATGCTGAATTCCCCTTCTATGGATGCGAGGTTCTTGCCTTTTATGCTCAGTATTTTCATGGGGTTTGCAGTCAGATTGTTGCTTTTAATTCAGTCGCAGGCTTCGTTTCACTGTCGTTTGTTAGTGCCTCTTCCATAGCACCTGCAAACAGCAGCAGAAGTTCATCGGGAAGCTCTTCTTTGTATAGCCGGGCATATTCCAGCTTTAAGAGATCACCGGGCTGTAGGGTATCGAGCTCTTTCGCTTTCGCGGGAAGGGATGCGGCCCTGGGAGCATCGGGAAGAACGGCATTTATCTTGACCAGATGAGCATTGCGCTCGCGGAGGACTTCTTCAATTTTTGACTTTAGTGCAGGTTCGGGACCAGTAAGCAGCACCTGTACTTCGAGCATGGGGCCGGCGGGAGGATTGTTAAAACCGCTGCCAGCCTTAAGATAGCTGTCAATTGCAACTTGTTCCTCTTCACCGGGAAATTGCTGCAGAAGTGCCAGTACATCGGCAACCGGTTGTGGTTTGGCAGGTATGCGGTGGAGCAGGGGACAGGAGCGTACAGGAACGGGTGATACTGTTACGGCATGATCTTCACCGATAGTAACGGAAATAGTAAAGTGGGGATAATCAAGCTCAGAAAACGACATAGGGATTGGGCTGCCGGAGTATCGGATGTTTTGCTCTTTCGACAGACTTTGCGGTTTGTGCAGATGCCCCAGAGCCGTATATAGAATTTCAGGACTCAGCGCATCGATATCCACGGCATTGATTCCGCCCATTATGGGTCGTTCAGTTCTTGCATCAGATGAGTATTCGCCTCCCTGCGCATACAAATGTCCCATGGCGATGAGGAATTCGCCGGGCAGCCTGTTAGCGAGGGCATACTCGCATGATTCACGGTAAATGTTTTCGACACTTTGTTCGTAAGTGAGGTTAAAGGCTCCCTGATGGGGATAATCGCCATTACGCACAAATGGCACGGCAATACATAACCCGACCCGCTGTTTGTTCTTAATAACCGGAACTACCAGTTTTTCGGTGTTAAGACGACCTTTGGGTGTGGTTTCGATGGTTCCCACTACAGTTATATTGAATAGCTGAAGCAATTCTTTAGGTGCTTCGAGTCTCGATGGTGAATCGTGGTTTCCGGCAATCAGTATGATCTGCAATTGGGGAAATCTTGCAGCAGCCGTGTATAAAAAGTTATAGTAGGTCTTCATGGCATCTGCCGATGGATTCGATACATCGAAAATGTCGCCGCTGATCAGCAGTACGTCTGTTTGTTCTGCTTTAATGGATTCGAGCAGATCGCTAAGAAAGATCTGTTGCTCAAAGAGACGTGAAAAGCCGTACAGATTCTGGCCAAGATGCCAGTCGGAAGTGTGGAGTAATTTTACTTGCATGAAGAGGGCCCGGTTGAATAATGCCGGTAGCAAAAATAGCGAAAGAGGTTTGACGAATGCAACCTTTCCGGTTAAAACGTCAAACCTCTTTACAGGTTCTTGATTATTCAGGCTTTAAATGTGTGCGCTGGCATTCTCCAGTTCACTGGTTTTAGCATTCTCCATGAGAATTTCGTACTTATAACCGTAGCCAAAGTCTTTATTCAGAATTATAGTACCAGTAAATATGGCAACATTGCCTTCACCGAGTTGCTCTTCGGTGGTAACGGTAAGGTCGTATTTGTCGTTGTGGGCTGTTCCATCCTGAATGTGCGCCCAGTTCTTGTTCATGATCTTAGTATTATACTTAACGATGATACCGCGGATGCTCACTTCTTTACCTTCGTATTTTGCCGGATCAGCATAAAGTTCCTGAATAGTGATGCCATTCGGAGCTTTTGCCATTTCAAGTCCGGCTATTTTGTCGGGATTAGCTTTGCCCTGTGTCTGAGGCTGTGGCTTTTCTTCGAGCTTTAATGTGGCATCGTTCACAAACATGATAGACTCGAAGGTTTTGTTGAGTTCTTTGCTCTTGAAGTCTTTCATTTCGAAGGCATCGGTATAGTAAATGATATCACCTTCTTTTGCATCGAGTATCTGAGTTGCCATCCAGAACTGGCGGCCATCTTCAAATACATTAAAGTAAGAGTACCCCGATGCCTGCTTTACTTCAACAACTGTTGCTGCATGTACACCAGCAGGAAGGCCCTCGGAAGGATCTTTTGCTTTACGCTGACAGGCTGTTGCAACTAAAAGGGTAACCGATAAGAATAAGAAAAGGAATTTACGCATTTGATTTGTCATATGTTTGGAAATATTAAGTTGCGATTTAGTTTCTGATTAATAATTTTCCCGTAAACAGCTGTTTACCTGAAACAAAATGCAGGTAATATACACCTTTTGCCGGTTTTTGTTGATTAAGCAGCAAAGTAACAGGAATTTTCAGCATACCGGAAGTTTTTAAGGAAATTTCTGAAATTTTCTTTCCTGATGGGTCGGAAACGGTAAGTATTCCTTGCTGTGGAATATCGGAGCCAAAGCTGATAAAGTCGTTGGCTGAGACAGGGTTAGGACTGATTTTAAGCTCCTGAATATCGTAATTCTTTGCTGATTCGAAGAGGATTGAAATCTCGATCAGGTTGTTAAGCTGGTCGATTACTGCATGCGATGTATCGTGCTCAAAGTAGGTGTTTTGCCAGTGTGCTGTTCCAATATAATGACCAAAAGGCACCTGTGGGAAAATGATAGAGTCGTTTGTCTGGATATCGGTAAGCACCATGTCACCCGGCCCGGTAATTATCGCTGTGGATTCATTAAGCGGGGAATTGCCAGGCCACATATAGATTTTACAAACCATGTCGCGGCGGAGCATGGTAAGATCAAAGTCCTGTCCGGTACTTCCACCCGGCAGTATGGTTACTTCGGTGGTTTCTGTTTCAGTATAGGGGTGTGATGCTGTTACTGTTTGCTGACCCACGGGCAGTTCGATCAGGAAATCACCGTAGTTGTCGGGATGCACCGACTGGGTGCCTGATGTTACGGTTGCAAGCACTACATCGGCAAGGTTGTCTTCGATGCTGACATTGCCGTAAAGGAAGCCGGTTTGAGGCAGCAAGTACAGCAAAAAGTCTACTCCCTGCGTAGTAAGGCCAGGATCTACTGTAACATTTCCGAGTGTTTGTGAAGAGTAACCCTCGAGTTGTGCGGTAACATCCCAGCTGCCTACACCCACTTCCATGCTGTAGAATCCGCCCGCATCGGGACTGGTGCTGATGTTTCCTGCGGTAACGATGGTTTGGGTTACATCACCGTTTCCTTCGGCGAGGGTAACTGTTCCCTGCAGATAGCCTGTAGTTGGTATGGGATTGAGGGTAAAGTCTACTCCGTTTGTTGACTGGTCTTCTATTACTACTACACCTGTGACCGTTTCAGGATAGTAACCATTGAGTGTTGCAGTGACATCCCAGGTACCTGTTGGTACTGTGAGGATGTAGTCGCCTGTTGGATCGGGCAATGTTGATATTGATCCTGCTGAAACCACCACCTGAGTGACATTTCCTGTACCACCATTCAAAGCTACATTACCCTGAATGGTACCAAAGGTAAGTTCATAAGGACCTAAGGTGCCTTCAACTGAGAAGTTTTGAGCAAAGATATCAACGTTGCCGTTTCGGTTATCCTCCCATGCCACTACCCACTGATCGCTGGCATATTTGCCCATTTCGACATGCACCTTCGAAGATGCAACGGAACTTATGGTAATATGCTGTGTAGGCCATACATAATTGCCTGCACTGTTCACTTTCATGGCTTTAAGCTGGGAATTAACGGCATCGCCAAGGGAGTACATTAAGACCATGTCGGTGTTTGTCTGGCTTGCTGCTTCTGTGACAACAGAGGCAGAGCTGAGTGCAATAAAGGTAATACCCGATTCTCCCCACTGACGGGTGCCTGCAGCAGAAATCTTCTGCCCGTTTATACCGTTAAGATTCTGGTCGCCGTTCATTTCTGTCCAAAATACATATACATCAGAAGACCCCTGTGGATGAGAAAGCTGAGGATAATAATGATTACGGCCTGTCTGTGTGGAAGCTTCCACACCATCAGCAGCGAAAACTACCTGCCCTGAAGAATTTACATGCTGAACCCAGGTAGAGGCAAGCATGTTGTTGTCGCGGTCATCGTGCCAGGCTATGTAGAAGCCATCGCTGCCGTCGTTTATGAAGGGAAAAATCTGAGTCCAGGAGGAAATGCCTCCGGCATCGGAAATGAGTGCAGGCACTGACCATACCGGTGCTCCGGCACTGTTGTAACGCTGGGCATATACAAGACGTGTCGGATAGGGTGGGTTACCGGCATCATCAAAATATTTAAGAATAAAATCGTCGGTACCTACAGGCAGCATCTGTGGCCAGCTTAGCGAATTAACAGAAGTGAGTGTGATGCCTGCATCGCCCCATTGTTTGGTGCCTGCCGGATTAACTTTCTGCATAATAATTACATCATCGCTCTGCCATGCAAATATGGCATTTCCGGCCTGTGTTACTGTGACTTTGGGAGCTGCATTGAATGCACTATTGTTAGACAGGGTAACTCCGCTGGCACCCCATACCTGACTGCCCGTTGGTGAAACTCTCCAGGCATAGACGTTCATATTTCCATTACGGATGTCGTTGTAAACCAGTACAGCATGGTTACTGCCATCGGCAGTCATATCCCAGTCGGTTACCCACGAATCTGTTGCCTGATCACTGATCAGAATACCATTATGCGCCCAGAGTTCGTTACCCTGGCTGTCGAGTCGCTGAAGCCTGACGGTATAATTGCCTGTCTGATTGGAGAGAAAAGCAATGTAAATGCTACCATCAGAACAGACCGCTACTTTAGGAATTGCCTGCTCACCGGGCAAATCAGCAATAGCATTATTAATGGCAGGATTGGTACTCCACTGTGCTGATAAGGATGTAAAAAAGAGCATCATTAAAAGCGAAAAGGCAGCTTTTTTCATGTGTAGGGGTGTTTTGGGGTGTTTTGTTCAGATGCAAATATAATGCAAGTATATATACCGAATACTCGATGTGTTGCAGGCTTTGCGATTTTTTCGGAAAAGTTCATTTGGTATGTTTAATTGTGATACTTTTGCTTCAATTTATAATGATTCTAAATAAAAACTAATGACGCTAGCAGATCTGTCTCCCGGTGAAAATGGAGTGATCACGAAAATTCGCGGCAGAGGAGCTTTCAGAAAACGAATCCTTGAAATGGGTTTTGTTGCCGGAAAAGAAGTAAATGTAATTCAGCGGGCTCCATTAATGGATCCGGTGGAATATAAAGTAATGGGTTACAATGTTTCGCTTCGGAATGCAGAAGCTGCACTGATAGAAGTGATTACCGAAGCCGAAACGAATAAACCTGAAGAAACGGAATTTAGTTCCCGTATAGGAAACTTGCTGCAAAAAGCAGCGCTGGAGAAGAAGAAAACTATACACGTTGCCTTTGTTGGCAACCCTAACTCCGGGAAAACTACCATCTTCAATCACGCATCGGGACTTAGGGAGCATGTTGGAAACTATTCAGGTGTGACTGTCGAAGCCAAAGAAGCAAGATTTAAAAAGGGCGATTATGTATTCAATGTTACCGACCTTCCGGGCACCTATTCCATTACAGCCTATACTCCCGAAGAACTATTTGTAAGGGATTACATCATTGAAAATGTGCCGGATGTTGTGGTAAACATCATTGACTCGTCGAATCTGGAGCGTAATCTGTTCCTGACAACTCAGCTGATCGACATGGACATAAAAATGATTGGTGTGCTGAACATGTATGACGAGCTGGAGGCAAGCGGAAATACGCTGGATTATGACAGGCTGGGAAAACTGCTGGGTGTTCCTTTTGTTGCTACCGTAGGTTCGAAGGGCAAGGGTGTAAATGAATTACTACAGCGCATTATCGATGTATATGAAGACCGCGATCAAACTTACCGCCACATTCATATTGGGTATGGCAGGATAATAGAGCCTGCTATTAACAGGATACAGAATCTCGTTTATAAGAGCGGTGACCTGGAATTGCTTAATCGGGTCTCGTCGCGTTTTATGGCGATAAAGCTGCTGGAGAAAGATCGTGCCGCGGACGTGGCTCTTGAAAATATTTCAAACTATAACGAAATAATAAAAGCGACCGAAGAGGAAATAGGCAGAATAGAAACTGCCTGCAATCAGGATACCGAAAGTCTGATAACCGATGCCAAGTATGGTTTTATTGCAGGGGCCCTGAAAGAAACTTTTACCCTTAATCCTTTTTTGCAGCGTAAAACCAGTGAAGTTATAGATACTATTGTAACGCACAGGGTATGGGGTATACCGATATTTATTTTTCTGATGTGGCTTACATTTTACGGGACCTTCAGGCTGGGCGAATATCCTATGCAATGGATCGAAGCCACAGTAGAGTTTGTTTCGGCCAGATTGTCGTCCGCAATGCCTGAAAGTATGCTGAAAGACCTGCTCATTCAGGGGGTTATTGGTGGAGTAGGAGGAGTGATTATTTTTCTGCCCAATATTTTATTGTTGTACCTGTTTATTTCGATAATGGAAGATACCGGTTACATGGCAAGGGCAGTTTTCATTATGGATAAAGTGATGCACAAAATTGGCCTTCACGGCAAGTCATTTATTCCGCTTATTATGGGTTTTGGATGCAACGTACCGGCGATACTCTCCACACGAATTATTGAAAGCAAGCGAGACAGACTGATTACCATGCTTATCAATCCGTTTATGTCGTGCAGTGCCCGTTTACCGGTTTATGTATTGTTTATCAGTGCATTTTTTGTTCAGTACCAGGGCTCTATATTGTTTGCCATGTATGGAATAGGAGTGTTTCTTGCTATTGGATCTTCACTACTGTTCAAGAAGACGCTGTTTAAGAAAACCGATGTGCCTTTTGTAATGGAATTGCCTCCCTACCGGACACCCACACTCAGGACCCTTCTAAAGCACATGTGGAACAGGGCGGAACAATATTTGAGGAAAATGGGTGGCGTTATTCTTGTTGCTTCGATCATTATCTGGGCAATGGGTTACTTTCCGAGATCGACCGGTGAGGAACCGGTTTATCACAAAAAGATAGCCGATATCCGCAGTCAGTACGCCACTATGATCATGCAAACCCAGCAGTCAAAGGAAGTTATTTCGGCTCTTAAAGAGAAAGAAGAACAGGAAGTGGAGAAGGTAGAATTTGAGCTGGAATCGAACAGACAACTCAATTCATACATTGGCCGTATAGGTAAAGTTATTGAGCCCGTAATGCAGCCACTTGGATTTGACTGGAAAATGAGCGTTGCATTATTAACCGGAGTGGCAGCGAAAGAAGTGACCGTTGGTACGCTGGGAGTACTGTATCAGGCAGATACCGGTGACGAAAGTCAGGCATCGCTGATCTCGAAACTCCAGCAACAGAAGTATACGGAAGGGCCACACAAGGGACAGCCTGTATTTACTCCGTTGGTAGCTTTTAGCTTTATGCTCTTTATTCTTATATACTTCCCCTGTGTTGCTGTTGTAGCAGCAATAAAAAGGGAGTCAGGAGCGACTAAATGGGCTGTTTTTGTCGTGGTGTATACTACTCTGCTGGCATACCTTGCCTCGCTGGTTACGTATCAGCTGGGAAGTATCTTTTTGTAAGGAGAATATTGACCGAATCTGTTAAAAAACAGTGAATTATGCAAACAATTGAAAAATGGATAGCGTTGAATGACGTACTCACTTTTTACCTGCTGCTTGCATTTTCGTTTCTTATTAACCGGCTTCCGGTAGCTGGGGTGTTTTTCAGAACGGTTAATACGCTGCTTCATGAGACCGGACATGCTCTGGGTGCTATTATAACCAGTGGCGAGGTGGTAAGGATAGAGCTGAAAGAAGATACTTCGGGGATTGCAGAAACTAAGAGCAGGGGAAAGTGGCGTGCTTTTCTGGTATCGTTCGCCGGATATCCTTTTGCCGCATTATCGGGCACGACGCTTCTAATTCTGGCGATGACCGGGTCGCATAAAATAGCAGCTTTTATTCTTATGACAGTTGCGCTGATTAATCTTATGTTTTTTGTAAGGAACTGGTACGGGATTATCTGGCTGATCATTTTTTTGGCCCTTCTGATTTCTACAACGGTATATGCAAGCGATATAATGCTTAAGGTAACAGTCGTCTTTATATGCCTCATTGCTGTTACAGAAGCCTTTGCATCAACGCTGACCATTACCTTGCTGGGTTTCAGTAAACCGGCAAGAGCCGGCGACCTGACCAATCTTCAGAAAACCTCTGGAATACCTGCAGGTTTCTGGGCGTTGGTTATTTTTGGTACGGTTATGGTAATTATTTATTATACGATAACGAATTATTTCCCGGGAATCGGGCCAATCCTTGCGGACTGGAAATTGCAATAACAAATCAATGTCATGGAAACAGATATCTTAATGGAAGTGCTGGCATATCTTATTATAGCAGCTGCTTTTTTTGTTGCTGTTCAGAGTATTGTTAAAAGCTTCAGGAACAAGAAGTCAGGGTGTAGTGGTTGTTCATCGGATTGTTCAGGATGTTCGCTGGTGGATCTGAAAAAAAAGATAGAGCAATCCAGAAAAATTCAATAAGTTTTATTAATAAATTGTATACCTTTGATTTATAAACATTTTACCCCATGGTTAACAAACAGGAATTTCTTGACACCTACAGTTACTTTGATAAGGAAGTGCTCATAGAAATCATTGACATTTTCATCAGTGAGCACAAAGGCAAGATTGAAAAACTGTATGAGTCTATCAATGCATCAAATTTTCAGGATCTTCGATTTGATGCACACAGCATAAAAGGAGCTATTGCAAGTTTTAATGCACCCGTTGCATGGGAGAAAGCCAGAAACATGGAGAAGACTGCATCTTACTATCTTGAAAATGGTGGAGAAGGATACAGTAAGGAATCAATGGTTTCGCTAATGAATGAACTCAGGGATTGTGTTTACGAGATGGTAACAGATCTCGGTGAAATCAAAGATGGCTTATTACAGGCAACCTGAGACTGCTTAGACTACTGGATGACAATGACATTGTGTGTTATTTCCCGGTAATTCTATCGAGACGGTTTAATCCCTGAACGGCTTTATCATCGTTTACCCTCATCCGTAATACTTGCTTATAATCGCTCCTTGCTGAAGTGATATCGCCCATTAATTCCCGGGCCAGCCCTCTGTTGTACAAGGCATCAGCATATTCAGGATCAATATACAATGCCCTGCTGAATGCATCGGCAGCTTTGTCGTACTCTTCTTTATACACAAGGTAAACATAACCGGTGTTATAGTGGGCAAGTTTGTAGGTGGAGTCGATTTGAATAATTTCCTGATACACACTTAACGCTTTGTCGGGTTCGCCGTTTTCCTGATAGTGCATGCCCAGTACATAAAGAGGTTCTGCTGATTTTGGCCGGAGAGTACTTGCATTACGCAGGTAATCAATAGCAAGCGGATCGCGTTTTATAGAAAATAAAATTCCCAGCTGTTTCAGCGCATCGTAATGTTTGTTGTTTCTGGCGACTGCACTCTGATAACTGTCTATAGCTTTGATGGTATCGCCCATTTCTTCGTTGGCAAGTCCGCTGATAAAAAATGCTTCTGCATTTTCGGGATTTTTAGCAAGGGCAGTTCTTAAGGAAGCAAAGGTTTTATTGTAATCCTGCATTGCAAGGTATACTTTTGCTGATGCCACATCTACCTGAGCATTATCGGGTTCCAGTTCTACTGCTTTTTTGAGTGCATCGAGTGCGCGCTGCGTTTTACCTCCGTAAAGGTAGACCTCGGAAAGTGCAATGTACACAGAGGCAACATCTTCGCGGATATCCATGGCTGCATTGATGTCGGCAAGCGCTTCATTCTGCATGTTTTTGTGTGCATAATAAAGTGCCCGTTCAAGGTAAGGCTCTATTTGCTGAGGTTGTGCAATAATTGCATTGCTGAGCAGGGAGAGCGTGTCGGTTATGGAGTCGTTGCCGGCAACCTGGGTATTGCGGTTTTCGGATCCGGGGTTACACGACGAAAAAAGGAACAGTAAAAGGGTAATAACCGATATACTTGCTATTGAACGGGAGAATGATTGCATAGAGAGAACCATGGATTTAACTGAGTGCAAATTTACAGTAAAAACAAATCCCCCGCTGCCGGCAGGGGATCTTAAAGTATAAAGTGTTTGCTTTTGCAGGCAATGCGACAACTGCTGCTTACTAAAGAACCTCTTCTTTAAGGGCAGCTCTGACAAGAGCCTCTAGCTGATCGGCAAGTTCGGGATTGTCGAAGAGCAGCTTTTTAACCGCATCACGTCCCTGACCAAGTTTTGTATCTTCGAAGCTGAACCATGAGCCGCTTTTTCGGATGATATTCTTGTCAACACCCAGGTCAATGATTTCGCCAATTCTTGAAATACCTTCACCATAGATGATATCAAATTCGCCCTGACGGAAAGGAGGAGCAACTTTGTTTTTAACCACTTTAACCTTGACTCTGTTACCAATCACGTTCTCATTGTCTTTGATCTGGCTTATGCGACGGATGTCGAGACGGACCGAAGCATAGAATTTGAGGGCATTACCTCCGGTGGTTGTTTCAGGATTGCCGAACATTACACCAATTTTTTCACGCAACTGGTTAATGAAAATACAGCAGCAGCCTGTTTTGCTTATAGTAGAAGTAAGCTTACGCAGAGCTTGAGACATAAGACGGGCCTGTAAGCCTACCTTTGAATCGCCCATCTCGCCTTCAATTTCGCTCCTGGGTGTAAGAGCGGCAACGGAGTCGATGACAATAATGTCAATAGCGCCTGAACGGATAAGGTTTTCGGCAATTTCCAGTGCCTGCTCTCCGTTATCGGGTTGAGACACCAGCAGTTCGTCGATGTTTACTCCCAGTTTCTGGGCATAGAACCTGTCGAAAGCATGCTCAGCATCAATGAATGCTGCAATGCCACCGGTCTTTTGCGATTCGGAAATTGCATGCAGGGCCAGTGTAGTTTTTCCGGACGATTCAGGGCCATAAATTTCTATAACTCTGCCCTTGGGTAATCCGTTTACCCCTAATGCATTATCGAGCGAGATAGACCCGGTAGATATGGAAGGCATTTCTTCGACCGGCGCACCTCCGAGTTTCATAATGGCTCCTTTACCGTACGATTTCTCAATGCGGTCGATGGTCAACTGTAATGCTTTTAGTTTTTCACTGTTTACTTCTTTGATTTCTTTAATATCCTTGCTCATGATTATGAATTAATTAGGGTAATTACTACGATAAACGGTAAGACTATCCAAAGGTAAAAAAAAACATTTTAGCTGATAGTCAATACTTGGATTATTTTATTATTTGAGAAACGTGGTTTTTAGTATCGACTTTTTCGATCACTTCTGTGACTACAAGATTTTCGTCAGTTACAAAGGTAGTGCGGTTGATTCCTTCATACTCTCTGCCCATGAATTTTTTAGGACCCCATACACCGAACATTTTCGATAATTCTTTAGAAGTATCGGCAATAAGCGGGAATGGCAGTTCGAATTTTTCGACAAATTTCGTATGCGATCTTTCATCGTCAGGGCTGATACCTATCACATTGTATCCGTTCCGGAGCAATGTATCGTAATTATCGCGGATGTTGCAAGCCTGTGCAGTGCATCCCGGTGTATTGTCTTTAGGATAAAAATACAGCACGGTTTTCTTTCCTTTGAGCGTTTCGTGGCTGATGGTATTGCCCTTGTGGTCAACTGCAGTGAATGCAGGTAAAGTATCTCCCTGTTTGATATGTGTCATGGTTTCGCAATTTTTTAATTAAAAAGCTAAAGTACGGTTTTTACCGGATTGTTTTTTGCATAATACTTACAATAAGGGCGGAGACCGCACTCCTGACATTTGGGATTTCGGGCAATGCAGATGTAACGACCATGCAGAATCAGCCAGTGGTGAGCTATATTCAGTTTGTTGCCGGGTATATATTTCGTAAGCTGCATTTCTGTTTGCAGAGGATTTTTTGCATTGGTGGTGAGTCCGATTCTGGCCGACACCCGGTGAACGTGGGTATCGACTGCTAGCGCCTGTTTATCAAAAGCCACCGAGGCTATTACGTTAGCTGTTTTCCGCCCGACACCCGGAAGTTTTTGCAACGTATTGATATCGGAAGGAACTTCGCCACTGAACTCCTGCAGGAGCATGCGTGCCATCCCCAGAAGGTGCTTAGTCTTGTTATTGGGATATGAGCAGGAACGGATGAGTTGAAAAACATCTTCTTCGCTTGCTGCCGCAAGGGAATGCACATCAGGAAACCGTTCAAAAAACGGGGGAGTGATAATGTTTACCCTTTTATCTGTACACTGTGCCGATAAAATGACCGCCACTATCAACTGATAAGGGTTAGTGTACTGAAGTTCGGTTTCAGCAACAGGCATGGTGGTTTCGAACCAGGATAGCACTGCTTTGAACCGTTGTAGTTTGGTTAGTTTTTCCATTTTTCATCTATTTACTGTACAAAAGGTGTAATCCGTACAGTGCTTTGGTAAGGGCCGGGCCCCAGTGATAAGGAAAGGACAAATACACCTCATGCACGGCATTTTCTCTGGCAGCCAGTGAGTTCTTCTCATATAACATGAGGAAGTCTTTCAGGTCCTGATAACAATCTGCTATACATTCGGCTATACTTGCTTTTTCAGCTTCTGTGTCTTCGTGATGGGGGTCAGCGCAAATCCAGAAATGGTCGTCAGGATACAACTTGTTTCGCAGCAGATTGAAAAGACTTTCCCAGTCTTCCTCCAATACAAAGCGTTCATTGCGGTCTGGATCGGAAGGGGTTACATCCTGCAAAAGAGATCCTTTGAGGTACAGCAAAGGAATTATGCGACGGTAGTATGTAAGAATATCGTCCTTACTGTAATCCTGCACTTTTTGCGTAAAGAGGCAAAACTCATTTGCAACAGTGAGCAGCTCCGCAACCTGCTTTGTATAAACGGGATTGTTTTGATTATTCACGTTGTAGGTATAGTTAGTTTAACTTATCGTATTTGCAAATTTATCTGAATTCTACCATTTCAGGTTTATCTATGACGTATTTTCCGAAAGAGTTTTGTGGCAGTCCGGAAAAGATCAGTTCGAAATTCTGCACATCACCGGGAGCAATGAAATGCAGTGTGAAAGAAACCTGGAACGTTGTGAACGCTAGATTTTCATTACGGAAACGGATGCCTGCACCAATGGCAGGATATAAAGTCTGGTTTATAAACCGTTGTCCTTTAGGTGCTATAACTGCAGCCTCGGCAAACCAGAAAGGTGTAAACCGAAATCCCAGAAAGTAGTAGGGGCTGAAGATTACTGATTCAACCCGACCTCTGAGACGCTGATAACCCGGGATGTTGAATTTGTTGAATACATTCTGCGGACCTCCATCATTGATAAATATCCTGCCGGGCAGATATCGGTTTACCCCGGTAGTGTAGCCTATAAATCCAAAATTACGTATACTGTAATTTCCATATGATACCAGAGGAGAAATGAGCTGAACGGAAGTAAGAAAAACTCCATCTGAAATTTTACCATTACTGATGTATCCGCCTGCCTGCAGATCAACGCCTATAAGACCTGCATGCTTTGTTGGTTTGGCAAGGCTGAGTTTAAGTGCACTGTAAAAACGCCGGTATAGTTCACCAGCTTCCCATCCTGCTATAAGTTCAGCACGATGTCCAAATTGCAGATCCTCTGTTCGGCCGTAACCATAGAGCATATTTGTCTGGTAAAATTCGCTGCGCAGAATATTCAGGGTAATAAGAAAACGCGACACATTTACCATAGGGGGGGCATTGAGCAGGGAGAACTGTGGTTTATTGCTGAAATTTATGTGGTAATACCGTGCAGTTATTGCAGCCTGTTGTCTGCGCGCAGAAATTTCCTTCAGCCTGTTTATAATGACGGAGTACCCAGTCCACAGATCCGTATGTGTATAGGCGTATTTGAACTGGTCAATATCGGTATTATCAAAAAGCCACCCTGTTTGATGCAATACACTGACACCCCCTGCATAGCGTGTTTCGGGAGAAATGAAGGGGCGTGTTATATTTAAGCCTATATGCTTACCTATTGGATTTGCAGACCAGGTGAATTGAAGGTCAGTAAATGTTTGTGCAATATTGCGGATGATGTATTCACCCTTGCCTGGATAGAAAGAGGGACTGTAATCCGCATTAAAACCGATTGTCTGGGCAAGCTGATGTCCGAATCCGAAAATGTTTCTGTTGAATATATTTAGCTGAAATTTGTTCACAGAACTCATATCAAGGGAGGCTGCAAGCGGAAAAACATCTTTAACAACAAGTATTACATCGACTGAATCGGCACTTACCTGATCAATGATAAAACGGGCATCCTCAAAAATGGGTGCATTGCGCAGGATACGCTCATTGTCGGCAAGCAGGACCGCATCAAGTCTGTCGCCCTCTTCGAAAAGCAGATATCTCCTGATTACTGCATCAGTTGTCTGGAAATGTAACTGGTTAATAGCTTTAACTGTAGCGGATGTTTCGTTGTATGCCGTATCGTAAATGGAACTGCCAAGGGCCTTGAGCTTAACGAATCGAACAGATCGTATTACACGGTTTCTGTATGCCCGGAAGGTTATATTAGCAGGAAGGTTGTCGAGCCGGATCTCCTGACTGTTTTGCGGCCCCCTGAAAAGTAAGGGGTAAAGCTGACGATATATATACAGACTGTCGGCTTTCTCCCTAATACGCGTATAAAACCTGTCGGATTGACTGATGCGTTTGAGGGTTCTGGCACTTTTTTTTGCTTCACCATTCATTCCCCGGTCGAAAGGTAACAAGGAATCGGACTGCTGACCTTTGCTAAAGAAGAAGATTAGTCCGAATATAATGAGCAGAAGCGTTTTAGCATATCCGGAGCGGCCGTTTACCATAATGGAGAAAATGTTGGTATTTTATGTTTAACAAACTTAATAAAATAAAAGGTCCATTCCTGGCAGAACGGACCTTTCCCCAACACTTATGAAAACAATGTTTACATTCTTTTTTCTTTAATTCTGGCTTTTTTACCTTTAAGACTACGGAGATAGAAGATACGTGCTCTGCGAACAACGCCATGTTTGTTAACTTCAATTTTCTCAATAAACGGAGAGGTAACAGGGAAAATTCTTTCAACACCTGTATTGCCTGACACTTTGCGGACAGTAAAAGTACGAGTGGTTGTTTCGCCGGAACGTTTTAATACCACGCCTTGAAACTGCTGAATTCTTTCCTTATCACCTTCTTTAATCTTATAGTGTACGGTAATAGTATCGCCTGCTTTAAAGCTCGGGAATTCCTTGGTAGTTACAAAGTTTTCCTCTACATACTTCACTAATTCCTTCTTGCTCATTACTTTAGGTATTTAATTATTGGCGTTTCTAAAAATGAGTGCAAATATACGTCAAAATTTTTCAAAGAAACAAACAGTTGAATAAATTTTATGCACTTTTTTGACGTTATGTACGTAAGCTGACACACAGAAAGTAATTTTACTCATCAAGCAGATCGGGTCTTCGGTTTCTGGTACGTTCGATAGCTTGTTCAATGCTCCACTTTTTTATTTCTTTCTCGTTGCCCGACAGCAAAATTTCGGGGACTTTTTTCCCTTTGTAATCGGCAGGACGGGTATAGACCGGCGGGCTCAGAAGCCCATCCTGAAAGGAATCGGACAGTGCAGAAGTTTCGTCGTTCAGCACACCGGGAATAAGCCGGATAATGCTGTCTGTTATCACAGCAGCAGCCAGTTCTCCTCCCGAAAGGACATAATCACCAACAGAAATTTCGCGAGTGATGTACATTTCGCGAATGCGTTCATCAATTCCTTTGTAGTGGCCACAAAGTATTATGATGTTGCCTTTAAGACTTAACCGGTTTGCTGCTTGCTGATTAAACAGTTCGCCATCGGGCGTTACGAAAATTATCTCATCGTATTGCCTTTCTGATGTCAGGCTTTCAATGCAATCTGCTATTGGCTGAATCATCATGACCATACCCGATGATCCTCCGAAAGGATAATCGTCGACATTCTTATGCTTTGACTTGCTGTAGTCTCTGATGTTGTGTATATAAATGCTTGCCATACCCTTATTAACAGCACGTTTAATAATGGAGTGACTGAAAGGGCCCTGGAACATTTCAGGGAAGATGGTAAGGATGTCAATACGCATGCAACCGGATATAAAAGCAAAAATTTAGAAAGTAATAATGCAGTAACCATTAATGCGGCAAAAATACTAATTTATAATGTGGTTCGTATCTTTGCCGCTTATGGAGGGATTGATTGATCTATAATAGATGATTATGAAGAAGTTTGACTGGTTTATTCCTGCGTTGCTTGGGGCAATACTATTGGCAAAAGTATGGACCGAAGGTGGCATGGGTACGGGAACCTGGTCGGTGCGCACGCTTTCGGGGGTTGGGGTTTCTGTGATTTTTCTTCTTTACGGATTCAGACTGAATTTTAAGATCGTCATTTTAAGTGTACGGAACTGGAAGCTGCATCTGATAATACAGACGGCTACCTTTGTGTTTTTTCCAATGCTGGCTTTGGGATTGCAGTTTATTATAGGTGATGAAGGGGACTTATGGAAAGGCATTATATTTCTCAGTATTATGCCATCTACGGTTTCTTCCGCTGCAGTTTTGGTTTCGATGGCAAACGGAAATGTTCCGGCGGCCTTATTTAACAGCAGTTTGTCGAGTGTAATTGGGATTATGCTGCCTCCCCTGATGCTGGGTGCACTTTCAGGTACAGGGAGTGGTGCCGGTTTTGATGCCTCGGAAGTGTATGTGAAACTAATTGTACAGATACTGATGCCTATTGTAATAGGGATTTCTCTTAACCCTTGGGTAGGAAGAGCCGCCAATAAGTATCGTGTTTATACCCGATATTTTGATCAGCTGGTTATTGTTTCGATAGTGTATTATTCGTTTTCCAATTCCTTATATATAAATCAGTTTGACGCAGTAACCCTGAAGGATCTGGGAGTGCTTATTGTTGTGCTGTTCGTGCTCTTTGCCGGAATTAACGGGATTATCTGGCTGCTGGCCAGAAGGAGCGGGTTGCCGCAAGCAGATACGATTACCGGATTGTTTTGCGGGAGTACCAAGTCACTCGTACATGGCAGTACCATGGGAAGATTGATGTATGCCGGGAATCCTGCTCTGGGAGTAATAATTTTGCCTCTTTTGGTTTATCACTCCCTGCAGCTGATTCTTTCGAGCTTTATGGTTTCGTACTTTGCAAATCGACGATAACTTTACCGGATTGATTACCCTTTAACATGATTTCCAGTTCATCAGGTAACTGGTTTAAAGAAATAGTTCTGGCCAGCTGATGGAGATTAGCCGGTTTTGTTTGTTCGAGAAGGTTCCAGATCTCCATACGTCTTTTCATTGGTGTTTCGGCCGACGCGATGCCTGTTAATCTGACAGCTCTCAAAATAAAAGGAAATACCGAAACCTGCAGCATGGTGGAGGCAAGCATTCCACAATTGGCAACAATACCACGCTCTTTTACTGAACGTAAGGCGGTGGATAAAATATTGCCACCTACCGTATCGAGTACGGCTGCCCATTTTGCCGGTAAAAGGGGTTTGCCCGAAGTGTCGTCGCATTCCTGACCAGGTATGATTCTGACAGCTCCCAGTTCTTTTAGAAAGTCGTATGCCGATTCTTTTCGGGAGCATGCAACTACATTATAGCCGGCTTGGGAGAGCATGGCCACTGCATAGGAACCAACGGCACCTGTAGCTCCTGTTACCAGTATTTCGCCTGATTCAGGAGTAATCCCGTGCTTTATAAACTCATAAATCCCGCTTGCTGCAGTAAAGCCTGAGGTGCCAATAATCATTGATTCGCGCAGTGTTATGCCACCGGGTCTTCTGACAATCCAGGCAGAGGGTACCCGGATGTATTCTGCAAAACCTCCGCTAGTGTTCATGCCTAAATCATAACCGGTAACAATGACTTCTTCGCCCTGCTGAAATTCGGGATTGTCGGAACAAACTATTATTCCCGCAGCATCAATACCCGGGGTGTGTGGGTATTTACGGGTAATACCTTTGTTGCCATCAGCCGAAAGAGCATCTTTATAATTGAGCCCGGAATACATCACTTTTATGAGGACTTCGTTCTTGGGCAGATCTGTAATATTTCTTTCCCTGAGTCGGACAGAAAAATGCCCTTCGGCTGACTCTTCGACAAGAATAGCTTTAAATGTTTGTGGTATTTTGGAAGATGGTTTCATGCTATTTAATTTATAATTTTGCACTGGCATATGCCGTGGAATTTCATTCGTTAGGTGAGTAAATTCAGAGCAGCATGTACGCAATAGAGAGTGCAAATATAATACTACTATGGGACTAAAATTTATCACAGCTGAGGAAGCAGCTTCTTACATTAACCACCAGGATGTGGTTGGATTCAGTGGTTTTACACCGGCAGGTTCTGTAAAACAAATTCCTGTCGCAATTGGCGAAAAGGCCAAAAAGGAACACGCAAACGGCAGACCATTCAAAATAGGTGTAATTACCGGTGCTTCTACAGGAGATTCACTGGATGGTTCTCTGGCAAGGGCTGAAGCGGTTAGTTTCAGAACACCCTATCAGTCAAATAAAGATCTGCGAAACCTTATAAACTCCGGAAAGGCTGATTACTACGATTCACACCTTTCTGTTGTAGCACAAAATATTCGGTATGGTTTTCTTGGCAAAATAAATGTTGCCATAGTGGAAGCATGCGATGTTACCGAA
The DNA here is from genome assembly GCA_964643225.1 of uncultured Lentimicrobium sp. GTDB lineage: Bacteria > Bacteroidota > Bacteroidia > Bacteroidales > Lentimicrobiaceae > Lentimicrobium. The sequence continues at coordinate 63,306 of CAZXQT010000010.1, read as the reverse complement.
AACGGGGAGATTGTACTGACCACCGGTGTAGGAATTACACCAACCATATGTGAAAAGGCTGACAAAATACTTGTGGAGATGAATGCCTATCATCCACAACAGTTGCGGGGTTTACACGATCTTTATGTGCCGGCTGATCCACCATACAGACGCGAAATTCCGATTTTTAAACCTTCTGACAGACCCGGGCCTGAAGTAATTAAGGTTGATCCGTCGAAGATTATTGGTATTGTGGAAACAAATATGGCCGATGAAGTGGGAGGTTTTACACCAACCGACGCAGTAACCGATATGATCGGACATAATGTTGCAGAATTCCTGACAAGGGAATTGAAAAGTGGAAATATACCTTCCTCCTTTTTGCCAATCCAGTCAGGAGTCGGTAATATAGCTAACGCTGTTCTTGGAGCTTTGGGAAAGAGCAAGGGTATTCCAAATTTTGAAATGTACACTGAGGTTATTCAGGACAGTGTGATAAACCTGATTGAAGAGGGGAGGGTGACCTTTGCCAGCGGATGCTCTTTGACAGTATCGCCTGACCAATTAAAAAAAGTATATGGTAATTTGTCTTCGTACAGGAACAAACTAGTACTAAGACCGCAGGAGATTACCAATAGTCCTGAAGTTGCCCGCAGGCTTGGTATAATTTCCATTAACACTGCACTGGAATGCGATCTTTTTGGCAATGTTAACAGCACCAATGTGATGGGTAATAAGATGATGAATGGTATTGGTGGTTCCGGTGATTTTACAAGGAATGCCTATATCTCAATATTCACCTGCCCTTCGGTTGCTAAAGGGGGCAAGATCAGTGCATTCGTGCCGATGGTATCGCACACTGACCACAGTGAGCATTCAGTACAGGTAATAATAACCGAGCATGGTGTGGCAGATCTGCGTTCTAAATCGCCCAAGGCCAGGATGCAGGAGATCATCAATAACTGTGTTCATCCTGATTACAGAGGTCTTTTATCGGAATATTCACATCTGGCAGGTGATACACATACACCCTGTACATTGGCAGCTGCCTTTGGAATGCATCTGGAATTTGAAAAATCGGGCGACATGAGAAATGTAACTTGGGGTGATTGCTTTAAGTATTAATGCAAACATGGATCAGAATAATCCGGCAACGTATTATGCACCGACAGAAAGATCGGATGCAAGTGAATTAAAAAGTGCTTATCATAGCCTTAAGAGCAATAAGTTGCTGAAGGAGTTTCAGGAGGCGATGCCGGATCTGGCTATGATAATTAATAAGAACCGGCAACTGGTTTATGCCAATTCAAATCTTGTGCGGTATCTTGATATAGAAGATAGTCAGGTACCCCTGGGTGAGAGGCTTGGTAATTTATTGAGCTGTATACACTCTGGCGAGGAACCTGGTGGCTGCGAGACCACAAAGGCATGCAGATTTTGCGGTGTGGTTAATGCCGTGCTTGAAGCTCAGGAGACGGGCAGGCCGGTGGTCAAGGAAGCCAGGATAACAACTGTCTCGGAGTCGGAGTCGGTTTGTTTTGATCTCAAAGTAAAAGCCAGTCCACTGCACTTTGATGATGAATATTTTACGATTGTCTGTATAAACGATATCAGCGATAAGAAACGCAGCCAGGCACTGAAAACCGTAAGAATAAGTGAGATGTATGATAATGCAGCCTCGCTGAAAAGCATTGTGAGTTCTATAAAGAAAGAACATCTGGATGAGGAAGACAAGTCTAAGCTTGCTTCGTTTGAGAAATACAACCAGGAACTTATCTTCGATCTGTATTCGCAAAAGCTGATGAATGAGGCAGAAGAAGGTACTTTGGAAAAGAAATGTGCTCTATGCAACTCAGTCAACATTCTTAAAGCTGTGGAACGTCACTTTCAGAACAGTGAGGTAGCAACAGGGAAGAAACTTTACCTTGATCCTTTTTCGCATGCTGTGAAATTTATGGGTGATGAAAATCTAGTACGAAGGATTTTAATAAGCCTGGTAACCAACGGGCTTGAAGCGGTTAAAGAAAATGCCATGGTATCTTTTGGTGCCCGTTTAAACGATAAGGAAGTAAGGTTCTGGATCAAAACTCCTGTAGGATTATCGGAAGAAGAAAAACTGCAAATTTTTCAACGGTCATTTTCTACCAAAGGCAATGGAAGAGGGTTGGGTACCTATTTGACGAAACTTATTGTTACAAAGTACCTGAAAGGAAATGTATACTTTTCCGCCAAGGAAAATGAGAATATTTTTTACATAGACATCCCTCTTCTGGCTGATTAGACGTTGTTTTTGCTTTGGATCAGATTCATGATCGCAGCAATAAGGGTTTCTTCGCGCAAAGGTTTTTGAATGTAGTCATTGCAGCCTGCATCATGATATACTTTGCGGTCACCAGGCATTGCAAACGCTGAAATAGCGATAACCGGTACGTTATTATTTATTGATCTGATAAGGCGTGTTGCTTCAATTCCATTCATTACTGGCATTTTGATGTCCATTATTATCAAACCAATGGATTCATTGGATGAATAAACTTCTACCGCTTCCTTTCCGTTACGAGCTCTTACAATGCTTACCCCAAAGGAATTGAGTATGCGCTCCGCAGCTCTGAAGCTGGAATCTTCATCATCAGCGACAAGAATAGAAAGGCCCGCTAAAGTTGCTGGTTGCTTATCGGGCAGCATATTACCGGAAACTTCTTCCATGCTGGAAAGTTTACTTTTTAATGAGTGAATACAATGTATTAATTTCCTGCTCCCAAAGATCTTCGTTTGGGGTTTCTAAAATTAGCGGAATATTGTCAAAGCGATCATCGTTCATCAACCGTTCAAAAAATGGAATACCCAAAATTCCATTACCTATACTTTCATGACGATCAACACGACTGCCCTGTGTTTTGTTCGTATCGTTAAGATGCATTCCGCATAGGTGTTCTAATCCAATGACTTTCTGAAAGTGGTTGAAAGTTTGTTCATATCCTTCAGGTGATAATATATCGTAACCGGCAGTATAGGTGTGGCATGTATCGAGGCAAACACCTACACACGACTTATCTTGCACATGGTCGATGATGTATTTAATCTGTTCAAATGTATAGCCCAGATTGCTTCCTTGTCCTGCGGTGTTCTCTATCACGGCTATAACATTATTTGTTGATTCAAGTGCCATGTTGATAGATTGCGCGATGGTTTGCAGGCAGGTTTCATCGTTAGTTAACTTAAGACTGCTGCCGGGATGAAAATTTAGAAATTTAAGTCCGAGCTGCTGGCAGCGCTGCATTTCATCAATAAATGCCAGTCTTGATTTTTGTAATTCATCCCGGCCGGGATGGCCCAGATTGATCAGATAACTGTCGTGTGGCAAGATATATCTGGTGTCGAATCCGAGTTCATCGCAGTTCTTTTTGAAAGCTGTGATCTTTTCCTCAGAAAGGGGAGGAGAAACCCACTGTCTTTGGTTCTTTGTAAAAAGTGCAAAGGCCTTTGCACCGATTTTTGATGCATTAAGAGGGGCATTCTCCACTCCACCGCTGGTGCTTACGTGCGCTCCGATATATTTCATGAGGAATTTGTATTATACGTTATTTTGCAAGGAAAGATGAGTACATCCAGACAAGCTTTTCTTTTTCGCGAATATAATCACTCATCAGGGCATTAGTACCTTCATCGTCCAACTCAGCGCTTAGTTTCAGAATTTCACGTTCTTTAACAAGTATAGTTGTAAAAGCATCGAGAATGTGTTCAACACAGGTTGGACCATTCGATTCGTTTTGGACGGGTTTAACTTTTGAAACTTTCAGGTAGGCTTCGAATGTGTGCGAAGGGGTTCCTCCCAGGGTTAAGATTCTCTCTGCAATTTCATCGATTTTTAATTGCAGATCGGTATAAAGCTCTTCGAACTTAACATGAAGTTCAAAGAATTTTTCTCCTTTAATGTTCCAGTGGAAACCACGGGTGTTTTGATAAAAAACCTGGTAATTAGCCAGAAGATCATTCAGTTTTTCAATAAGTTGTAATGATAGATTACGGTCTAATCCGATTTCACTAATGTTTTGCATAATTGTATTTTTTTTGTTAGTTCAAATATTTGGTTGTTTATTATCTTTATTAATATCCTGAAAATCACCCATTAACTGTAGTCGAATCTCAGTGATACTGAAGTTCTTTATTTTCTTCTTTTTAAAATATTCTATCAGCATGCTGTCAAGTTCCGGATCGATATAGTCCTGCATACGGTCGGAGGCAGAGCTGTACAAATGATGGTGTGGTTCACTCATTGGTTCATAGCGCATTACATCTGTATCAGTTTTAACACGCTTAACCAGACCTTTTTGTACAAAGGTGTCGAGGGTGTTGTAGATGGTGGTTACAGAAATACCCGGGATTGTTGAAAGTACCCGCTTATGTATAGCCTCAACCGTAGGATGGTCATTTGAATTCAGTAAAACTTCAAAAACAGCAATACGCTGAGGTGTTATTTTCAACCCCCGGGACGATAGTTCATGAAGTACTTTTTCTTTAATTGTGTCCATTACCAGATTGTATTGAGTATAAGTTTGTAATAATAACAATCTGCAAAAAAGAATGTTCACCAGACCGCAAAAAAAATCTGATCATTACGAAAACATACCGTTTAGAGAAAACAGAATATTTTCTGTTATCGAAGAATCTGGTAACTGTATCCTTTTTTATCCAGTTCTGTTAAAACTGTTGGTAACTGAGTCGTGTCCTGAAGGTTAAAAGTGAGTGTAATCAGGACAAACCCAATCGGCACGCTGGTGGTGGTTCTCTCATGGTAAATGTCGTGTATACTTGCCCGCACTTTATTCAGGATAGTTATGATTCCCATTAATATACCGGCCTGATCGGGGACAAGAACCTGAATTCTGGCTCTCAAGCCTACATCCATGACACCTTTTTCAAGTATTTGCTCCAGAATACTCATATTTATATTTCCACCGGAAATGACAGGAACCACATTTTTACCGGTGAGGTCGGTTTTATGGAACAGAACAGCTGCCATAGATGTAACACCCGCCGGTTCGGCAAGTATTTTTGATCTTTGTAATAGCATGTAAGCAGTTTGCGCTATTTCCGTATCATTAACCGTCAGAATTTCATCGACCAGGTTTTTAGTGATATTGAATGTTAAATCGCCTGGTGATTTTACAGCAATTCCGTCGGCTATGGTATTTACTGAATTAAGGGTTACCGGTTTGTCTGACTCCATAGAAACCTTCATGGATTGAGCACCTTCAGCCTCAACACCGATGATTCGAATGGAAGGCCTGAGTTGTTTAAGCGCAACAGCAATGCCTGCGATTAAACCTCCGCCACCGATGGGAACAAGAACCGCATCTATCTTGTCTAACTGTTCAAAGATTTCAAGACCAACTGTTCCCTGTCCTGCAATAATATCTTTATTATTGAAAGGGTGAACAAACGTGGCCTCGTTTTTACTGCAGTATTCCATTGCTGCATTAAAAGCATCATCGAATGTTTCACCAGTCAGAATAACCTCTGCTCCATAGGAGCGTGTGGCTATTACTTTAAGCGGAGGCGCAAAAATGGGCATGTATACTGTACTTTTAATGCCAAGTTGTGTAGCAGCATAAGCAACCCCTTGAGCATGATTACCAGCAGATGCGCAAAGAACTCCATTTTTGATCTTTTCTGCAGGTAACCTGCTTATCATATAATACGCTCCTCTAACCTTGAAGGAACCGGTTGTTTGCAGGTTTTCAAGTTTGAGGTAAACATTGGCACCCGACATAGTAGAAAACGACTTGCTTCTTTCAAGCGGGGTTTTCTTTACTATGTGCTTGAGTACTGATTGTGCCTCGATAACATCAGACAGTTGGGGTAATTGCAGAACAGAATCCTGATTTTTCATTGGTAATACATTGATATTCGGTTATATAACGGTTATGAAACCCGATTTTGATGCATGTGTATATGATGTATTTTATTTCGCACATGTTCCGTCAGCGAATCGTACGAGAAATTCTCGGGGTATACAGGTTCCAGAAACTCTACACTGATCTGTTTCCATGGTTTGGGAAATTTGCTGCCGGAAGGAAGGGCTTCGAATGCCCCTTTAATGCTTACCGGAACAACAGGAATATTCAACTCTGTGCTAAGAATGGCAAAGGTCTTCTTGAATTCTCCAATCTCTCCCGTTTTTGTGCGTGTACCTTCAGGGAAAATTATGAGATTTCGGTTTTGTCTGAGAACTTCGGCCATTTTTTGAATAGACTCTTTTAAGTCTTTGTTGAGGTCTACAATAATGATGTTATTTCGGTCAGCCAGGAATTTAAGCCAGGCCTGCCTGAAATGTTTTTCTTTAGCATAGAAATAAGTTTTTTTAAGCAGTTGCCTTCGCAGAAATGCAGCAACAAACAATGCATCGAATGAGCTTTGATGATTAGGAACAAAGATAACGGGGCCGGCCGGAATATTATGAAGCCCTTTAGCGCGTATTCTGAAATACAGATGGAGCGCTATCTTTGAGAGTTTAATCATCCATCGGCCTGCCATCCAGTTAGTTGGAAGCTTTAAATTTACTTTTTCACGTATAATATCGGTCCAGTCAAATTTACTTTCTTCCATGCGTATTTTATGATCTCTGACATAACTTGTAAGGTCACCGATATTGTTAAAAGTAGCAATTTGGGCAGGGTCAAGATCAACACCAAAAGTTTGAAAGAGCCAGGCCTGGAAACTTACCAAATCAAGCGAGTCCATACCAAGGTCCATTTCCAGATGATGACGGGGCATTACCTTTTTTGATTTCTCCTGTTCAAGATACTGAGCGATGACGTTAAATTCAGTTGTAGTTTCTTCATCAGCGAAATTTTCTTCCTGAAGGTCGGAGAGTAGTGCAAGCGATGGAAGTTTAAAACGCTGCAGTTTTCCCAGCCTTGTTCTTGGCAGTTCTCCATCGGTGATATGGAATCCGAGTATTTTTTTATAAGAAGAGACGGTCTTATTGAATGGTTCAATAACCTGCCATTTGATGAACTCATAGGTGTCAACACTTTGGTCATGAATAGCAGGATAATCAGGCACTATAATTGCTTGTAACTGCTCATCAAAATAAAATATGCCACATTCTTTAACATAGGGCGAGTCAATTAATTTTTCTTCCAGTTCGGCAGGATTTACATTTTTACCGTTGCTTAAGACTATGATCTCTTTTTTACGTCCTGTGATAATCAGATAACCATCCTTATCTATATAACCCATGTCGCCTGTATATAACCAGCCATCTTTTAGAATTTCAGCAGTTTCGACAGGGTTGTTATAATAGCCTTTCATGATATTTGGCCCTGAGGCTGTTATTTCACCGTCCCTTATTTCAACATTGGTTTCACGCATAATTTCTCCCGGTGAACCTATTTTTACTCTTCCTGGTTGTGTGAAAGTAATCATTGGGGCAGCTTCTGTCATGCCGTAACCTTCGAGCACTTCAAATCCCAGAGTCTGGAAGTCTGTGCCCACTTCTTTATCCAGTGCAGCACCTCCAGATACAAGATATTCAACAGCACCCCCCAGTTTATCGTGCACGGCTTTAAATATCTTCTTTGAATACTTTCTGCTCTGAAGTTTTCCGGCAATCTGGAAAAGCAGATTAGCAGCTGCACTTTGTTTGATCTTATCAACTATTCCTTTGCGGATTGCAGCATATAGTCTTGGAACACCGATGATAATGGTTACTTGATTCTTTTGAAGAGTCTCCATAATATCTGCAGACTGCATCGAAGGGCTTATTGCCACAGTTGATCCAACATACAGAGGAATAATGATAGTTCCTGCCAAAGGGAAAATATGATGAACCGGTAAGAGCATCATAACTACTGAAGATGGCTTATATATTAGTATGTGTTCAGATACAGCTCTAACATTGGCAAGCAGATTTTCGTATGAGAGCATTACACCTTTGGGACTTCCGGTCGTTCCTGAAGTGTATATTATTACAGCAGTACTGGATTTTTCCGGAACATGGAATCCGGTCACTTCCCGCAAACTGGCTGTATCAAATTTCAGGTCATCGAGAATAATCAGGCTGGCATTAATGTTTGCGATAGACAATGCCTTCATCAATACGGATTGCCTGGATCTGGTTGTAAAGACTACTTCTGGCAGACTGTCGGACAGAATGTATGCTGTTTCTTCAGCGGTTGCCATATTGTCTATTGGTATAGCTACACCTTCCTTATCCCAGATGGCATATAAAGCATATATCCATTCGGGGCAATTTTCAGCATAAATCACTGCATGTCTGCCGGCTTCGAGCCGGAAGTTTCCTGATAAGAATTTTATATAGCTTTTTAATGCCGAATATGTGACTTTTTGATCGCCAAACGTTATGGCAATTTTACTGTCTGAATTTTTGATCATTAAGATAACTGTCTGTTTAATACTCACTAATATTACCCGGCAAGTGCGGAAAAGGTTCAGTGGTTGGGAGGTCTGAATTACTGGTGCAAAGTTATGTTTATTTTCCTATACAAAACCTGCTGAAGATATTATCGAGAATTTCTTCATTGGTTACCTCGCCTGTTATAGTTCCCAGATGATGGAGTGCCTGCTTTATATCGATGGCAATCAGGTCTGACGGCAGGTTTTTCTTAAAACCATTACAGGTGGACTTTATTGATTCGATAGCTCCCCTAAGAGCTTCAAAGTGTCTCAGGCTATATACGATTGTCTGGTCGGTAAGCTTATTTAACTGCACAGCTTCAAGGAGTCGTTCGTTGATGAGATTAATGTTTTCGTTGCGTTTTGCTGAAATAAAGAGGGTGTTAAGATCAACAAGACGTTGAAATGAATGAGGAGCTTCTTCCAGGAGGTCGGTTTTATTGGCGACGGGGATTATAATTTTATTGGCATCATCCAGTTGTTGCTTTATATCAGCTATTGCTTCATCAATTTCTTCTTCGCTTGTATCGGTTATATCGAATACATACAGCACAATCCATGCCTGATTCATTTTTTCGTATGTACGGTTAATTCCCATACTCTCAACAGTATCCTCCGTGAAGCGGAGGCCTGCAGTGTCGATGAAACGGAATTCGATTCCATTAATGCTAATTGTATCTTCAATGGCATCGCGCGTAGTCCCGGGGATTTCAGATACCAGAGCACGTTCTTCATTAAGAAGGGTATTGAGGAGAGTTGATTTGCCAACATTTGGTCTTCCGGTAATGGCAACGGGAATACCTTGTTTCATTACATTGCCAAGAGAGAAGGATTCCATAAGGTGTTCTACCTCATGAAGTATGGTTTTGAGTAATTTTTTTAGTTCAGTACGATCAACAAATTCTACATCTTCTTCACTAAAGTCAAGCTCGAGTTCTATTAACGAAGCGAAATGAATTAACCTGGCCCGTAGCTCAGAAATTTTTCCTGAGAAACCACCACGCATTTGCTTCAATGCCATTTTGTGTGATACTTCGGACTTGGAAGAAATCAGGTCAGCTACTGCTTCTGCCTGTGACAGGTCCATTTTGCCATTCATAAAAGCCCTGAAGGTAAACTCACCTGCTTTGGCAGTTCGTGCACCTTTTTGCAATAGCAGGTCGATAAGTTTTTGCTGTATGTATACAGAACCATGACATGAGATTTCAACCAGATCCTGACCTGTGTAACTTTCGGGCTGCCTGAAAACGGTAACAACCACTTCGTCGAGCAGTTCATTATCAGCGTATATACGCCCAAATGTTGCTTTATGCGACGGGATATCTGACAGGATTTCCTTGCCTTTTGATGGTTTAAACAGTTGGTTAACTATATCGATTGACTGATTGCCTGATAGTCTGACCAATGCAATCGCACCCATACCGGGTGCAGTGGAAATTGCACAAATAGTGTCGGTTGACTTTAAATAACTGATATTCATGGTTTCTGAATTAATGCATTCATAAATTAAAAAAAAATGCTAAATGCACTTGTTGATTGAACAAATTTAACGATTTTTGATTTTTAGCCGTAACAAAAATCATACTTAAGAAAAAACACGTCATGAGCATTTTGGTCAACAAGAATTCAAAGGTTATTGTGCAGGGATTTACCGGCACTGAAGGTACATTCCATGCATCGCAAATGATAGAATACGGTACTAATGTGGTAGGAGGAATTACTCCGGGAAAGGGGGGAAGTGAGCACCTTGGAAAGCCGGTATTCAACACTGTTTCGGAAGCTGTAAAAAAAACAGGCGCTGATGTGTCTATTATTTTCGTTCCACCGGCATTTGCAGCCGATGCTATAATGGAAGCCGCTGAAGCAGGAATTAAAGTAATTGTGTGCATTACGGAAGGAATTCCGGTTAACGACATGATAAAGGCAAAGGAATACCTGAATGGAAAGGATTGCAGGTTGATTGGACCTAATTGCCCGGGAATAATAACACCCGAAGAAGCGAAGATCGGCATTATGCCCGGTTTTATTCATAAAAAAGGTGTAGTAGGTATCGTAAGCCGGTCAGGGACCTTAACTTATGAAGCAGTTGACCAGTTAACCAAAGCAGGTCTGGGCCAGTCTACAGCTATAGGAATTGGTGGTGACCCGATTATTGGAACAACAACCCGCGATGCTGTTGAGCTTTTTATGGCTGATGAGAATACAAAAGGTATTGTGATGATCGGTGAGATTGGCGGATCTATGGAGGCAGATGCCGCATACTGGATTAAAGAAAACGGAACAAAACCTGTTGTAAGTTTTATTGCCGGTGCAACTGCTCCAAAGGGGCGTACTATGGGCCATGCCGGAGCCATTGTTGGTGGTAAGGATGACACTGCCGAAGCAAAGAAAGAGATATTAAGAGCTTGTGGGGTACATGTAGTTGATTCACCTGCCGCTATCGGAAGTGCGATGGCTGAGTTGCTGAAAACAGAAAAGGCCCTTAATTAATTAACGTTTAAGAAACTCATATGCACCGGCATCCGGAGCTTCATCGCTGATGCGGCTCCGGTTACTAATATCTGTCTGAAGATTAAAGACAGCTTCATTTATAACCTGTAGAGAACCTTTATCTATTACGGATGATAGTGTACTGTCGGGCTCAAAATCAGAAATAAAAGGATCTTTAAAATACGGTTCTTCATTTCGGGTGCTGTTCATGAAGTGTGTGGCATCATTCAGCGAAAGCGTTGTCTTTATAACACAATGATCGAAAATATAATTAAACACAGCACCTTGCGGTGATTTGTCAAGTGTGATTTCGTCATCGTTCACTCCGTATATAATACAGTTTCCAAAGTAGGCTTTTTGCAGTGGTCTTTCCTGAAGGTTATTATTAATGTCTGTGTAATAGTTGTTAAGCAGTATTCCTGATTCTCTCTGAAATCCCTGCCAGTAGTTACCGATTGTGCAATGCCTGAAATCATAAGAGCCTCCGAGTGCCAGGGAAACAGCATAGGAGCCACAGTTTGAAATGACACAATTTGCAGCTTCAACGGTGCTGCCCTGCGCCAGTAACCCAACCTGGGTCATGTTGAAAATCTTTGTATTACTTATTCTTAGTGTTGAATTGGTTGAGTTGCCTATGGTATCGACCTGTATTCCGGTTTCGCCGTTTTTTATGATGGCGTATTCGATTTCATTATTAATGCTTCCCGGATACAACCAAATTCGATTCCATTGTCCCGGCATTTCTTTAAAGCTGTCTTCCATTCTATCACCTTCTATGGTAACAGGGTTATCTATAGTGCCTTTTATTTTGAGCGAAGCGCTGTTATAAACAAGTATGAAAGCCCCCGGGTGCATATGCACTTTCGCGCCGGCATTAATATGAAGAGTGTACAAGGAATCAACAATGAGGTATTTATATATTACATGGGGTTTGTCGGCTTCAAATATATAATCAGATCCCAGAATTGCACCATTGTAGAAATAAGCGTCCTGTCCCCATGCAATAAGTTTTATATCCTGTATGTTTGAATTGGTATTGAAAACAAGACTGTCTTGCTGGATAAACGGTGCATTTTCATCACCAGGATCGATTGTGACTTTTATAAATACAAATGCGCTGTCTTTTCCCTGTATTTCAAGGTCTTTAATTTCGTCGGACGTAATGCCATCGATGTTGAAGGTATAGGGGGAGTTTTTTCCCTTGCCTAATTTGATAGAACTTACACGGATTTTGTTAGCGGAAGGATTATAGATTTTAATTATCTGCGTGGCTGAGCCTACTGTGGTGAAGATGGTATCGAACAGCACAGTATCCTGTGAAAATTTGAGCAGTAAAGAGGGATTTTCATCGAAGGATTCGTCTTTAACGCACGATGCTATAAGTACAATAGCGAACAGGCTAAATGCCGTTATTACTGAGTTCAGATATTTTTTCATTGTAAATAAGTAGTCTGCAAATATACTACGATGCAGGTTAAACATTTAATATTTTTCGTTGTTTAAAAGCCTTCCCTATAAAGTAAATTAATTACTTTCTGTTTATTTAACAGAAGCTTAATTTTATTATTGTTTTTGACCGCTAAATATTCTATATCTTTGCATAGGATGTTAAATGTTATGTTATTGTCAACCCTCTAGCTATGAATTACATTACTTTTGATAAAAACCAGTTAGTTAACCTTGAATACAGCCTGAAACAAGAGTTATTACGCACGAGTCGTGAAGGGGCATACAGTAGCAGTACAATAATCAACTGTAACACAAGAAAATATCATGGTATATTAGTAATGCCTCAGCCAGCCATTGATGAAGGTAACCATGTATTGTTATCTTCTTTGGATGAGACCATTATACAGCACAATTCAGAGTTCAATCTGGCTATACACAGGTACCAGGGTGATGTTTTTTCACCGAAAGGGCACAAATACATCAAGGATTTTAATGTAGATCCCTTGCCGAAGCTTACCTACAGTGTAGGTGGGGTGGAGTTGACCAAAGAAATGTTGTTTTCACACAAGGATGGCAGGGTAATAATAAAATACACGCTGGTTGAGGCGCATTCACCCACTAAGATCAGATTTAAGCCATTTCTTGCATTCAGAAATATACACTCGCTTACCCGTGCAAACCATGATGCTGACAGAAGTTATGAAGCCATAGATAATGGTATCAAATTAAGAATGTACCGGGGATATTCATACCTACATCTTCAGTTTTCGAAGCAGCCGGATTATGTGCATGTGCCTGACTGGTATTACAATGTGGAGTATATAAAAGAAAAGAAGCGTGGGTACGATTATCTTGAAGATTTATATGTGCCGGGATATTTTGAGCTACCGATTTCGAAAGGTGAAAGCATATATTTTGCAGCCGGTATTGAGCCGGTAGCCCCGAGTGCACTTGTACGGGCGTACAAGGCAGAAGCCAGCCGTCGTGTTCCACGCGACAGCTTTGAAAATTGTTTGTTAAATGCAGCCCAGCAATTTATTGTTACCCGGGGAAAGAAAACAGAAATCATAAGCGGTTATCCCTGGTTTGGACGATGGGGCAGAGATACGTTCGTAGCTCTTCCTGGTCTGACGATGGTAACAGGTGAGCTGAAAACCGCAAAAGCTGTTCTAGATAATATGGTTCAGCAGATGAGGGGCCCACTTTTCCCAAATATGGGAATAGGAGAAAAAGCTATCTACAATTCTGCTGATACTCCTTTGTGGTTTTTCTGGACTCTGCAGCAATATGGAATATATACCAACGGTACTTCAAAGTTATGGAAAGAGTATGGAAAATATATGAAATCAATACTCTACGGATTTAAAGAAGGTACATTGTATAATATTAAACTGCATGATAATCATTTAATATACAGTGGAGAACAAGGTTATGCAGTTACCTGGATGGATGCTGTAGTTGACGGAAAGCCAGTTACTCCGCGAATAGGATATTGTGTTGAAATAAACGCTCTGTGGTACAATGCTGTGCTTTTTGCTCTTCAGCTTGCATCGGCAGCCGGAGATAATGATTTTGTGAAAGACTGGCAGCCTACGGCAGAAGCTTTCCCGGAAGCATTTATTAGTAATTTCTGGGATGAAAAACGAGGCTATCTGGCCGATTACACGAATGGTAATTATAAGGACTTCTCTGTAAGGCCTAATCAGGTGCTTGCTACTTCATTGCCATATACCCCATTGCCGGAAGAAATGCGTGTTCGTTTGCTCGAGAGGGTTAAATCGGAACTGCTGACACAAAGAGGACTAAGGTCTCTTGCTCCTAAAAATGTTCTGTATAAGGGAATCTACACAGGTAATCAGGCAGAAAGAGACAATGCATATCATCAGGGTTCCGTGCATCCCTGGTTGTTAGGGCATTTTGTTGAAGGATATTTAGCAATTCATCAGGCGAATGCTCTTAAGCTGATCAAGGAAATATACCATGGCTTTGAAGATGAAATGTTTGAACACGGAATTGGCACCATATCAGAGGTTTATGATGGTGACCCACCACACAGTGGGGCAGGTGCCATTTCGCAGGCATGGTGTGTAGCCGAATTGTTACGTATTAATGCTATAATAAAACAATACGAGGGTAAAGAATAAAGAAGAGATAAGGATGAGAGTATTAATGTTTGGATGGGAGTTTCCACCGCATATTACCGGTGGCTTAGGAACCGCCTGTTTCGGTATGACTAAAGGACTGATGAAGAACGATGTTGAAGTTCTTTTTGTAGTCCCAAAGGCATATGGAGATGAAAGTGAAGAAGCTGTGAGACTGATAAATGCCAGCGATATCACTATCGATATGAAACGGAAGGAACATCAGGAATTCTGGAAGAAAATTACTTATCTGGAGGTGAACTCAAACCTTGTACCTTATGTAGGTCCGGAAGCGTTTGACTATTTGCGCGAGAAGGTAGAGAAGGATGAAGTCCTGCACGAAGACTCGATTTTTAATGCCAAGTATACGTTTTCAGGTAAGTATGGAGCAAATCTGCTGGAAGAAGTTTCAAGATATGCTCTGGTTGGTGCACAAATAACAACAGAGTCGAAGTTCGACCTTATTCATGCACACGATTGGCTAACTTATCCGGCAGGTGTTGCTGCAAAAAACGCCAGCGGTAAGCCTCTCGTTGTTCATATGCATGCAACAGAGTTTGATCGCTCTGGTGAAAATATAAATACCCAGGTATATGAAATTGAACGTGCGGGAATGGAAGCAGCGGACAGAGTAATTGCTGTAAGCAACCTGACCCGTAATATTGTTATTGAACGGTATGGAATAGATCCAGCAAAAGTTTATACTGTGCATAATGCGGTAGAACCAACATACAGAGAAGATATTCAGTCGTATCAGAGGCATGTTAAAGAGAAGATAGTAACTTTCCTTGGTAGGGTAACTTTCCAGAAAGGCCCGGAGTATTTTATTGAGGCTGCCCATAAAGTATACCAACGTGATAAAAATGTTAGATTTGTAATGGCAGGTACCGGTGACCTGCTTGAGAAAATGATAAGGCGGGTTGCAAAACTACAAATGTCATCACGTTTTCATTTTACCGGGTTTCTTAAAGGAGATAATGTTGATCGGATGTTTGCCATGAGTGATGTTTATGTAATGCCTTCGGTTTCAGAACCTTTTGGAATTTCTCCTCTGGAAGCAATGCGGTCAAATGTGCCGGTTGTTATTTCAAAGCAATCAGGTGTGGCAGAAGTTTTGCAGCATGCTCTGAAAGTAGATTTCTGGGATGTGGATGCGATGGCCGATGCTATTCATGCACTGCTGCACTACAGTAGTTTGTCGAAAACGTTCTCACATTATGGAGCAACAGAAGTAGAAAACCTTAAATGGGAAAATGCAGCAAGACACATAAAGACGATTTATCAACAAATATATAATGCCTGATTGCCTTAAAAGAAATAGATTATGAGATCAATTTGCCTTTATTTTCAAATACATCAGCCATACAGACTCCAAACCTACCGGTTTTTTGATATAGGTAGCAACCATCACTATTATGATGACTACCTTAACAGAAGCATTATTAAGAGAGTAGCAGAGAAATCGTATATTCCTATGAATAGGCTATTGCTGGACCTGATTAAGGAATATGGTGCTGCATTCAAGGTAACTTTTTCTATTTCAGGTATCGCAATGGAACAGTTCAGGCAATATTCACCTGAAGTTATTGATAGTTTTAAGGAGCTTGCAGCTACAGGTAATGTAGAATTTCTTGCAGAAACCTATGCGCACTCGCTGGTTTCATTAAAGGATGAAGATGAGTTTATCTATCAGGTAACCAAGCATGCAGACATGATAGAGCAGCTTTTTGGTAAAAGGCCTGCAGCATTCAGAAATACGGAATTGATTTATTCAGACAGTATTGGTGCGAAGGTTTATGAACTTGGTTTTCAGCTAATGCTTACCGAAGGTGCTAAGCACGTTCTTGGATGGAAAAGTCCGAATTTTATGTACTGTAATGCTGTTAATCCAAAATTAAAATTGCTGCTCAGAAATTTCCAGTTGAGTGATGATATAGGCTTCAGATTTTCAAACCAAAGCTGGATAGAATGGCCATTAACAGCAGAAAAATACGCAAAATGGATTAATTCATTCCAAAATCAGCAGGTTGTAAATATATTCCTTGATTATGAAACGTTTGGTGAACATCAATGGGCAGAAACAGGCATTTTTGACTTTATGAAGGCCTTGCCAAAACAGATATTGTCCAAAACAAATTTCAACTTCAGAACCCCATCAGAACTTGCAAATGAATTGCAGCCGGTATCGGCTGTAAATGTTCCAACAGCAATTTCATGGGCAGATGAGGAACGGGATCTGACTGCGTGGCTTGGTAACGAAATGCAGGACGAAGCATTCGAATTGTTATACAGCTTAAGAGATAAAGTGAGAAAATGTTCTGACCAGTCGATACAAAGAGACTGGCTGTTCTTACAGACTTCAGACCATTTTTACTACATGTGTACAAAATGGTTCTCAGATGGAGCTGTACACAAGTACTTTAATCCTTACAACACACCGTATGAGGCATTTATTAACTATATGAATGTCCTTAACGACTTTATTACCCGAATTGAAGCTAATTGCAGCCAGTTTAATGCGGAGGTGAAGGAGTCAGTCGGAAGTAAAAAGGATGAAACTTCCCAAACTACGGATTTTGATGTTATTTTTTCTTTGTCAAAGAAAGATCTGAAAAAGGCAATAGACCAGGTTGATATTAAGGAACTGGCATATTCTTTATACGATAAAGCGGAGGATAAAATTGAAGAATTGAAGAAAAAATTGCCCGGTACCTATAAGAAAGAGTTCGAGAAAATTGTTTCTGAATTGAAGAAGCCAAAAAAAGCAACAATCGAAAATTACAGAAAAAAAGTGATGGAAAAACTTCAGTCACTTCTGAATTAAATAACTCTGAATCGAACCAAAGTATCAAATTGATAACACTTGAATGGAAATTTTTTAAGGCAGCTTCCGGCATAAAAGGAAGTATGCCTTCTTGATATTTACAGAAATCAACTAAATGAAAGAAAACATTAAAAAACCGGATTATATTTTTGAAACCAGTTGGGAAATATGCAATAAAGTAGGCGGAATCTACACGGTCATATCTACAAAAGCTCCTGGACTACAGCAGGAATTTGAAGATAATTATCTGCTCGTAGGACCTGATGTCTGGAAGGAAACAAACAGTAATCCCGATTTTATTGAGGATAAGTACATTTACCGTTCATGGCGGGAGCATGCGGAAGCAGCCGGATTAAGGATACGTGTGGGGCGATGGAATATTAAGAGTAAACCCATTGTCATTCTGGTTGATTTTACCCACTATTTTCAGATCAAGGATAAAATTTTTGCAGGCTTCTGGGAAACTTACCAGCTGGATTCAATTTCCGGACAATGGGATTACATAGAGCCTGCATTGTTTGGATATGCTGCGGGTAAGGTGATTGAAAATTTCTATGAATACAACCTGTCTTCAAGAGAGCATATTGTTGCACATTTCCATGAATGGATGTCTGGTACAGGCGTACTCTACCTTAAAGAAAAAGTTCCGCAGATCGGATGTGTGTTTACTACTCATGCGACTGCGCTCGGTAGGGCTATAGCTGGCAACCACCTGCCATTATACGGGGACATGGAATTATACCAACCCGATACTTCAGCCAGACGATTTGATATAGTATCAAAATTCTCATTGGAACGTGCTGCAGCAGTGAGCAGTGATTCATTCACAACCGTCAGTGAAATTACAGCAAAAGAATGTGCGCATTTTCTTAACAGAGCGGTCGATATTGTTACTCCTAATGGCTTTGATGACAGCTTTGTTCCATCAGATGGTGAGTTTAGTGTTAGACGGGATATGGCGAGAACCAAATTATTACAGGTAGCCAGTTCTCTATTTAATACAGAACTTCCCAGTGATACATTGTTGATCATTAATAGTGGAAGATACGAATTCAGGAATAAAGGGATTGATATTTTCATAGATGCATTGGCTCAGTTGAACAGAGATGAAAAGCTGGAGAGACAAGTGGTCGCTTTTATTACTGTTCCGGCCAATCAGTCAGGAGCAAGTAAAAAATTAATTGAAAGGTTAAATAATGCAGATTTTTCCAGTCCTGTAGAAGGACGTTATCTGACGCATGGATTATACGATGCTGAACACGACAGTATTTTGAACAGAGCCGTTATGGCAGGACTGGGTAACAAAGTGAATGATAAAGTAAAGCTTGTTTTTGTGCCCTCGTATTTAAATGGTAAGGATGGAATTTTTAACTATTCGTATTATGAGTTACTGATAGGATTTGATCTTTCTGTATTCCCTTCCTATTATGAACCCTGGGGGTATACACCTCTTGAAAGCCTGGCATTTCATATACCTTCGATTACTACTTCACTTGCCGGGTTTGGTTTATGGATAAGAGAAAAAGATAAGAATCATGTTCCGGGTGCATGGGTACTTGAACGAACAGAAAACAATGTAGCACAAGTTACGGATCAAATTAGTGCTATTATTGCTGAATATAGCCGGTTTGATGAAAAGGAAGTTAGCAAAGCCAGGCAAAAAGCTTTTGAATTATCACGAACAGCACTATGGCATGAGCTGATAAATATGTACAGAAAGGCTTACAGTTTTGCACTGGATAAAGCAGACGAACGGGAAGAATTCTATCGCGACAAACGCACTCCCGATACGTTGATGGTTTTTCCGCAAAAGCGTTTTCAAGCTCCTGTCTGGAATAAAGTACTTGTGAAACCGGGAATACCTGAACGATTTAATGGTCTTAAGAGATTATCACGAAATCTATGGTGGTCCTGGAACCCGGATGTTTATGACCTGTTTTGTATGATAAATCCCAAACAATGGGAAGAACATCATAATCCATTAATTCTGCTGGAATCGCTTACAATAAATCAGATGCATGATTTGGAAAAGAATCAGGAATATACAGGCAAGCTGGATGCAATCTATGAGCGGTTTGAGGATTATATGCGACAGGCTAACAAAAAGCCAAAGCAGCAGATTGCATATTTTAGTATGGAATATGGACTACATGATACGGTTCAGATTTTTTCGGGCGGTTTAGGTGTTCTTGCGGGAGATTACCTCAAAGAAGCCAGTGACTCGAATATTAATCTAATTGGTGTTGGATTGCTGTATCGTTATGGTTATTTTCGTCAGACACTCTCTGCGCATGGCGATCAGGTTAACTCTTATACTCCCCAGAAGTTTACGCATATGCCTTTAAAGCCGGTAAGGACAGCAAATGGCGACTGGCTTATGGTAACGGTTGCTTTGCCAGGCCGTAATCTTCATGCCAAGGTATGGAAACTTGATGTCGGTCGCATACCACTTTACCTTATGGATTGTGATATTGAAGAGAATAACGAATCTGATAGGTTTGTAACCCACCAGTTATATGGTGGAGACTGGGATAATCGCTTTAAACAAGAACTATTGCTTGGTGTTGGAGGAATAAGATTAATCAAAGCTCTTGGTTTACAGCCCGATCTGTATCATTGCAATGAAGGGCATGCTGCATTTATCGGAATTGAGAGATTGCGATTACTCGTTACAGAGAAAAGGTTTTCTTTTGATCAGGCAATGGAAATTGTGCGTTCAACACAGTTGTTTACAACACATACTCCTGTGCCGGCAGGTCATGATGCATTCAGCGAGGATGTTCTTCGTGCTTACATACCGCATTACGCTGAACGATTAAATATTACCTGGAATACATTTATGAACCTTGGGAGGTATGTTGAGAACAGGACCGATGAGAAATTCTCAATGAGTGTCTTGGCAGCCAAACTATCGCAGGAAATGAATGGTGTTAGCTTAATTCATGGAAGGGTAAGCAGGGAAATGTTTACCAACATTTATGAGGGTTTTTACCCCGATGAGATTCACATTGGTTATGTTACCAACGGTGTACATCTCCCAACCTGGGCTTCTCCGGAATGGCAAAATCTTTATAAAAAATATTTTGGTGATGACTTCCTGTCAAACCAACAAAATCATGAAACATGGAAAAGGGTTTATGATGTTCCGGATGACGAAATATGGAATTTGAGAGAAATACACAGACAGAAGCTCGTTAAATTCGTTAGATCTCGTCTAGGTGTTGATCTGAAAATGAGACAGGAAAACCCTAAAAACATTATAAGAACACTTGATACGATTCATGAAAAAACACTTACCATTGGTTTTGCCAGAAGATTCGCTACCTATAAACGCGCTTATCTTTTATTTACCAATCTCGAGCGATTAGATAAACTCGTAAATAATACAGAAAGACCTGTTCAGTTTCTTTTTGCCGGAAAGGCGCATCCGGCAGATAAAGCCGGTCAGGATTTGATAAAGAGGATAATTGAAGTGTCAAAAATGCCGCAGTTCTTTGGTAAGGTCGTTTTCATAGAGAATTATGACATGACACTGGCAAGCAAGTTAGTTCAGGGAGTTGATGTGTGGCTCAACACTCCGACAAGACCTCTTGAAGCTTCAGGCACATCAGGTGAAAAGGCTGTAATGAATGGTGTTTTGAATTTTAGTGTGCTAGATGGATGGTGGGCTGAAGGGTATAAGCCGGGAGCTGGCTGGGCTTTGTCAGAAGAAAGATCTTATGATAATCAGCAGTTTCAGGATGAATTAGATGCTGAGAATATATATAATACATTCGAAAATGAGATTGTTCCGGCATTTTATGAAAGAAATAAAAACGGCATTCCGGAAAAATGGGTAAGTCACATTAAAAACACGATTGCTGCTATTGCCCCGGAATTTACTATGAAGCGCATGCTTGATGACTATTTCAGGAAATATTACAATAATTTGCTGGCCAGATCAACTGAACTGAAAGCCAACGATTATGAAAAGACGAAACAAATTGCGGCCTGGAAGAGAAAAATAATGCGGGGATGGGACAGTATTGAAGTAATTTCAGTAAGTATTCCAGATTCAACGAAGAAACCTTTGCGATTAGGTGATAACTTTGTTGCGGAAATTGTACTGAATGTTAATGAGCTTTCACCATCAGACCTGGGGCTGGAAGTTCTCTTCGGTCATAAAGTAAATGATGAAGTAAAAAAGATAGACCTTATCGAGGATATGACGGTAGCAGGTGTAGATGGTAACATCGTTACCTATTTTATTGAAATGAGGACAGAACAAGCAGGAGTATTTGATTTTGCTTTCAGATTATATCCTAAACATCCATTGCTTCCTCATAGACAGGATTTCAATCTGGTCAAATGGATATCGAAAGATTAACATTCTTTTAATGCAAATACTAACAACTAAAAATAAATACAGTGAGCATGAAATTACTAGAAGGAAAAGTCGCATTAATAACTGGTGGAGCCAGAGGTATTGGTAAAGCTATTGCAAAAGCATTTGCTGCAGAGGGTGCACACATTGCTTTTTCAGATCTGAGATATGATGATCAGAGTATTTCTTTGGAGCAAGAATTGCAGACCTATGGTATCAAAGCTAAAGGATATGCATCGGATGCCAGTTTATTTGATGCTTGTGAAGAATTAGTTACTGAGGTTAATACAGAATTTGGCCGTATTGATATTCTTGTAAATAATGCTGGCATTACCAGAGATAACTTACTTATGCGAATGAGCGAAGCCGATTGGGATTTGGTTCTGAAAGTTAACCTGAAGTCAGTGTTTAATATGACAAAGGCTATTCAAAAGGTTATGCTGAAACAACGCTATGGTTCTATAATAAATATGAGTTCAGTGGTAGGATTGGATGGAAACGCAGGACAATCAAATTATAGTGCATCGAAAGCTGGTTTGATTGGATTTACGAAGTCTATAGCCAAGGAACTTGGCTCGAGGAATATACGCTGCAATGCTATCGCTCCCGGATTTATTGAAACAGAGATGACTGCAAAATTAAGTGAAGAAGTAAGGAAAAGCTGGGCAGAACAGATTCCTCTCAAACGCGGTGGAAGTCCAGAAGACGTAGCTAACGTATCAGTTTTCCTGGCCTCCGAATTGTCAGCATATGTTACCGGTCAGGTTATCAGTGTATGCGGAGGTATGCATAGCTAGGATATTTCTATCTTTTTTTGATGAAAGAGCTTCTCTCATTTGTTATATTTGCATAAATGAGAAAAGCTCTTCGTTTTTCCTGCATTTCAAATGATTTTACATTATTTAAAACATTTCAAACATGAAAAATTTCACTTTATTCCTTAGTTTGCTTTTGATGGTTTTTACCGTTACTGGTCAAGATTGTGAGAACTTCTTTCCTGCTAAGAAGGGTGCTTTTATGGAAATGAAGAATTATGATGCGAAAGGTAAAATAACTGGCACTGTACGCCAGACAGTTACTGATGTCAGTAATACAACCGGTGGACTGGTTATTAAAGTATTGAGTGAACAACTTGATAATAAGGATAAATCATTAGGGACTCAGGAACTTGAAATGAAATGCAAGGATAATGTATTCACTATGGACATGAAGAATTTTTTTAACCAGGCGGCTATGGGTGACATGCAGGATGTACAGATGTCAGTTGATGCAAAAGACCTTGTATTTCCTGTTAATTTGAAAGTCGGAGAGTCATTGCCTGATGGCAGCCTTAATATTTCTATGGTTACCGGGCCTATACCCATGAACATGAGTGTAAACATATATAACAGAAAAATCGTTGCCATGGAAAGTGTTACAACACCGGCCGGAAATTTTGACTGTTATAAGATGACGTATGATATTGATACTAAGACTATCATGAAAATGACAAACTCAGCAATACAATGGTATGCAAAAGACGCAGGAGCTGTGAGAACAGAAACGTATGGAAAAAATGGGAAATTAATGGGTTATTCTGAGTTGACATCTCTAAGGCAGTAAATGTTTTTTCTTTTATTTTTTTTCTCTGTATCATTTAAAAATCTGCGACCGTGGATATCAGATTAATAACATCACATCCATGGTGGATGCTGATTGTTTGTCTTTTAATAGGATTTACGACTGCTTATTTTATTTACTTCTCGAGAAAGGGAAATGAATTTAGCAAGTTGCAAAGAATCATGCTATTTGCTATCAGATTTGCAGGTGTGTCGATATTATCATTTCTTCTTCTTTCTCCGATGATTCGCACAAACAGGAAAACAATTATCAAACCTTCAGTTATTATCGGTATAGATAATTCCTCATCTATAGTTATGAATTCAGATTCAACGTATTTCAGAACTGAATGCCTTAATGAAATTGAAAATCTTAAAAAATCACTTAAGGATGACTATGATGTAAAAACTTATACTTTTGGCGACAGAGTGGAATCAGATAAAGCTCCTGAATATGATAATGCAAGCACAGACATTGCTTCTTTGTTCAGAGAGATAAATTCGAGGTATTACAATCGAAACCTGGGGGCTGTAATATTAGCCAGTGATGGCATTTATAATAAAGGTTATGATCCACTATATGATGCAAGGAATATTAAGGTGCCCGTTTATACTGTCAATCTGGGCGATACAAGTTCTAGAAAAGATCTGCTGATAAAAAAAGTTAACCATAATAAGACAGCAATTAAAGGAAACCGTTTCCCTGTTGAAGTTACTTTACAGGCTGTAGGATTAGCAGGAAGTAATACAAAAGTTACTATATATGATGGCAATAAATCGCTGTATACTGCTCCAGTTGAGATTAATTCGAATAACCAGATCATTAATATACCGGCGCTTCTTCTGGCAGATACGGCTGGAATAAAAAAAATCCGCATTCAGGCAGATAAAATCCTCAATGAAATAAACCCGTCAAATAATTCGAGAGATATATTTGTTGACATCATTGAGAATAGGCTAAAAATTGCACTGGTTACTGACGCGCCTCATCCCGATATAGCCTCTCTTCAAAGAGTAGTAAACGAGAGTAATAACTTCGAAATGAGCGTGGTCAAATCTGTAGATCTTACTTTAAACAATCTTAATGATTACGATTTAATCATCTTATATCAGCTGCCAGCGCTTAGGAATCCATTTAAAAGCCAAATAGACAACATAATTTCACGTAATATCCCCATACTTTATATTATGGGTGCACAAACCAATGTTCCATTATTTAATTCGTTGAAAACGGGTTTGATGATGAATAATTTTAAAGGATCTTTTTCTGAATCATTGCCTGTTATTAATGCCTCATTTTCTTCTTTTCTGATTACAGACAGTCAGAAAAAATTACTGGAACAGGTTCCTCCGTTAACATCACCTTTTGCCTCATATAACATCGCTAATTCCGTAAATGTGTTTTTAAGCCAGAAAATAGGAACTACTCTGACGTCCTTACCTTTGATTTGTTTTAATGAGACGCTTGAAAACAGAGTTGGAGTAATAACTGGTGAAGGTATTTGGAAATGGCGGATGGTTGATTATTTGCAGAATAATACCCATTCAAATTTTGATGATCTTGTTAAGAGCATTTTTCAATATCTTACTTCTCAGAGTGATAAAAGTAAGTTCAGAATTGAATGGAAGAATTTTTATGCTGAAAATGAAAATATTGAGTTGTCTGCGATTTTATTAAATGACAGTTATCAACCACTGCCCGGGCAGGAAATTACATTCGAGATTATTGATGAATCGGATAAAAAATATAATTACGTTTTTGCTCAGGACAATGATTCATATCGTCTTCGAATTGGAATTTTGAAACCTGGTATCTATTCTTTCACTGCGCGTGCAAGTTTGCCAGGTGCTGATTATATCAAAAACGGGAGCTTTGTTGTGACTAAGGTTAACCTGGAAGATATTAATCTTTTAGCTAACCACAATCTTTTAAATAACATTTCGAAGGAATCTGGAGGCATATCCGTTTATCCCAATCAAATCAATGCGATTACTCACGAATTGATTAAACGTGAAGAAATTAAACCATTGGCACTTTTCCATCAGCAATATACCAGTTTAATCGATTACTATCCGTTGATGATTCTGTTGTTTGTTTTGTTTGGGATTGAGTGGTTTATTAGAAAGTATACCGGAAGCTATTAAAAGTAAACGTAATGTTTTTCATACTATCAAAGGTAGTTGGTTACTTGTTAAATCCGCTTGTTTGGATATTAGTACTTCTCGTTATAGGATTATTTTTGAAGAACCATAGGAAAAAGAAGCGCTTATTTATTTCCGCAGCAGTGCTTTTGTGGTTTTTCTCCAATTCTTTTATTTGTGATGAATTTGTTCGCAGATGGGAAAGACCAATACAACCGTTTCCTGATAAAAAATATGATGTTGGAATCGTATTAACCGGTGACATTGCCACTTTTGATAATACAAAACAACGTATTATTTTTAGAAGTGGCTCTGACAGAATCCTGCAAGCTATCAGTCTCTATAATCAAGGAATAATTGACAAAATATTAATCAGTGGAAGTTCTGGTAGTTTGATTAACAGAGAAATACGAGAGTCTGCATATGTTGGTCATTATCTTGAAACTATTGGGATTGTTAAAGATGATATTCTAATAGAAGCGCAATCAAGAAATACCATTGAGAATGCCAAATTTTCAATTACTATAGTTAATTCAGAGTATGTTAATCCGAAAGTGTTATTGATTACTTCTTCACTACAAATGCAAAGGGCAGAATCCTGTTTCACAAAAAATGGGTTACAGGTTGACACTTTCACAACATCTAAAATTTCAGGAGAAAGAGTAATAAATTTTGAACGATTAATCATCCCCAATATAAATGCATTGCGTGAATGGAAGCTTTTACTCCATGAAGTAATTGGTTTTCTTACTTATAAAATATTTGGTTTTTGCTAGAAGTGTGATGGAAAAGTCTTGTACTAGTTTGACCGAAAGCCTGTTCTAAAAATATTACCTGTAATGAATGCAAGTGTTTCTACTGCATCTATCCTGCGAGCATAATTATAATCTCTCGTTGCTGAAATATTATTGCCCAGACGTTGATTACACAACCCACGGTACAAATATGCATTCAGGTTTTCATTATTTAAATCGATAGAAACATTAAAGTCGACCAGTGCACCCTGGTAGTCTTTCAGCATAAATTTGTTATAGCCCCTGTGATAGTATGCCTGTGCATATGTTGAATTCGAATTAATAGCAAGGTCACAGTAGGCAATAGCTTGCTTATACATTTTCTTTTCTGTAGAAATGATTGCAGCTTTAAAATACTCTTGCGCTTTTTGAGCAACACCGAATGAATTTATTCCGAAAAACAATAACAGCCAAAGCAAAATCTTCTTCATAGCAGAATAACAAAACAAGACATTAGTAGATTTTTAATGGAAGAGGAATTATCCTGATTCTTAACCAACAAATCTACTAAACTGTGGTTTAGATAGTAAATATAAATAATGACGTACACTGAAAGATAAAGTTACAAAGATTCTAATAAAGCTAATTAATTTAGATGTAACTTGCCGCGTTTTTGAGATTTGATCCTATGCCTGTCAATACTCTGATAATCAATTATTAAAAATTGCAACAAGTTGAAGAATAAGCTATTTCCTGTAGTAAAATTATCACTGATAAAGCTGGGTTCTTTTATTAAATGGATTTTCTCAATGCCTTCTTTTGCCAATAGGTGGTGGCAAAAGCTATTCATACGATTTGGGCAGTTTGTCTTAATTGTATTTCTTATCATAGGTGCTATCGATATAAACTTCTTATGGCTCTTTGGTGATTCTCCTGATATCATGGATCTTAGAGAGCCCGATATCAACATTGCATCTGAACTCTATGCTGCTGATAATTCGCAAATTGGGAAATATTATATAGAAAACAGAATACCTGTCGAATTTAAAGATTTATCACCCGTATTGATCAATACACTTCTGGCAACAGAAGATATCAGGTTTTATCAGCATAACGGAATAGACCTGAAAGCCACTATGGCAGCTGTTTATAGCACTGTTAAAGGGGATAAAAGAGGAGGCAGCACAATAACTCAGCAATTGGTTAAAAATCTCTACAAAACGAGACATAAAAATAAAAAGGGTCTTCTAGGTAGTATAAAAGGATTGAGTATTGTTATTGACAAATCTAAGGAATGGATAAATGCACTTAAACTGGAATTCTTCTATTCAAAAGAAGAAATTCTTACAATGTACCTGAATACGGTTGATTTTGGAAGTCAATCATTTGGGATAAAAGCTGCATCACGAACCTTTTTTAATAAACTTCCTTCTGAGCTTAATGCTCAGGAGGCCGCACTTTTAATAGGATTATTAAAAGCTCCAACGTATTATAGTCCAGTTCTGAACAAGGAGAATTCATTACGAAGACGTAACAGTATTCTTAGCCAAATGGTTAAATATGGCTTCTTAACGTCAAAACAATCCGACTCGCTTCAGGTCTTACCTATTAGTTTAAAATACAGACAGCCATCACCTGATAATCAGGATGCGTCCTATTTTAAGGATGCTGTTGCAAGATATCTTCAGGATTGGTGTAAAGAATCAGGTTATGATATATACACAGATGGTCTGAAGATATACACCACAATAGATCCGGCACTTCAAAAGTATGCCGAAATGGCGGTTGTAAAACACATGAAAAGACTTCAAAAGAAGTTCTTTGATCATTGGCGAGGAGAGAATCCATGGGTAGACAGCAAAGGCATCGAGATAGAAGATTTTATTGAGAATCTTGCTAAAGAGACTCCAGCTTATAAAAGTCTAAAGCATCAATTTAAAGACAATGAAGATTCAATTAATTTCTATCTGAATCGCCCTCATAAGATGTCTGTTTTTACATGGAATAAAGATAAGGATACGATATTAAGCACAATAGATTCCATTAAATACTACAGGCATTTATTAAATATCGGTTTTGTAAGTATTGAGCCTCAAACAGGTTTCGTTAAAGCATGGATAGGTGGAACGGATCACCAGTTTTTCAAGTTTGACCATGTAAATCAAGCTAAAAGACAGCCAGGGTCTCTTTTTAAGGCTTTTCTTTATGCTTCTGCCTTCGAAAGCGGGCTTGGCCCATGCGATATGAGGACAGATCAACCAGTTACAATCAATTACGTTGAAAAGGGAGAGTCTAAATCCTGGTCTCCACATAACGCTAACTGGGAATTCACATATCATACAGTATCATTGAAAAATGCGTTTGCCAGATCAATAAATACAATAGCTGTTCAACTGACCAAGGAAATTGGATGGTCGAAAGTAATTGAAATGGCACATAGACTTGGCATAAAATCTGAGCTAATGAATGTTCCCTCCGTTAGTCTTGGAGCCAGTGACGTGAGCCTGCTGGAAATTGTGAATGCTTATTCTGTTTTCCTTAACGAAGGATTGTATCATGACCCTGTTCTGGTGACTAAGATAACAGACAGAGAAGGGAAAGTACTTTATGAATATGATGAAAACCAAAAGAGAGTCCTTGATGAAGAAACTGCTTTTTTAATGACTGTAATGCTTAGGTCTGGATTAACAGAGTATGGAGGAACTACTCAAGGTTTATGGGAATTTGACTTGTTCAAATACAATACAGATTTTGGAGGGAAAACAGGTACATCTTCCAATTTTTCTGATGGCTGGTTTATTGGTATTACCCCAAAACTGGTGACAGGTGTATGGGTAGGAGGGGAGCATCGGAATATTAGATTCCGCACTTCAGAATTAGGAGAAGGTTTACGAACAGCATTACCTGCATATGGTTATTATATGGAAAATGTTCTTAGGGATGAAACACTAAAAAAGTATCGGGGTAATTTTTCAGAGCCTGAGTTTAAAGTTAAAAAAGAATACAAGTGCATTTCGCCACGGTACCAAAATGATTCGATAAACCTGGATGATATGGCCCCGGCTGATACAATAATAATTGAACCGGTGTCTATTTAATAGTTTTAATTAGCATGCAAGTTGAAAATATACACTTACTTCAACAAAGCTGTGTAAAGTCTGTTGTTCTAATAATAATTTAAATCTTTATCAATGAATATTTCGCAAAACAAAGTAGTGTCTTTGACCTACGAACTAAAATTAAACAATAATAATGGTGAGACAGTTGATATGGCTGATGCAACATCACCTCTGGTTTTTATATATGGAACCGGTAGTATGTTACCAAAATTTGAGTCTAATTTAATGAATCTCAAAGTAAACGATACTTTTGAATTTACACTGGATCCAGCTGATGGCTATGGCGAACCAATAAATGAAGCAGTTGTAGATTTACCTATTGAGATATTTAAAATTGATGGTAAAATTGATGAAGAAATGCTTACTATCGGGAATTTCGTACCTATGCAGGACAATGAAGGTCATCCCCTTGAAGGAAAAATAATTGAAGTAAGTGATGAAAAGGTTAAAATGGACTTCAATCATCCGTTAGCAGGTAAAACTCTCCATTTTACAGGCAAAATTATTGATCTGCGTGACGCGACCGCCGATGAGTTAAGCCATGGACATGTTCATGGACCTCATGGACATCACCATTAATTAATTGAAATGAGCAGTTACCTGATTGGTTATAGAAATCGGATTATTAACTCGATTAGATAACACAATCAGGTAAATGCTTCAGGTCAAACACCTGAGCTTCATTGTCAATACCTGTCTGGATAATATCTTGATTTAATAAAGAATATAAACCACAGGAACCTTGCCGGGTTCAGGTGGTTTTGTTTTCCAGCCTTTTATTGATCTGGTGATAATTGATTCGCTTTCGGTAGAAATGTTCTGTGCAATGCATAGAAGTGTCTGATCACTGCAATTGCTGAGCAGAGCCTGTATTAGTTGTGTATTCCGGTACGGAGCCTCTATGAATATATGTGAGTGGTTGTGCTTTAAACATAATCTGTCAATTTCTCTGATTTTAAGTTTCCGCTCCTCCGTTTTTGCAGGCAGATATCCATGAAATGTAAATTGCTGTCCACTCATTCCTGAAGCCATTAAGGCCAGAAAAATAGAGGATGGGCCGGTAAGCGGTATTACCCTGATGTTTCTTTCATGTGCCATCCTCACCAGATCAGCTCCTGGATCAGCAATTCCAGGACAGCCGGCTTCTGAAAGCAATCCAATACTGATTCCTTGTTCAACTTTATTAAGGAATTGTCCTAATTCGGCATTTTGGGAAGTTGTTTCCGAGTGCTCATTAAGCACATAAAAACTAATAGTATCAAGTTCCCGGGGATATTTGCATTTTTTTAGAAAGCGCCTTGCTGTTCTTAGTTCTTCTACAACGAAGGAATCCAGCGTATGGACTATGCTTATATTGTGTTCTGGAATTACTCTATTAATCTCCGTTTCTCCCAACAAAGATGGTATGAGATATAGTTTACCCTTTTCCATAGTATGAATCGCTAAATGGAAGGTTGTCAAGGTCAACATTCCCTCCTGAAAGGATTATTCCAACAGTTTTTCCTTTAAAATACTCTTTATTTTTAATAAGAGCAGCAAACGGAACTGCAGAAGAAGGCTCAATTATTATCTTCATCCGTTCCCATATTATGCGCATGGCTTTGATAATCTCAGTGTCGTTAACCGTAAAAATATGGTTTACATGACGCAGAATTACTTCGAAAGTTATAGACCCAAGAGAAGTTAGTAAACCATCAGCAATAGTAATAGGAGAAACAGAAGGAATAAACTTTCTTTGGGTCAAAGATCTTGCAGCATCGTCAGCACCTTCCGGCTCACCGGCGATAACTTCTATGTTCCGCCCAAAATAATATGCTGAAAGTGCAGTGCCGCTTAATAATCCTCCTCCACCTACTGGGGCCATAATAACATTCAAATCAGACACCTCCTCTATTAGTTCCTTTGCCGCTGTGGCCTGACCAGCTATGATTCGTGCATCATTATATGGATGAATCTCTGTGGCTTTAGTTTTATTGACAATTTCAATGAGGGTAGATTCTCTATCCTGTAAAGTTGGCTTGCAAAATGTAATAATGCCCTGATATGACTGTACTGCTTTAATTTTAAAAGCATTTGAATTATCAGGCATGACAATATATGTTTTTGTTTTCTTTAATAGAGCAGCCATAGATAATGCTGCCGCATGGTTACCGGAGGAATGTGTTGTTACACCATTTTGCAGTTCGTGTTCACTTAAGGAAAACACTGCATTTAATGCACCACGGGATTTAAATACTCCTGCTTTTTGAAAATTCTCACATTTAAAATAGATCCGACAACCCGCTAATTCGTCAATAGCTTTACTTGTCAGGACCGGTGTTCTGTGAATATAATTGTTTATCCTTTCAGATGCATTCAGAATTTGTGTCACATCAGGATAATGGATCATTGATCTACCTTTGTTTGAATTGTTCAATTATCTTGTCGGTAACCCTATCTAACATTTTCCATGTCTGTATAAAGTTATCTCTGCCACCATAATATGGATCTGCAACTTGCTCATTAGCCCCTGGCGTAACGACATTCATAATATAGTCAACTTTCTTTTTGTCGTTTTCATTCCGAGCTTTTGAGATTACCATTCTGTAATTGTTATCATCCATTACAAAGATCTTGTCATACTCATCAAAGAATGTTGATTTAAAAAGCCTGGCTCTGTGATTGCTTATATCTATGTTGTGAGCAGATGCAACTTCAATTGCTCTGGTATCAGGAGCATCACCTGTATGAAACGATTCAAATCCACAGGATTCAACCACTGTTGGTAATCCATTTTGTTTTATTTTATGTTTTAAAACACCTTCAGCCAAAGGAGATCTGCAGATATTTCCCAGGCATACCATGAGTATCTTCATAAACTAATTTCTATAACTAAAATACAGACTGTGCTTATATCTTTATTTTCTTTTCAATTTCTTCAGCACAATTTCTGAATTCTCTGTCTGTCTCTATTAAGTTAGATATAGTACGGCATGCATGTAAAACTGTCGCATGATCCTTGTTACCGCACTGCATTCCTATAGTAGCTAAAGAAGATTTGGTGTGTTTTTTTGAGAAGAACATAGCTAATTGCCTTGCCTGAACAATTTCTCTCTTACGTGTTTTAGAATTCAAACTGTCAACCTGAATACTAAAGTAGTCGCAAACAACTTTTTGAATGTAATCAATAGATACTTCTCTTTGTGAGTTCTTGACATATTTGTCAATCATCTGACGCGCGAGTTCGATTGTAATTGATTTTTTATTGAGAGAAGACTGGGCCATTAAAGACGTAAGAGCACCTTCCAGTTCCCTGACATTCGTTGTTATACTGTAGGCAACATATTCAATCACTTCCTTTGGCATTTCTATGCCGTCTTTATAAAGCCTCTTATTGAGAATAGCTATACGTGTATTTAGATCAGGCACTTGTAAATCAGCTGCTAATCCCCATTTAAACCTCGATAATAACCGGGGTTCCATACCTTTAAGTTCTACAGGTGGCTTATCGCATGTTATTACTAATTGATTTCCATTCTGATGCAGGTGATTGAATATATGAAAGAAAACATCCTGAGTTTTCTCCTTGCTTGATAAAAACTGAATATCATCTATAAGTAAAACATCAATCATCTGATAAAAATGTACGAAGTCATTTTGATTTTTATTGATGTTTGCCTGGACAAATTGCTGAATAAATTGCTCTGCTGTAACATAAAGCACAGTCTTATCAGGAAAGTTATTCTTTACCTGAATTCCAATGGCATGAGCAAGATGTGTCTTCCCCAGGCCGTTCGAGCTATAAAGGAATAAAGGATTAAAAGCAGTCTTTCCGGGGTTTGTTGCAACAGCATATCCTGCTGATCTTGCCAGTCTGTTACAATCACCTTCTATAAAGTTGTCAAAAGAGTATGCTTCATTTAATTGCGAGTGAACCTGAATCTTTCTAAGTCCTGGTATAACAAAAGGATTGGGTATTTCTTTGGCTGCACCTTTATTTATATCAATAGGCATTTGAACAGAAGGATTTGAAAGTGAACTTCTGTTACTGGTTGGAACTTTAATTGTGTAAGGACCTTGCGCATCAACAGCATTCTCCATTATAATGCTGTATTCAAGACGGCCGTTTGGTCCCAGTTCGTGCTTAATAGTCTTTTTTAATAAAGGAATGTAATGTTCCTCCAGCCACTCATAGAAAAAATGACTGGGAACCTGAATTGTCAGAACGTTATCTTGAAGTTTAATAGGCTTTATGGGTGAAAACCATGTTTTGTAACTTTGATAATTAATATTGTCTTTAATGATTTTCAGGCAATTCTCCCATACTTCATGATGAACCTCTTTCATTACAATTGGCTGCTTAAAAAATTAGATTGTCAAATATTTTCAGTGATAAGATTATTAACAATTCATTGTCAATATCTTAATGAAAAACTCTCCCTCGATGTTTCTTTGAACAAAATTCACCAAAAAAAAGTGTAAAAAAAAACTAAAAGTCTATTGCCTTTATAGAAAAAAATGATTAAGCATCTAATGCAACTTTTTATTCTTTAGCTTGATAATCAGAACTTATTCTGTTTGGATAAATATAACATCAAATCTATACATGCTCCTCAACTTCAAAAGTGTTCTGTCAGCATGCAATCTTCTAACTTTAAATGTAATGTTTGAAATTATGTCAAAATTCGTATTAACTATTTGTAAATCAAGTTCTTTGACTAATTTCATTGCGTCATTGATCATCTCGTAAGGGAAATGTAGATCGTAAATTTCCATTATTGTCTTTTCAACGATTAATGCATTTTCGATTGCATCCCTGGATGCCAGTTTATACGCATTAATTAATCCACTAACTCCAAGTTTAATTCCTCCAAAATATCTGACTACAACGATAAGGGTGTTTGTTAGATCATAGGACTGTAATTGGCCGTAAATTGGTCTTCCTGCAGTTCCAGATGGTTCTCCATCATCATTAGCGCGCCATGCAGATTTATCATATCCTAAGACATAAGCATAGCAATGATGCCTTGCATCAAAATAATCCTTTCTAACCTGATCCAGTTTTTCTTTTATCTCAGCTTCATTATTAACAGGGAATGCAAAAGATAAAAATTTACTGCTTTTTTCTTTGTAAATCCCGGTTGAAGGAGCATTAAGCACTTTATAGGTATCATCAAACAGCATAGCCTGGCATTATCACTTTGACTTTTTTTTCGGACCTCAAACTTAAACCTTTTTATCTAACAAGTCAAAATGAATCACCTGTATAATGCCTAAATTTATGATCCTCATTACTGTATTGGATTTTCTACCATTCAATTCCTCAGAAGCTTTTTTATACTTTTGCATCCTCAAAACAGGAAAATGTTTCAAAATCTGATTGGTGAATTTGCAGCTCTTACAACAGCTATCTTCTGGACTATCACAGCACTTGCTTTTGAATCTGCAGGAAAAAAAGTGGGGTCGTTATCTGTAAACATTATAAGACTCTGCATGGCCTTTATTTACTTAGGGATTCTTAGCTTAATCTTGCGGGGAAGTATTTTCCCAAATGATGCAACAGGACATAATTGGTTGTGGTTGTCTGTTTCAGGTATCATAGGATTCGTTCTGGGAGATTTATTCTTGTTTCAGGCATATGTAGTGATAGGTGCCCGAATTTCTATGCTTATTATGTCACTTGCTCCTCCAATTGCTGCATTAACAGGCTGGTTAATACTTGGTGAAAAAATGACAATGCTTGGTATAATAGGTATGCTCATTACTTTTATTGGAATAAGCATAACTATTCTTAGCAGAAAGACTAATTCTGTTGACAATAATCAATTGTACAGATCGCTTCACTTTAAGTATCCGCTAAAAGGTATACTACTGGCATTGGGTGGTGCTGCAGGTCAGGGTGTTGGTTTAGTGCTAAGTAGTTATGGTATTGGTAATCTTGATGCTTTCGAGGCAACCCAGATACGCGTCATAACCGGAATTGTTGGTTTTGTTATCGTTATAACCTATGTCGGCTACTGGAAAAGGGTATCAATTGCTTTGAAAAACCTGAGTGCAATGAAACGAATGAGCGTAGGAGCTTTTTTTGGACCTTTCCTTGGAGTGTCTTTTTCTTTATTTGCAGTTAAATATACGTCCTCAGGTGTTGCCTCAACCATCATGTCTATTGTTCCTGTACTTATTATTGCACCAGCAGTGGTTGTTTTCAAAGAAAAAATAATCTGGATAGAATTAGTAGGTGCTATAATAGCGGTTTCTGGTGTTGCTTTATTTTTTATTTGATATCCAGGAATTCCAATGACTTCTTAATTCATCGGAAATTTTTAGTAATTCAGACTTTTTAAGTACTCTATCAGAATCGAGAGAACTATAGTTTGCTTCACTTATTTTTTCATACCATTCCTGATCTGAGTCTATATCATTTGGTTTTCGCGGTATTAAATGGATGTGAAGATGTTCAACACTCTGACCTGCATGTATGCCCTGCTGTAATGAAATATCAAACTCTGCAGTTTTGTAATAAGAATTCAGAAATTGCATGACTTTGCGTGCAAAGGTAAACAGGGATATATAAGATGTATCATCCATCAGCATTATATCAATGATGTGGTCAGATGGAATTATAAGGCTATGCCCCGGCACAATAGGTGCATGATTATAAATTGCATAAAACCCATTTTCAGTGGCAAAGGCAGTAGAGATTACATCATCGGAGCAAAATGGACAAATGTTATTTTTCATAATGCATTACTTGATCACACAATTCTAATTTATACTGCTAAAAGTAAAATACAAAGGTATTAGATTGTCGCAGTAACTTAAATGAGTTTTAATACTGTCAAGGGAGGATATTTGTTTTAACTTGCTGTTCAAATCCAAACCCCAAAGCGTAAAACCATACTTCTTAATCATTAAATTTAAATAGTGTTCATCAGATCTGATAAGATGTCCCAGTGAATATTCATCCCGAAGTCCTATAGGAACAGTATGCGATACATAATCAAACAGTGAATTATTTGTATCTGCTAATAATTCCAGAAACTGCGAAACCGGATTACAGATTCCAAAGAAAGTCACTCCATTATCCTGAACAAAAAAATGCGATTCAGGCAAATGGTGCAAAGAGACTTCAGGATAGGAGTCAATATGTTCGTTTGTTGACAAATGCCAATAGAACTGTCCCGGTTCTTGCGTCATTAATTTCAATAACTCAGGAATTGAGGGGTAGTCTAAAATCTTAACTTTATGCTTCTGTTTGTTCATACTATGAACATTATCACGAAAAGCAGTGTCAAAAAAGGCATTTCTGTATAAGGACAGTAAATATTCTGTTGCTTCTTTAGTACATCCTGCATCAATTAAGTACTTGGTTATAATCGATTCAGGTGTAATGTGTTCTTTTAATAAAAAATATGCCAGAACCATCAATACATCGGTCGGCTGATATTTTAAACAGTCACAAGTATCATATCCTGAAATAAAAGGAAAAAAAGACTGGGTGATAATATTTTTAAAATCTGAACGCAAGACAATGTCCCTACCAACTGAGTATTTTTCATCCGATAAGAGATATTCTTTCCTTAAATTTATCGTTGCAGATTCGATTACCAGTTCCATGATAATTCTAACTAGTTTTGCATGTGCCGGCAAAGTTAATAAAATGACCTACTCACAATTTGCAAATAAAGTCAAGTGTCAGCTTCAGATTATATACGAAGAGTCTGAAGCAAGGGCTATTCAAAAATGCCTCTTTCAGGGTTTAGCAAATAATTCTGCTGTTAAAATGCTTCAAATGGCAGATGAAGAAGTTGAAACTGCCTTTATTGATAAAGTGAATTCCAGCTTAAGCCGTTTAATGCAATTTGAGCCGGTTCAATATGTCTTAGGAAAAGCATGGTTTTTGGAAATGGAATTTGTCGTTACACCGGATGTTTTGATACCAAGGCCTGAAACCGAGGAGTTGGTGGAACTCATAAAGACAATTCCTGATAGCAGTAATTCAATTAACGTTTTAGATATTGGAACCGGGAGCGGAATCATCCCAATTTCTCTTGCGAAGTTCTTTAAAAACTCGACAATTTCAGCATGTGATATTTCCAGAAAAGCACTATCAGTTGCTAATTTGAATGCGCAAAAACATGATGTTTCAATTAATTTCTTTGAATTAGATATTCTGAATTATAAATCGCAACTAATAAATAATCAAATCATTAGACAACATTTTGATATAATTGTAAGCAATCCCCCATATGTGAAAGTTTCTGAAATCGCGCTAATGAAAGATAATGTAATAAAGTATGAGCCCCATATCGCATTATTTGTAGAAGACAATGATCCTTTACTTTTCTATGATGCAATAACTAATTTTGCCCTGGATTATTTGAATGATAAGGGTTATTTATTTTTTGAACTGAATGAATCCGAAGCTGAAAATATAAAAAGTAACCTGGAAAAGAGGAGTTTTAAAGAAGTAACGATTTATCAGGATTTCCGCAACAAACCTCGTTTTTTATCTGCCAGAATATCAAAATAGGTTACGTTATGTAAATCACTACATTGTTTTTTGCATTTTTGCAAAACGTAACGAATGTCTGATTGTTTATGCATTGCCATAGGTGTTTTAATTAAGGTCTTAATTATGAGAAAAATATACCCATTAATAATTATGCTGCTTGTTTTTTATCAAAGTGTTAGCGCACAAAGTAAGAATTCAACAGTTATAATTCGTTTTAAAGATAAAGGAACCACAAAGTATTCGATACACAAGCCTTCTGATTATCTGTCTGACAGAGCCATTGAACGACGCCTGATTCAGAACATTCCTGTTGATAATACAGATCTTCCGGTAAATCCTGATTATATAAAAGCAATAGAAGAATCAGGAGCTGAAGTATTCTTTGTCTCAAAGTGGCTTAATCTGGCAATTGCTTACGTTGATGATTTCGGACTATTACAGATTGATCGTTTGCCTTTTGTTAAAAAAACAGAGGTTACCTCATTATATTCTGAAATCAAGACTAAAAAATCTTCTAAGCGGCCATTCTCTCACGATAAGATGCACAAGCTAAATAAAAAGATGTACAAACATGCGAGTGGAACAGATTTTTTCGACTATGGCATGGCATTTCATCAGGCTCAAATGCTTAGAATTAATGAATTACATAATCAGGGTTATACTGGCAATGGAATGATAATGGCTATTATTGATGCCGGTTTTAATTCAGCAAATCAAATGGAGGTGTTTGATAGTCTGTTTAATTCAAACAGAATATTAGGCACAAAAGATTTTGTTGAACCGGGCAATAATGTTTATGCAGAATCTATGAGTGGGCATGGAACAAGTGTTCTTTCAACAATTGCAGCAAATTCACCAGGAAGAATGATTGGAACTGCGCCCCATGCATCTTTTTATCTACTACGATCTGAAGATGCCAATGATGAATATTTAATGGAAGAATATTATTGGGTAAGCGCAGCTGAATATGCTGATTCTGTTGGGGTTGATGTGATAAATACTTCACTGGGATACAGTACTTTTGATAATTCTGCTGAGAACCACACATACACTGATATGGATGGAAATACAACTCCAATAACTATCGCAGCGGATCTTGCCGGAAAAAAAGGAATGCTTATGGTAAACAGCGCCGGTAATGAAGGAAGCAATAGTTGGCGATATATCACCGCACCAGCTGATGGTGACAGCGTTCTCACTATAGGAGCGGTAGATGAAGATGGATTGTATGCTTATTTCAGTTCTACTGGCCCAACAGCTGATGGAAGAATAAAACCTGATGTTGTTGCGCTTGGCTATAATACAACAGTTGCCTATCCTGGTGGTGGAATTGGAGGAGGGAGCGGTACTTCCTATTCTTCGCCTATTATTGCCGGAGCTGCTGCTTGTTTGTGGCAGGCTAATCCAACATACAATAATATGGAAATATATAATGCTATCAAGCAAAGTGGGAGCAAGGCTTCAAACCCTGACAATCAAATAGGGTGGGGCATCCCCGATTTTATGCTTGCTAATGCTATATTGGTTGGAAATGTTGGGAGACCTGCCCCTGAGGTTAATGTTACTACTTTCCCTAATCCTTTTACTGATAGCTTTATAGTTGAGATTTCTGTTCAGAAACCAGTTGACATTCTTATAACCTTAATAGACTCAAAAGGCGTTATTGCAAAAAATATCGGATACAATTCTCTCATAACTGGTTCTAACCTAATCACAGTTGATAATCTTGAAAATCTGAATTCAGGATTGTACTTGTTACAGATAATTAGCCCAGAGTTTTCTAAATCAATTAAAATACTCAAATAGAAGACTATTCACACATTCAGTTTTGTTTGCCACAGCCATTAAGTTAAATGGGCTATCTTGCGTTATGCTTTAAGCATTCTGCGAGTAATTAAAAGATTCCCTTCAATTAAAAGTATATTCACTCCATCAGCAATTGTAATTGCTGATGGAGTGAAATAGTATTTGCCTTTGTAAACGGTATTTAATTACTGCTTTGGTGGGTACCACAATTTTCTGTGAGGTTAGCCACGAATAATAGGTTTATACAATTGTATACCTGCCGTTTGCAAGCAATAATTACTACATACCCTATTTCTTTAAATCACTCATATACAAATCATTAGACATTATCAAATAAAGTCTAATCACATGGTGATTTATCATTATCATAGTGTGAATTGCACCAGTTTGCAAAATAAACTATAGTTTACAAAAGTATCAGATACATTTGTGAAATACAAATGTAAATAAGTTGTTTTACCGTCCTTTTATCTATTGACACATGTGAACAACCCCTGTTTTATGAAAATTATAAATTTATAATGTATAAATAACAGATAATCAAAGGTATTAGATAATGCATGTAAAGTAATAATAGATTAATCTAACAGATAATGACAATGTGAAATGCAGATTATTAAATATCTTTAATGACTTTAAAAACAGACTGTTATGATTATTAACTCTAGTAATCAAACAGGTTAATAAATTATATCTTCTCTAAACATCTGTAGCATACATTAAAATTGTATATTTGATGGCATAATTTACGAACGTAACAATAGGGATGATTGACAGGATATCATTAATACTTAAAGCAAAGAATATTACACCCGCTCAAATGGCTGATGAAATTGGAGTCCAGCGGTCGGGCATATCTCATATTCTGAACGGACGAAATAAACCTAGTCTTGATTTCGTGCATAAATTGATAAAAAGATATCCGGATATTAGTATAAACTGGATTATGTTTGGCGAGGGACCGATGATGATTAATAATCCTGATAAGAATTGGAAAACACAAACAGAAGCAAGCAAACAAGTAAATCAACCACCTTCCGAGATTGATTTATTTAAGCCATTTGACTTTGATTTTAAAAATAAAGAAACAGAGACAGAAAATGATGAAATAGAGTCATCAAATGAGCATGATGAAAGTGTTCAGAAAATTGCCCTACAAGATGATAATAAACCGGATAAAAAGATACCAGAAGGCAAGGTAAATACCCCTGCTACTATAAATAAAATCTCTGATACATTATCAGAGCTACAAGGAAAAGAAAATAAGAAAATCACACGGATTGTGATCTTCTATGATGATAAGTCGTTTACCGAGTATAT
This sequence comes from uncultured Lentimicrobium sp., assembly GCA_964643225.1. GTDB lineage: Bacteria > Bacteroidota > Bacteroidia > Bacteroidales > Lentimicrobiaceae > Lentimicrobium. Next base: position 22,426 of record CAZXQT010000010.1, on the reverse strand, counting down.
ACCCAGTGAGGAGTGATTACACTCTTTCAAATTCAGAAAAGAAAAATCCTGATTCAATAAGCGCGTTCTCATCACTATCAGATCCATGAACGGCATTATTCTGAATGGAAGTGCCAAATAGTGCTCTTATAGTTCCGTCCTTAGCTTCAGCAGGATTTGTTGAACCTATAAACCTACGATATTCTTCTACTGCATTTTCTTTTTCAAGTATGGCCGCAATCACTGGTCCCGAAGACATAAAATCAACTAAACTACTGTAAAAAGGTCGCTCTTTATGAACTTCATAAAACTTTGCTGCCTTTTCTTTTGAAAGGTGAACTAATTTTAATGCTCTGACAGCAAATCCACCATGAATAATGAGATCCAGTATTTTACCTGAATGAAGATTACTTACTGCTTCAGGTTTAATCATTGTAAAAGTAATGTTGCCGGCCATATATTTGAATTTAATAATGAATGTCGATAGAATATATTGAAGTAGCTTCAACGGTGTCAAATAACAATATTTGTATTTTTGTGTTCAATTAAAAGGTCTAAATTCATAAAAATTATCCATTTGCACAGATTTGATCAGCAGATACTAACAGAAATTGCTGCAGAGCTAGAGAATTCACCCCGTATTCTAATAACAACACATTATAATCCCGACGGAGATGCTATCGGTTCTTCTCTGGCGTTATTTCACTATCTCCGATTAAAAGGATATCAGGTTAACGTTTTAATTCCAAATGATGTTCCACAGTTTCTTCAATGGATGCCCGGTTTGCCTGATTCAATCATTTATTATCATAATCAGTCGCTAGCTGAAAATCTGATTAGAGAAGCAGATTTAATATTCTGCCTTGATTACAATTCTCTCTCCCGTGTAAATTTATTTACTGATAAGTTGTTAGCGTCAAAAGGTAAAAAAGTACTCATTGACCATCATCCGGAACCTGTTGCTGAACAGTTTGATTACTTGCTTTCTATAATCAGTGTATCTTCTACTTCAGAACTTATTTTTGACTTTATCAGAGCTAATAATGATGAAGAATTAATCAATAAGGAGATAGGTTCGAATATATATGTTGGAATGATGACTGATACAGGTTCGTTCAGCTATTCAAGTAATTATGCTCATACATTTGAAACTGTTGCGAGTCTTATAAGCAAGGGTGTTGATACTGAAAAAATTCACAGACTCATCTATGACACCTATTCTGAAAATCGTATGCGTTTGCTTGGATATTCCCTTAGCCAGAAGCTTGTAGTGATTAAAGAATATTGTACGGCATATATATTCCTTACCAGGCAGGATCTCGAGATGTTCTCTTTTAAGCCAGGTGATACAGAAGGTATTGTTAATTATGCACTTGCTATAGAAAATATAAGTTTTGCTGCGCTGTTTACAGAAAAGAAAAACTGCATTCGTATATCTTTCCGGTCTAAAGCAGATTTCTCAGTTAATGACTTTGCAAGGAAACATTATCAGGGTGGAGGACATAAAAATGCAGCTGGTGGAGATTCCTATCTAACAATGGATGAAACGATAAAACAGTTTAATGAACTGCTTCCAGACTACAGAAATGAATTAATTCATGCCTCTCAACAAAGTTCAGAATTGTGATGAAACGGAAAGCCTGGTTATTGTTTATTTCGGTTTTCATTGTTTTGATTCAATCCTGCAAACAGGAGACTCCGAAGCAAGAATCGATCAATGAGAAACAGCTGGAAGAACCATTACTTTATGCTAATAAAAAAGCTGTTGAAACAGAGCAGGAACAGATAGAACATTTCATAGCAAGATATGAATGGCAAATGAAAGAAACAGGTTCTGGTCTCCGCTATGCAATTTATAAAAAGGGTAACGGTGCGAAAGCAGAGGCCGGTAAAATCGCTGTATTAAACTACAGTGTCAGGTTAATCTCAGGCGAAGAAATATACTCCAGTGCAAAAGATGGTCAAAAAGAGTTTCTTATTGGTAAAGGTGGAGTAGAGAGTGGTCTGGAAGAAGGAATATTATTAATGCAGGTCGGAGACAGAGGCAAATTTATCATACCTTCGCACCTTGGTTTTGGATTGCTTGGAGATCAGGATAAGATCCCTCCAAAGTCAACCTTAATTTATGATATTGAATTAGTTAAACTAAAGTAAAATAGTACAAAAACAAACATTTCAGTGATGAAATTTAACATGTTTAAAACAGTGCTGCTAATGGCAGCAATTATTGCAGGTGTTTATGGTTGTTCAGAGCACAGGGGTTTTAAAAAGTCAGACGATGGCTTATACTACAAATTCCATGTAAAAGGTGATGATACAACGACATTAAAATCAGGTATGATATTGAACCTTGTAATGCGTTATTCCATAAATGACTCTATGCTCTTTAATTCAGCTGATGTTCCTCAGGAGTTTATGTTACCGCTGAATGAACCTTCTTACCCGGGAGATCTTTATGCTGGACTCGCAATGATGAGACCTGGTGACAGTGCCACATTTATCACTTCTGCTGATTCATTTTTCCTGAAGACCATTCGTATGCCGCGTGTGCCGGATTCAGCATATATTGGCAAAGAGATATTTTTTGATGTGAAGCTTATTTCTGCAAAGACTCAGGAGCAGATGGAAGCTGAATATAAGCAAAAGATGGAAGAAGCTAAAGGTAATGAACAAAAAATGTTGACCGAATACCTCAAAAACTCCAATATTACCGTAGCTCCTTTACCTTCAGGTCTCTACTTTATCGAAACTGAGAAGGGAACAGGCCGGAAACCAAAAGAAGGTGATTTTGTAAAAGTGCATTTTAAAGTTTCAACTATTGATGGTAATGTCTTGTACTCCACTCAAGATAACAACGAACCGGTTAATTGGGAAGTAGGAAAAGATTTTGACAATGCAGGAGTTACTGAAGCATTAAATCTTATGGTTAAAGGAAGTAAGGCTTCCCTCATCGTACCTTCCTCTCTTGCCTTTGGTGAACAAGGCAGAGGTGCAATGGTACCACCATACACTACCTTGCTTTACGATATTGAGATTTTTGATATTACAACAAAAGCGCAATTCGAAGCTGAAAAAAAAGCTAAAGAACAAAAAGCTGAAGCTGAAAAAGAACTCGCCAAGAAAAATGAGATGGTAAACTTAAATAACTATCTGAAATCGCAAAAGATATCTGTTAAACCTACTTCTACCGGATTATATTATATTGAAGTTAGCAAAGGCACAGGTGTTCAGGCTGCAAATGGTAAAACAGTAAAAGTCCATTACACCGGAACTTTACTTGACGGAACAAAATTTGATTCTTCTGTTGATCGCAAAGAACCTTTTGAATTTGTTCTTGGAAAAGGTCAGGTTATTCCAGGATGGGAAGAAGGTATTTCTATGATGAAAAAAGGTGGTAAAGCTAAACTGATCATCCCTTCAAAGTTAGCCTATGGCGAAAATGGCAGAATGCCTACAATTCCACCAAGTGCAACTTTAATCTTTGATGTTGAACTGATTGATGTGAAGTAAAACATTTAAGCTAAAATCATTAAGAGGGTGTCCGGTAAGGGCACCCCTTTTTTTTTATGCTTTATAAAGATATTCCAGGTAGTGACTGAATCGATTCCTTATAGCAATAAAATTTGGGTTTAAGAGGCTCGCTTTGTTGTAGTTAAGCTCTAATCCTGATTCATAATTAATCACTTTAGTGTCAGCAAACCTACATATAGCATGACCTGCAGCAGTATCCCATTCCATGGTAGGCGATATTCGTGGATAGAAATCTGCAGATCCTTCGGCAAGCCTGCAAAACTTCAGAGAACTTCCAGCGCTGATCAGACTAGCATTCTCAAATACAGAAGAAAAAGAATTAATTAGTTTAAGATTTTCTGGACTATTATGTGATCTGCTGCCCATAATTACTACCTCTCGTTCGCTTTCTTCAGGCAGTCTGATTGCGTTTAACAGAAGGTTGTCTAAACTTAAGAATTCAGTTAATACATTCTTCACATCTAACCTGAACGAACCATATCCTGAGCATCCAAAATAAATTAAGGAACTTACAGGAATATAAACAACACCCAAGATTGGGTACCCTTTGTATATTAGTGCAATGTTAACGGTAAACTCACCATTTCGTTTTATGAATTCTTTTGTACCATCCAGTGGGTCTACTAACCAGAAATACTCCCAAAGTTTTCTTACATCAAAAGAGATATTTTTGCCTTCTTCACTAATTAACGGTAATTCTGTAATCTGCAATCTTTCATCTATACACCGGTGTGCTGCCAGGTCAGCTGAAGTTAGTGGACTTTGATCATCCTTATAATCAATATTATAGGAATCATTGTAGTACTCCATAATTCTATGACCTGCTTCAATTGCAGCATTTACTGCTACAAGCAAATTCTGTGACAGGTTGGTTTCTTTAGATACTTCCATTATTTACCGGCTTGCTGTGCTTTAATTTTTTCTTGTAAGGCAAACATTTCATCTCTTAATCTTGCAGCTTCAAGAAAATCCAGCTCTTTGGCGGCTTTTTCCATTGCCTTACGTGTTTTTGAAATGAGCTTCTCAAGCTGATCTTTATTCATGTACTGAACAACCGGGTCAGCAGCAATGTCTAAAGTTTCCTTTTCAACATATGCCTTAGGAATTTTGTCACTAGACCCCGCAACAACTGTTTGCCCAATAATGGATGCTGTTGATTTTACTATTTGCTTTGGAGTAATGTTATTCAACGTGTTATAGTTGATCTGCTTTTGTCGCCTTCGATTGGTTTCATCTATTGTGCGTCGCATCGAATCGGTGATTTTGTCAGCATACATGATCACTTTTGAGTTTATGTTTCGGGCTGCTCTTCCCGCGGTCTGTGTTAAAGATCGTTCTGATCGTAAAAAGCCTTCTTTATCGGCATCCAGTATTGCAACCAGCGAAACTTCAGGCAGGTCCAGTCCTTCTCTCAATAAATTAACACCTATCAAAACATCAAACAATCCAAGCCGGAGGTCTCTCAGTATTTCTACTCTTTCCAGTGTATCTACGTCAGAATGTATGTACCTGCATTTAATGTTAACCTTTGTTAGGTACTTGGTCAGTTCTTCTGCCATACGCTTGGTTAAAGTAGTAACCAGAACTCTTCCGGTTTCTTTAACAGTATTTTCAATTTCATCGAGTAAATCATCAACCTGCGAAATGCTGGGTCTTATTTCAATAGGAGGGTCTATCAGCCCGGTTGGTCTGATCAGCTGCTCTACCACGACTCCTTCCGATTTTTGTAATTCAAAGTCAGCCGGTGTTGCACTCACGTATATTGTCTGTCCGGTCAGACTTTCGAATTCTTCAAATTTGAGTGGCCGGTTATCCATTGCAGATGGTAATCTGAATCCATATTCTACAAGGGTCTGTTTTCTTGAACGGTCTCCACCATACATTGCTCTTATCTGTGATACCGTTACGTGGCTTTCATCAATAACTGTAATAAAATCATCCGGAAAATAATCGAGCAGACAGAATGGTCTTGACCCTGAATTTCTTCCATCAAAATAGCGCGAATAGTTCTCAATACCCGGGCAATATCCTAATTCACGCATCATTTCAATGTCATAATTAACCCGGTCTTCCAAACGTCTGGCTTCCAGTAATTTGCGTTCTTCTCCAAAATACTCCACCTGCTTTACAAGATCAAACTGAATTTCCTGAATGGAGTCTTTCATTTTCTCTTTAGATGTAACGAAGATATTCGCAGGGTAAATATTAACCATATCCATCTTTTCCATGGTGTGGCCATCCAGAGGATTAAAAGACTCAATGTTCTCAATCTCATCGTCCCAGAACTGAATTCGTATTGCTGAATCGGAGTAGGCCGGAAAAATATCTATAGTGTCGCCCTTTACACGAAAATTGCCCCTGGTGAACTCAACTTCTGTTCTGTTGTAGAGGCCTTCAACGAATGTCCACAATAACTGTTTCCTGCTTATTTTTTCGCCAACTCGTATTCTGACCACTCCATTTGCAAAATCGTCCGGATTACCGATACCGTATATGCATGAAACAGAGGAAACCACAATAACATCCCGCCTGCCTGAAAGCAATGCAGAAGTAGTGTGCAGTCTCAACTTTTCAATTTCATCATTTATTGAAAGATCCTTTTCTATGTATGTATTAGTGGTGGGTATAAATGCTTCCGGCTGGTAATAATCGTAATAAGATACAAAGTACTCCACCGCATTATCAGGGAAAAATTGCTTAAACTCTCCATAAAGCTGAGCAGCAAGAGTTTTATTATGGCTTAATACTAAAGTTGGCCTGTTAACCTGGGCTATTACATTAGCAATGGTAAACGTTTTACCTGAACCAGTTACGCCAAGTAAAACCTGAGCCTGGTCTCCGCGTTCCAGACCTTCTACTAGCTGCTGTATTGCCTGGGGCTGATCTCCAGTAGGTTGAAATTCCGATGTAAGCTTGAAATCCATAACACATTCCGATTAAAGATTTTTTGAGAGCAGTAATTGAGTAGTTATCGGATAATGATCTGAAAAACTGTTTCTGATTGTTTGATATTGAAACGACTCCATTTCTTTATCGTGCAGTATATAATCAATTCTGAACGATGGCATTGTACCTGCGTAGGTTGTGCCCAGACCATTGCCTGATTCTTTAAATGCATCTGACAGGTTTGAAGAAATCTGGGCATAAGTATAAGACGATGGAGTGTCATTAAAATCTCCGCACAATATAACAGGATAGGGAGATTCATGGATCAATTCTTTGATTTTTCTGGCTTGTGGAGCACGGCTTATGAATGCGCGCTTAAATTTCCTGAGTATTTTTTTCGAGCTCTCTGAAAACAATTCCTGGCTGTCAGTATTTCGTTGAAGCTCTGAAACATAGAAGTAGTCTTCTTTACTGAACCTGATAGATTCCAGGTGTACATTAAACAATCGTACAGTATCCTTTTCAATGACGATATCTGAGTAAATACAGAAATTAATCGAGTTGTCCTGAAAATTAACAACCCCTTTATTAATGATAGGCCACTTACTAAAGGTTGCTATTCCGTAGGGGAGTGCCTTATCATCTTTCTGCACATAGGCTATATGCCTGTGTTTAAGGTTTGCCAGTTCTGCAATGGAATCCGGAATATCAACTTTTCTTTTTATACCGGCGTGAAACTCCTGCATGCACAAAATTTCAGGTTGCGATTCTTTGAAATAATTCAATATGCCTGTTCCTTTGTCGCTGATTCTGTTATTTTTCCAGTTATAGAGATCAAAAATCTGAACATTGTATGAGATAATCTTCAGTGATGATGAAGGAGCTTCGGAGCTGCCTGAAAAAACCTGCACATAGTTTGATAATCTTTGTGCACAAATAATCATTACTATAAGAGAAAGCAGGAACAAACGCCTTTTCAGGACAATCCAGAACAGTACAAAAAAGGCATTTGCAAAGACAATATAGGGAAATATCAACCCTCCGAATCCAAATATCCAATATTTATCAGGAGGGACATAGGCAGCTGCATACCCGAATAAAAGCAGGAGTATTGCGCTTACATTTACCAGCAAAAAGAAGCCGCTGAAAATATTGATTCTTCTTCTTTTCCTTGTTAGCCAGGATGCCACAATTAATAGTTATTCTGTTTTTTACTATTTGAAAAAAGAAGTTCCTTTTCTTCTTTGGTAAGGCTATTATATCCGGATTGACTTATTTTATCGAGAATCATGTCAATACGCTGCTGTTTCTCTCTTTTCAGGAGGTTATATTCCTCGTCAGAAATTGGCACCTTACCATGATGAACCTTGAACTTTGTTCTTCGTGATTTTTTGTATTTAGAAATATTTTCGTGTGAAAAGATACCAAATATTTTCGAAGGATCAACATAAGGCAGCATTTTAACGTAAGCGAAACCCCACAGTGCTCCGCCAAGATGCGCTATATGACCTCCTGCATTACCCGCATTGATCATTAATAAATCCATTACAATGGTAATGATGGCGATGTATTTTATTCTGATTGGACCAATTAGAAATAAATTAATGGTGTAATTGGGAACATAAAAAGAAATGGCGACTACTATAGCCAGAACAGAAGCAGAAGCACCCATAGCCAATGCACTGTCCCTTACAAAATCAAATACCGGAAAAACATTGTACGCAAGCATGTACAACAGTCCGCCGGTTATCCCCCCGAGTATGTATGTACCAAGAAACTGGCGCTGCGAAAGGTACTGGACAAATATTGCACCAAACCAATACAGCCAGAGCATATTAAACAAGATATGCAGAAAATCAAAGTGCAAAAACATGTAACTGAACAAAGTCCATGGTTTTGAAATGAATTCAGTTACGTTTGCCGGAAGGGCAAGAAAGGATAAAAGAAACTCAGAGAGGTAGTGTTTATACAAACCTGAGGCACCGGCTTCAGGGGATGAAAATAAAAAAGCGAAGTTTCTTATAAGTGCTATTAATAACCATACAGCTATATTAATCAGTATAATTCTTGATAGAGCTTCACGCTTTCCGAAAAAGATCTTCATTTTTTCGAATGGAGAAATCTGAGGATACATATTTATTTCTTTTTATTCCAGATTATTAAAATGGTTTATTCTCCGGTTCCAGTAACGGATAAGGAAGAAACCAAAAATCATTCCTCCCAGGTGGGCGAAATGCGCTACATTATCACCTGCACTGTTCTGGATTCCGAAGTAAAGTTCCAACCCACCATAAAATATAACAAACCATTTGGCTTTTATGGGGAACAAAAAGTAAATATAAATCAAAGTATTTGGAAACATCATACCAAATGCAAGCAGAATGCCAAATACAGCACCCGACGCGCCTACTGTTGGTATGTCTTTTCTTATTTCAATTAACTCGTTCAAATAGTTTGATGCCTGATTTATCAACTCAAAGCTGGTTGGATTAGCACGCCATGTAGTGATGAAGTCATTTGGGCTCGCCTGATAAAGCGGGAAATGATCCATTACAAACCTCTCAAAATCAGCAGGGTTAGGCATACTCATAAGCGCATTTGCTTCTGCCTGCATACCTGAAATCTCAAAATACATTACAGCCATATGAACAACAGCTGCTCCAATCCCTGTTACCATGTAATAAATCAGAAACCTCTTTGGTCCCCAAACATTTTCTATCAGATATCCAAACATCCAAAGTGCCAGCATATTAAACAGAATATGACTAAACTGCCCTGTGCTGTGCAAAAACATGTATGTTACAAACTGAATCGGATTAAACTTCGACGATTCAAAATAATGAATACCCAGGTAGTCAACAAGGTCAATACGAAAGACACTCTGAAACATGAACTGTGACAGAAACATCAATATATTTATAATAAGCAGGTTTTTTACAATGGGTGGTAAAACGCGAAACCCTCTGGGCGAATATTGTTGTCCGTACATTTATTAATCTGGATTTTGTTGGAATCTTTTTTCTATTTCTTCCATTGACAAGTTTACTACTATAGTCTTACCTGAAGGGCTTACCGAGGGAACCTTACAGGCAAACAAATCATCTACCAGTCCCTGCATTTCCTCAATTGAGAATGACTTTAACGACTTAAGAGATAAGTTTTTAGCCATAGATCTTGCCAGGTTACTAATCTTGTCTATTTTTAGGTTTGTTTTGTTTAATTTATAATTTTCTAACATCCCCTCAATGAGTCCCTGAATGTTTTGGTCAGGTATGTCTGAAGGAGTACCTGTAACAATGAATGTGTTTAAGCCAAACGACTCCAGCACAAACCCAAGTTTCCTGAGTTCATCGATAAGCTCATTAATAATATCGGTATCGGTTGTGGAGAATTTTAACGTTTGTGGAAACAGCTGTTGCTGAATATTTGCAGGTCGTGTTTCAATTCTCTCCAGATATTGCTCATACAAAATACGCTCATGCGCGGCTTGCTGATCAATAACCAGTAAACCGGATTTGATTTTTGAGATTATGTATTTATTCCGAAGCTGGATAAATCCACGGCTGTCCTGACCACCCGACTCAAAATCTGCACCAATGGTTAAATTGTCAGGATGTGCAGATCCCGTGCCCATGTCTGAACCACTGATGCCCCGAAGTTGGGATGGGGCAGAGGTATCCCTTCCAGTAAGCACAGTTGGTGAAACATAGTAAGATGACAAGCCGAGGTCAGGAGACTGCTTTTTTACGAATGGGTTGTATTCAGGGTTAACTTTTACCCCTGGAATGCTTATTGGTTTATCTTTAGGAAAATAGAAATTAAACTCGGGATTGGTATCAAAATCAATAGTTGGGAAAAGACTGTATTTCCCAATTGCCTGCTTTACGGCAGATTTAAGTATCCCATAAATAGCCTGATGATTCTGAAAGTTTACTTCTGTCTTTGTAGGATGTATGTTGATGTCAACATCCGAAGGATTTACATCCAGATACAGGAAGTATGAAGGGAAGTGATCTTCAGGTATTAACGTACTGAAAACATCTTCGACTGCATGATTAAGATAGGGATGTTTAATAAACCGGTTGTTTGCAAAAAAGTACTGTTCTCCACGCGTCTTTCTGGCACTCTCCGGTTTACCAATAAAGCCGCTTATTTTAACAACATCAGTTTCAGTTTCAACAGGTACCAGTTTCTCCTGATAATTACTGTTGAAAAGATTACTTATTCTTTGTTTCAGACTTCCTGCAGGTAGCTGAATCTGTAGTTTCCCGTTATTGATTAAACTAAAAGCAATCCTTGCATTAACCAAAGCAACTCTCTGAAACTCTTCAATGATTAACCGCATTTCATGCGCATCAGATTTCAGGAATTGTCTTCTTGCAGGAACATTGTAAAAAAGGTTTTTAACCTGAATAGAAGTGCCCGGTTCCATAGCACAGGGTACTTGTCCTTTAACAACAGAACCCTCTATGTGAATATGTGTACCCAAATCATCTTCCATTCTCCGGCTTTTTAATTCCACCTGGGCAATTGCCGCTATCGAGGCCAGTGCTTCCCCGCGAAACCCAAAAGTCTTGATTCTGAAAAGATCGTCTGCATTTTTTATTTTAGAAGTAGCATGCCTCTCAAAGCTCATGCGTGCATCGGTAACCGACATACCACATCCGTTATCAATGACCTGCAAAAGTGTTTTGCCCGAGTCCTTAACAACAAGCTCAATGGTATCGGCACCTGAATCTACTGCATTTTCCAACATTTCTTTAACAGCAGAGGCAGGGCGTTGAATTACCTCTCCGGCAGCAATCTGATTTGCCACTGAGTCAGGTAAAAGCTTAATAATGTCAGCCATTTAGCTTAGGAAAATGTAATACAATATAAATGCAACCAAAGCAGCGTATATAAGCAATGTAACTTTCGAAATGTTACCTGTCCGCTTTTCTTTAATTTTCCATGAAGCTCTGAGTCTTTCTCTGAAGTCAGGGCTGATGCCTTCTCCTGAATTATTATTTTCATACTTCTTTCGAAGATTTTCCAGCCTTTCCTTCTTCTCATCGTAAAACCTGGGCTTATAACTGAAGGGTTTAGGCTTCGGTGTACGAAATGCTACAATTCTCATAATATCCTTCCTTTATCCGTTTAATTTTATGTTCCGATTCTAAAATCAATCAGAGTTCATTAATCAACAAAATTACTGAATAAATTACTGAATTTAACCAAAAACAGTAACTCAACATGTTAACGTTTCTAAACGGCGGGGAACAGAACACATTAAAAAAGCCCTACCGTCAGGCAGGGCTTATATCTATAACACGAGGTTTGTATTATCAGGCGATAGAAGGTATCCTGCGGCTAACTAAATAAAAACTTCCAAACAATACAGTTGAGTAGAACAGATCACCCAACAAAGAGGTATTGAAGAAAGGCAAACCGGCTACATAAGCCGAGAGCAGACCTGTCATATCCATGGTATATGGAAGATAACCAGATGCCCATGCAGCGAAATTGGTAATCAGGAAAAATACTACAGAACTTGCAACAGAAGCAACCGCAATTGTTCCGGCTTTAACCCTTTTACGCAACTGCATACCTATGAGGGCTGCAATAACCATACCAATATAAACTGCTACCATGGTTGAATGAAAGCCTATGATCAGGTCGCTGATAAACATGATTGTTACCGGCAGTATAAGAGCAAGAGACCGTTTATTGATATATGCTCCTCCAAAAATAGCTATTGCAGCTACTGGTGTGAAGTTTGGCCAGTGCGGCAGAAGTCGCATGACTACAGCAAATACGATGGCCGATATAACAAAGATCATTCTTGGAGTTAGAAACTTTTTTTCCATGATTTAAGCAGATTTGTTTTATAGTGGCAAAATTAAAAAGATTTCCTGAAGTGTACCTGCAAAAATAATCTTTTTAATGTTCTACCCGGTTTTTGCACTTTTACATTTTCACTGGCCGGCAAAAGTAATTTTTTCATTTCATCTCCTTTCAACACCTGCACGGCTGGTTTGTTCTAAATGTTTTGTTAAATAGACGGCCCGCTCTCAACATTTAGGTGATACACTTGTTATGCGAAGACTAAAATTAACGCTTCACTAACTAAAATTATGGATGATTTACTGGCTGCCAGGCTGCAAATGACTGTATCGTTTGTGTTTCACATAGTATTTGCCTGTATCGGAATGACCATGCCCTGGTTAATGGTTATGGCCGAGTGGAAATGGATAAAAACCGGAAAACAAGTATACATGGACCTGTCAAAAGCATGGTCAAAAGGTGTTGCGATATTGTTTGCAGTAGGAGCAGTATCGGGCACAGTACTCTCTTTTGAGCTTGGCTTATTGTGGCCGGGATTTATGGAGCACGCAGGTGCTATTATCGGAATGCCATTTTCATGGGAAGGCACCGCCTTCTTTCTCGAAGCTATAGCACTTGGATTTTTCCTTTACGGTTGGAAAAGAGTTAACCGATGGGTTCACTTCGGATCAGGAGTGGTTGTAGGACTCGCAGGTGTTATGTCGGGTATCTTTGTAGTATCTGCCAACAGCTGGATGAATAACCCTGCCGGTTTTGACTGGGTAAACGGACAGGCGATCAATATTGATCCCTTTGCGGCCATGTTCAACCGGGGTTGGTTCCATCAGGCACTTCATATGACCATTGCAGCATTTGTTTCTACTGCTTTTGCCGTGGCCGGAATTCATGCCTACCTGCTGCTGAAACATAAGAACCACCCACTCCATAAGAGCGCCATTAAAATTGCCCTTGTTTTCGGATCTGTAGGTGCCTTGCTACAACCCCTGAGCGGCGATATCTCTGCTAAACATGTGGCCGAATATCAACCTGCCAAACTGGCTGCTATGGAAGGACTGTATAAAACTTCAAAACCTGCTGACCTTGTTATTGGCGGCATACCTAACGACGAAACAGAAGAAGTTAAGTATGCCATTCGCATACCAAAGGCATTAAGTTTTCTCGCGCATGGTGACTTTAATGCCGAAGTTACCGGGCTTGATCAGATACCCAAAGATGAGCGCCCACCCGTGTTAATTGTCCATATAGCATTTCAGATAATGGTAGGACTGGGAGTGCTGATGGCCGCTACAGGAGTCATGTTCCTGTTATTTTCATGGAAATGGAAACATCTGCTAGAAAAACGCTGGTGGCTTATTATTCTGGCAATCTTAACCCCGGCAGGATTCATTGCTGTTGAAGCCGGATGGATTGTTACAGAGGTTGGCCGGCAGCCATGGATCATTTACGGAATAATGAAAACCAAAGATGCATTATCACCCATGCCCGGGCTGCAATGGTCGTTATACTCAGTCACTCTTGTTTATCTCATTTTGTCACTTATCGTCATTCTGTTAATGCGTCGGCAAATCAAGGTATTGCATACCAAACATGAAGTGCCTGACCCAAATGAATGATCAAAAACTAATAACATGACCGAAATAATTATCTTAGTATTAGGCATTTCGCTGCTATTATATGTACTTCTTGGTGGTGCTGATTTTGGTGCAGGAATAATTGAAACATTTACCGGCCGCCGCGGAATTGATGTAATTTCAAGGGCAATCGCCCCCGTATGGGAAGCCAATCATGTATGGGTTATTCTTGCTGTAGTAATACTGTTTAACGGTTTTCCAACGGTATATACTTCCATAAGCACTTACCTGCACATTCCAATACTAATTGTGCTGCTCGGAATAGTCTTAAGAGGATCGGCCTTTACATTTCGCTACTACGATACCATTAAAGACAAGTCGCACACCTATTACACCCTGTTTTTCAGACTCTCAAGCATACTTACCCCATTTTTTTATGGCATAATACTCGGTGCTATCATGTTGGGCAAGATACCCGGCGATACCAGCACAGGTTCATTTTATGATGTTTACATGGCACCTTGGCTTACCTGGTTTTCCGTTTCAACCGGAATATTTGTCACTGTTTTGTTTGGATGGCTTGCAGCGGTTTACCTTATTGGTGAAACCAAAACCAATGATGAATCAGCCGTATTTGTGCGCATTTCGAGGGTATTCTATTTGCTGTTGATTTTCTCAGGACTGCTGGTATTTGGTGCTTCTGCTATTTATGGCATCACCTTCTTCAATGAATTTCTGCAATCGCCCATCAGTATGGGTTGTATTGCCCTGGCATCTGCTATTATACCTTTTATGCTCCGTGCAATGCGTAAGCGCTCAGCAACTATAACCCGGTTGCTGGCAGGAATTCAGACCGCATTGATCATAATAGGATGGTATGCTATACAGTTTCCGGTTATGGTTTATAAGGCAAACGATAACGATTTGACTATTTATAACAGCCGTGCTCCTGAAAGCACCATGTATATGCTGTTTTGGGCATTGCTGGTTGGAATTATTATCATATTCCCCGCCATCGGCTACATGCTAAAAGTCTTCAAACTAAACAGCAAAAAAGAGTATAAATAGCATTTGCTGTTTTTTTACTCCCTCTAATGCAATCGTTTTCAATAATTTCTTTTTTAATGTGTTAGCCCATAAAACACTGGTCTTCAAAAGCATTGAAAATGATTATGAATTTCCTGCACTATTGTCAGCCAATTTTTTATTATAGTTATCTTTGTGAGCGAGTGTAAACAGAAAATTAAACAAGATAGTATAACATGTCGAAACTTCAATTTGATGCCGTAATCTTTGACCTTGATGGAGTAATAACACAAACAGCCCTCGTTCACAGTGCAGCCTGGAAAAAAATGTTCGATGATTTCATGACAGAGTATTCCACTAAGCAAAACAAGCCTTTTAAGGAATTCACCCATGCCGGAGATTATTTGCCATATGTTGACGGCAAGCCAAGATACAAAGGAGTTCAGGATTTCCTGAAATCGAGAGGCATCGAACTGCCTGAGGGTCACCCATCAGATACACCCGATATGGAAACTGTATGTGGTTTGGGCAATCGTAAGGATCTGGCATTTAATGAAATACTTCAACGTGATGGTGTATCTGTTTACGAAAGCACCATTGAACTTATTAAACAACTTAAAGCACAACATGTAAGAGTAGGAGTTGCATCGAGCAGTAAAAACTGCGGACCGGTTCTTCAGGCAGCAGGTATTGCCGGGTATTTTGAAACCCGTGTTGATGGAGTTGTTTCTGCAGAAATGCATCTTAAAGGAAAACCGGAACCCGATATATTTACCACTGCTGCCGATAACCTTGGCGTTTCGTATGAGCGGACTGTAATAGTTGAAGATGCTGTGTCTGGAGTGCAGGCCGGTAAAAAAGGCGACTTTGGTCTGGTACTGGGCATAGCACGTGAGGAAAATGAGAGAGAGCTCTTACTGCATGGTGCCGACCTGGTTGTTACCGATTTATCGGAGATTTCACTCGAAGGTATAAACGACTGGTTTTTATCGGGCATCGAAAATGAAGTATGGTCAATTACGTACCAGGATTTTGATCCGGTTAAAGAAAAAACAAGAGAGGCTTTATTGACTGTTGGCAATGGATATTTCGGCACCCGTGGTGCGATGGAAGAAACCATTTCTTCAGAACACCACAGCCCCGGTACCTATATAGCCGGACTCTATAACCGCCTTCCTTCGCAGATTGGAGATCGCATAGTTGAGAACGAAGACTTCGTGAACGCACCTAATTGGCTTCCCGTAACGTTTAAAATTGACGACGAACCCTGGTTTGATTTTGATAAGGTGAAATTTCTTGAATTCACCAAAAATCTTGATTTCAGGACCGGAGTATACAGCCGCCGAATGGTATTTGAAGACGAGCAGGGCCGTGTTACCGCTCTTGATTCGCACCGCATTGCCAGTATGCATAACCCTCATTTAGCTGCACTGCAGTATATAATAACCCCACTCAGTTACTCCGGTCGTATTTCTATAAAATCGGGAGTAAACGGGAATATTATTAATGAAGGAGTCGACAGGTACAAGCAACTCAATCAAAAACATTTAAAACCAGGCGAAGAAGGGTATCAGTGCAATAAGATATACGTTGCAGTCGAAACTACCCAATCTGCAATTACCATTGCTGAAGCAGCTTCGCACCGAATATTTCTCGAAGAGCATGAACTCATACTCGAACCGCATAACGATATAGGACCTGCATCAGTAAACCAGGTTTATAAATACGATGTTATTCAGGGACAATCAATTATGCTCGAGAAAGTCGTGGCAATCTACACTTCAAAGGCTGATGATGTTGAAAACCCTGTAAGCGAAGCTTTAAAAGCAGTGTCTGTGCCACTCCGGTATTTCGAGATACTAACTGCTACCACACTTGCCTGGAAAGATATATGGGAAAAGATTGATGTTGTGATTGATGGCAGCAGAATGGTTCAAAAACTAATCAGACTGCACCTGTATCATCTTATAGTGTCGGCATCACCGCATAACCATAAAATTGACGCAAGTTTTACTGCCCGCGGGCTTCATGGAGAAGCCTACCGGGGGCATATTTTCTGGGACGAATTGTTTATTCTGCCATTCTATAACATACATTTCCCTGAAACTGCAAAAGCAACCCTGATGTACAGGTATAACCGGTTGCCCAAAGCCCGGGAATATGCTGCTCAGCACGGCTATATTGGAGCCATGTTCCCATGGCAGAGCGGAAGTGATGGCCGGGAAGAAACGCAGGTTGTTCACCTCAATCCGCTAACCGGTCACTGGGGCGATGATTACAGTTCTCTGCAACGGCATGTCTCACTGGCCATCATTTACAATGTCTGGCAATACTATTCCACGACAGGCGACTACGATTTTCTTGAACATTACGGAGCTGAGCTTTTCATTGATGTTTGCCGGTTCTGGGCAAGCAAGGCTGTTTACATGTCCGATACAGGCCGGTATTCCATACCCGGAGTAATGGGCCCTGATGAGTTTCATGAACAATACCCGGACTCAGAACAGGGAGGCTTGCGCGATAATGCCTACACTAATATACTGGTAGCCTGGGCATTTGAGAAAGCACAGCTTATCAGCAAGTTGTTCTCAGAAAAAGGAAATGATGAAAAACTCCTTTCGCTGGTATCACGTGATGAGCTGAAAACATGGTCAGATATTGCCCGGAAATTGAACCTCGTAATTTCAAATGAAGGGATTATTGCACAGTACGATGGCTACTTTGATTTAAAAGAACTCGACTGGGATTACTATCGTCAGAAATACGGCAACATTTACCGTCTTGACCGTATTCTTAAGGCAGAAGGTAAATCGGCTGATGAGTATAAAGTAGCCAAACAAGCTGATACTCTGATGATTTTCTATATTCTTGATGAAAAAGAAGTCAAAGAAATCATAGCAGGTATGGGATATCAGCTTGACGCGGATTTCCTGAAAAAGAACATGGATTATTACCTTGCCCGCACATCGCATGGGTCCACTTTAAGCCGGGTAGTGCATGCACATCTGGCAAACATTATTGGTGATGTGAACCTGAGCAGGGAACTTTATCAGGATGCACTGAGCAGCGACTTTAACGACATACAGGGTGGAACAACTGCCGAAGGTATCCATTTGGGTGTAATGGCCGGTACTGTTTTGATTGCACTTCAATCATATACCGGTCTGCAAATAACACATGATACCCTGAGTTTACAACCCAAATTACCTAAGACATGGAACTCCATTAGCTTCAGGGTAACCTTTAAATTGCAGGAGATCCTGTTCGAAGTATCTCATGAACAAGTAAAAATTACTGCATTAAACAATGCAGCTCAGCAAACAATAATAAATATTACAGGTAAAGAACTATCTCTTACTGCCGGTGAAACTGCCGTTGTGAACTACCATTAAAAACTACCAGATATGCTAAATGAAGTGTTGTTGTTGAACAAAGGACATGAAAAAGCTGCCCTGACCATTCTTGACAGGATACTGCAAGAACCCAAACCCAAATACATTCTGACTATTTCAGGCGAAGTTGAAACAGGTAAATCAGAAGTTGCTCATATTCTCGGGCGTCTTTTAAAGCAAAAAGGATTTAAACCCAAGTTAATGTATCTCGATAGTTACTATAAAATACCACCCTCTGAACGCAAAGCATGGCGCTTAAAGAACGGCATTGAAAACGTCGGGTACAGCGAATACGACTGGGATAAGATAAACGAAAACATCGAAGCCTTCTTACACGATAAAAAGGCCCTCATGCCATGTGTTGACCTGTTTACCGGCCAGATTGATCAGCTCACAACAGATTTTAAGGGAATTGATTTTTTAATAATAGCCGGTTTGTACTCTATGAAAGTTGAAACCGCTGATTTAAAAGTCTTTATAGAACTAACTTATAAAGAAACCATTCCCGAACAGAAAGCTTCAGGCAAAGAAGAACTTAACGACTATCGCATGCAGGTACTGGAGCAGGAGCACAAAGTTGTGCAGTCGCTCAAGAATCTTGCAAATTATTTTATCGACTACGACAACAATCCCGAAGCATTTCATTACTAATCAACATACTGAAAATCAAATTAAACTTAAAATAAGAATCATGTTAGGCGACGTATTATTAATCACTGAAAAACACGAATCGGCAGCCCGCGCAATACTCCCGTTTATCCTCGAAAAAAGAAAAGATAAATACATTATAGCCATTTCGGGCGAATCAGGTTCCGGTAAATCGGAGTTAGCGCATGTAATTGCCAAAATGCTTCGTAAAGAAGGAATTATGTGCAAGCCTATGCATATTGACAACTATTACCTTACACACCCGCTCGAAAGAACCGAATGGCGTAAAAAGAACGGAATTGAAACGGCAGTTGGGTACACCGAATACGACTGGGATACAATTTACAGGAACATAAGTGATTTCAGGCAAAACCGCACCAGCACAATGCCATGCGTTGACCTTGTTACCGAGCAGGTTGACCAGCTTACTACCGATTTTAACGGCATAGATATGCTTATTATCGATGGGCTTTATGCCATTAAGACTGAGGGCGTTGACCTCAGCATCTTCATTGAATTAACGTATCACGAAACAAAAAAAGCACAGGTTGTAAGAGGTAAGGAGCCACAAAACGAATACCGTATGAGAGTACTTGAACGCGAACATCAGGTGGTACAATCATTGAAAGACCGCGCTGATTTATTAATAGATTTAGATTATCAGGTTCGCAAAGCACGCCAGTAGTCACACAAAACCGTTACCATATGTCAAAGCATCTCCCGGTTGAATGGACCAGAAATTTAACCCTTTATGAAGTTAATCTCAGACAATACACAAAGTCAGGAACATTTAAAGAGTTTGAAGAACATTTACCGCGATTAAAAGAGCTGGGTGTTGGCATTATTTGGTTTATGCCTTTGCAACCAATAGGAGAGAAGGAGCGCAAAGGTAATCTGGGCAGTTATTACAGTATTAAAGACTACTTATCTATTGATCCTGCTTATGGATCAATGGATGAGTTTGTGCGCCTGGTTAGTAAGATCCATGAAATGGGTATGTATGTCATACTCGACTGGGTGGCAAACCATACTTCGTGGGATAATGTATTGACTCTATCCAATCCCGAATACTACAGCTTAACTCCCGAGGGTAATTTTCACCCTCCGTTTGATGAATGGTCAGACGTGATAAAGCTCGATTACAACAATCCCGAGCTAAGAAACTATATGGTAAACGCCATGAAGTTCTGGATAAAGGAGGCAGATATTGATGGTTTCAGATGTGATATGGCAAATCTGGTTCCTACCGACTTCTGGGAAAATGCACGTCCTGAGCTCGATGCCGTGAAACCTGTATTTATGCTGGCCGAGGCTGAGCATCGCGAATTGCTTAATAAAGCTTTTGACGCTATTTATAACTGGAATATCTTCCATACCATGGACCATATTGCCAGAGGTGAGAAGTCAGCCTGGGATTTGCTAACCATGCTCGAGCGTGAGGTATATCAGTTCCCTGCACATGCATACCAGATGATGTTCATTTCAAACCATGATGAGAACTCATGGAATGGCTCAGAACTGGAACGGTTAGGCCATGGGCTGGAAGCTTTTGCTGTATTGTATTTCACATTAACCGGTATTCCGCTTATTTACAGTGGTCAGGAAGCCGGAAACCATAAACGCATCAGTTTCTTCGATAAAGACGAAATTGAATGGAAAGAAGATAAAATGTTTCCCCTATATGCGCGACTCACCCGGCTTAAATTAGATAATGAAGCTCTTTGGAATGGTCCGTATGGTGGTTCATTAATTCTTCTTGATACAAAGAATGGAGCCAACACTATTGGGTATATTCGTCAAAAAGGTGAGAAAAGAGTCTTAGTGATTATCAACCTTACAGGGAACCATCAGTATGCCCATTTGCACGATGAGATCTTACAGGGGTGTTACAAAGACGTGTTTAGCGGCGATAAGTATCTTATCTACGATGATTATTATTTCAACCTGCAGCCGTGGGGCTATATAGTGCTTGAAGGCAAATAACCTTACTTTGCACCTACGCCTTAACAACATCGTCATTATCCTTAACAAAGACTACCGACACAGCACCGGCTATAAGTAAAACTCCAGCTGTAACAAGCGCCCATATAGCATTGCCACTATAGAAGTGTTTCACGATCATTCCGCCGAACACTCCGTTAACAATCTGTGGGAATGTTATAAAGAAATTAAAAATGCCCATATACACTCCCATTTTACGCGCGGGGATAGAACCTGCCAGAATGGCATATGGCATGGCAAGTATGCTTGCCCAGGCCATTCCAACTCCCACCATGCTGAAATTAAGCAACCATTTCATATCGGGCGACGTAACCAGAACAACCGACATTAAACCGATACCACCGGCTGTAAGGCAAATAGCATGTGTCATTCTTCTGCCGACTTTTCCTGCGATTAAGGGCAGGAACATAGAGAAAACAGCAGCAACCAGATTATACACTCCGAAAATAATGCCCACATAATCACCTGCAGTATTGAATGCCTCAGAACTTCTGTCGTCAGCAGGCAGCCCCCAGACATGCTGTGCCAGAGCAGGTGTGGTAAATACCCACATAGAAAAGAGAGCAAACCAGGAAAAGAACTGAACAAGCCCAAGCTGCCTCATGGTTACAGGCATCCTTACAAAGTCGCGGAAAATATCGAGCAAACCGGCAGATTTTTCCTGATCTTCAGCGTGCTGTTGAGTGCCTGAATGGTATTTCTCATACTCCTCCATTTCGGCAGGAGGGTACTCTTTGGTGGTGAACAGGGTCCAGAGAATTGCGCATACAAGTACTACTGCACCTGTAATAAATGAAACCATGAGGTTTACAGGAACATTACCTATTTCAGCAGTGTTTGGCAGTCCCACCCAGTTAGTAAGTATATAAGGCAGCCACGAGCCGATTACTGCACCCACTCCAATTAAGAAAGTCTGCACCGAAAAACCCAGGGTTCTTTGTTCATTAGGGAGTTTATCGGCAACCAAAGCTCTGAAGGGTTCCATAGCAATGTTAAACGACGCATCCATGATCATAAGCATACCGGCACCAACCCAAAGAGCAGGAAGGTAGTCAGCAAACATAGGCGACTTAGGCATGAGAATGAGTCCAATAGCCGCTAAAAGTGCGCCGGTTAAGAAATAGGGCTTTCTTCTTCCAAGCCGGTTCCATGTACGATCGCTGTAGTGACCAATAATAGGCTGAACAATCATTCCGGTTATCGGTGCCACGAGCCAGAACCAGGATAAATGTTCTACATCGGCGCCAAAAGTTTGTAGTATGCGGCTGGCGTTTGCATTTTGAAGTGCAAAGCCAAACTGAATACCCATAAACCCGAAACTCATGTTAAATATTTGCCAGAACGACAGGCGTGGCTTGCTCTTCATAATGCAGCAGTTAAATGAAAGGTTTTTAAAATGGAATGGTAAAATTACAAATTTTTCACCTGATATAAGATTATCAGACTATATGCAGAGTTGTAAATACTTTTTATAAATTTGCCTTCTCTTAAAGAGGCGGAAGTAGCTCAGTCGGTAGAGCATCAGCTTCCCAAGCTGAGGGTCGCGGGTTCGAGCCCCGTTTTCCGCTC
>CAZXQT010000009.1:0-95004 GCA_964643225.1 uncultured Lentimicrobium sp. | reverse complement strand
AGGATTCGAACCTACGACCTTTGGGTTATGAGCCCAACGAGCTACCTCTGCTCCATCCCGCAGTATATTGTGCTTTCTCTTTGTTTATTTTGAGAGTGCAAAGATAATATTTTGTTCCTTTGTTGCACCATTTATTCAAAAAAAATTTTTTTCATGGATCATAAGTCGGGTTTCGTAAATATTATCGGACTCCCAAACGCGGGTAAGTCTACTTTAATGAACGCTTTAGTGGGCGAAAAGTTATCCATCATTACCTCTAAAGCACAAACCACCCGGCACCGGATCATGGGAATTGTTAATGGGGAGGATTTTCAGATTGTGTATTCCGATACACCGGGGCTGGTCAAACCGCACTATAAGCTGCATGAGTCGATGATGAAATTTGTGCATTCGGCACTGGAAGATGCAGATATTTTTCTGCTCGTAACGGAGAAATCGGAAGACCAGCTGCAGGACGAGTACCTTGCCAAACTCCAGGCATCGGGCAAGCCTGTGATAGTGGTGGTGAATAAAGTAGATCTGCAAACGCAGCCTGAAGCGATGGCTCAGGTGCAGATGTGGGAAGAAAAGATGCCCGGAGCTACCGTAATACCGGTATCTGCGCTGCACCGGTTCAATCTCGACCGTGTATTTGATACCCTGCTGGATAAATTGCCGGCCTCACCTGCCTATTATCCTAAAGATGAACTTACCGACCGCTCTATGCGCTTCTTTGTTTCGGAGATCATCCGCGAGAAAATATTGCTGTATTTTAAACAGGAGATTCCCTATTCTGTGGAGGTTTCGGTGGATGAATACAAGGAGAAGGAAAATATTACACACATTATTGCCACCATTTACGTGAGCCGCGAATCGCAAAAGGCTATAATTCTGGGTCATCACGGTAAATCAATCAAGGGGCTGGGCATGGCCGCACGCAAGGATATTGAAGAATTTATTGAGGCAAAGGTGTATCTGGAGCTTCGTGTAAAGGTAAGCAAGGACTGGCGCGATGATCAGCAGCAGCTGCGAAGGTTTGGCTATGATCTGTAGGTCGTCTGTAGATCGCTGTTAAATGGTTGCCATAAAATGCAGAAAGAACCCTGAACCTCCCTGCCGCCTTACGGTGTATTCTATTCTCATTACTTTGTCGTAATACGTTACCAGATCAATGCCAAGGCCATAGCCGGCCAGCAATGCACCCTGCAGGGAGTTAACCGTTTTGTCGGTTGCTGGTCCTACGGTGCCTGCATCAAGATGCGGCCCTGCGAAGATGCTTATGGGGATGGTGTTGAATTTCTCTGTTTTTATCCAGGGTAGCCTGAAGACCTTTCCGGGCAAAACCGCATACCGTAAGTGCGATTTAAAAAGGGCGTAGTGGGCGCCTTCAATAACCTGGTATTCATAGCCTCTGACAAAGTTTCGGTCGAAACCCAGCGCATTCTGCAGGTAGTAGGGTTTTGAAACAGGCGTGGTGAATTTAACGCTGAGCTCGGTGGCTGCATATACCCTGGCTGCCACCGGCAGATATCCGCGCAGGGAGGTTCGGAAACTTTGCTGGTTATAGCGCTCGCGGGTGTTAAAGAGTGCCGATAGTTCAGTTTCCTGATATACTCCCCTCAGCGGGTATGCTCTGTTGTCGCGAAAGTCGGATCGGAACATATACGACAGGCCCCATAGATCGGCCGTGAACGAATTCCCCGAAAGGTATTCGCGGTTAAGTTGCTGCAGTGTGTCGCTGAAATGAAAACGGGTGTACTGCAGTGTGAACAAATGGGCATGAAACAGCCCGGGCCGCAGACGGGTATACAGAGAAATGCCCGACGACTCAAACATGCGGGTGTTGCTCCGGTAAAACAACTGACGATTATCGACGGTGGCATAGTTAATTTCACGCTGGGCGCTGTAATTGGCAAGAAAACCGAGACCAAGCGACTTATTCCGGTTTATATAGGGCCACTCATAAGCCCCCTCCAGGTAGGTTCGGTAACCCGCAAGGGCCTTGATGTTCAGCTTTTCCATGCGCCCCCGGCTGTTTTCATGCTGAAAGTGGAGCCCGGCCGATAAGCGTGTGATGTCCTGATGCCCGAACCAGTCGTTAAAGTTGCGGTCGGGATTTTCCAGCAATGGCCATATCCACCAGTACCACCGTTCGGTAACATTTACGAGGAATACAATACCTCTGTCGTGCCCCTGCAAAACGATGTCGGCAGTATGGAACAGCGATGTTTTGAGGATATTTTCTTCTGCCAGTTTGATCAGGTTATAGAGCTGACTTACCGGTATGGAGTCGTGTTTGGCGAAAGGTATTTCGCGGAGTATGACGGAGGCTTTGGTTCTGTTATTTCCGCTGATCACAATATCGTGAACCAGCAGGTAATCGTGCCCGTATTCTTCGGTGTAATAACCGCCCTGAAAGGTGCTGTTGATCACCGTATCGCTTTTTAGTGTATCTGTCTGGGCATCAGCAAGTAAAACCTGCAGCAGGAGAATGAGAAACAGTGTTTTTTGAATGGGCAGCTTTATCCGTTTCATTTATTCAGGAACTCACACATCAAGAAACCTCATAAGCGAATCGTACCGGTCGTGCAGGGTCTGGTCGTAGTCTGTTTCGAAAAAAGACGCCTTTATGGTGTAGTTGTACCGGTTAAATGTAGCCAGCAGCGGATTTATATCCATGCGGTTTACTTTTATGGTGACCTGCATTTTGGTTGAATCGGGTAACGTCATCACATACATGCTCAGTATGATGGCATCGTTCGACTCTACAATACGGGCAATTTCGCTCAGCATAAAGTCTCTTATGCCCATCTCGAGCACAATAATTCCGCCGGGGTTGTCAACGGCCGCAAGGCGTGCGAAATATTTGGTAAGGCATTGAAGGGTAATGGAGCCGAGATACTGTTTCTTGTCATTAATTACCGGAATGAGCGTAAGCTGCTGCTCATACACCTGCCTGATTATTTCATACACATGCTGGTTTTCGGTTACATAAGGGTTCTGTAATGAAAGCGAGTGGTTGCCCAGCGGCTCATCGTAGTTATTGAGATAAAAAATATCTTTCTCAGAAATTAAGCCGAGAAATTCCAGATTGTTAACTATGGGCAGGTGCGAAACCTTAAACTCTTCCATCCACCGCAGGGCCGTTTCACCCGTATCGGAAGTTTGCAGGGGCATCACGGTTTCGCTTATCAGATCCTTGGCTATCATTGGTATATTCCTGTTTTTACTGTGTATTAACAGTGTTTCAACAAAAGTAATCAAAAATGGTTATTCAGGGTAGTTGAATGAATATTCCTAATTTTGCCTTTCTAATAGTGTATCTGAATGACAAAGCTAAGTGTAAATATCAATAAAATTGCCACGCTGCGTAATGCCCGCGGAGGTAATCTGCCCAATGTGCTGAAGGCTGCCCTTGATTGTGAAATGTTTGGTGCTCAAGGTATTACTGTACATCCGCGCCCCGATGAGCGACATATCCGCTATCAGGATGTTTACGAACTGAAACCTCTATTAGCAACGGAGTTTAATATAGAGGGCAATCCCGAAAAGCGTTTTATTGACCTTGTTCTTGCAGTTAAGCCCGCACAGGTTACCCTGGTACCTGATACTGCTGACCAGATAACCTCGAACCATGGATGGGACACGGTTACCTACCGCAACTACCTTACCGATATTATAGGTGAGTTTAAGAAGAATGGTATTCGCACTTCCGTTTTCGTTGATCCGGATGCGGTGATGATTGAGAATGCAGTTAATACCGGGGCCGACAGAATTGAACTATACACAGAGGCGTATGCTTCAGGTTATACCACTAACCGCGAGGCTGCCATTGCTCCGTATATTCAGGCTGCCGAAGTTGCTAATGCCTGTAGTTTGGGTATTAATGCCGGGCACGATCTTAATCTGGAAAACCTGCATTACTTTAAATCAGAAATAAAGGGTTTACTGGAAGTATCGATAGGGCATGCGCTTGTTGCCGATGCCCTGTACCATGGTTTGCAGAAAACCATTCAACTGTACCTGGCCGAACTCAGCAGATAAAAAAGCAGCATAGTATGGAACTGTTTTACAGACAATTTGGCAGCGGCGAGCCGGTTATTATTTTACATGGGTTGTTTGGTTTGTCGGATAACTGGGTTACGCATGCAAAGAAAATGGCAGCGCATTTCACAGTGTATCTGCCCGATTTAAGAAACCATGGTCAGTCGCCGCACAGCCCCACTTTTAATTATGCTGCAATGGCCGACGATCTGCATGAATTCATTCAGCAGCACAACCTGCATAAGCCGGTTATTATTGGTCACTCCATGGGCGGAAAGGTTGCCATGTGGTTTGCTCTGGAGTATCCTGACATGGTTGACAAGCTCATAGTAGTTGATATAAGCCCGGTAAAATACCCGGACCGGGATGCGCATTTTGATATTATCAGCGCTATGATGACAGTAAATTTCGATGCCGTACACAGCAGGGAAGAGGTGGATGAACTGCTTAAGCAGACCATCCCTTCAGAAATGACCAGGCTGTTCATTATGAAAAACCTGTACAGAAAAACCCGCAACACCTTCGACTGGAGGCTGAATCTGCAGGCTATAAGCAGTAATATGGATTACATTTTTGCCGGAGTGGAGGTGCCGGGCGTATTCACCAATGAAACGCTCTTTGTGAGGGGCGGTATGTCAGATTATATTAAGGAAGAGCACTATCCCACGATATATAAGCTTTTCCCAAAAGCTGAAATTAAGACGATTGAGCATGCAAGCCACTGGGTGCATGTTGATGCCCCCGGCGAGATATGCGAACTATTCAGTATGTTTTTGAAAAAGGAGTGTACGATATAAAAAAAGAGTTGTACAAAATTTTCTTTTTTGTTTAGGGTAGTTCCTTGTTTTCTTGTCATAATAGAAAACAAATATCATGTTCAAGAAATATGTTTACCTCTTTCTGGTTTGTTATCTCTTTGCGCAGGGTGTTGAAGCACAAATTACGTTTGATAAAGAATATCCTTATGTGGATAGTCGCCAGCGTAGCGTTATATCCTTTTCCAGAGATGACGGTTACATCATTTTAGCGTCAGGGAATGATTATATCACTATAGTTAAAACCGATTTAGCCGGTGATACATTATGGGTCAAGTATCTCGATATTGGGGTTCCATCAACTTATGATATTGGTTATATTGAAAGTGCTTGTTCAGATGAGGAAGATAATATGTATTTGAAAACCTATTTGACTGATTACGATCTTTTAAAGATCGATTCGGTGGGAAATTTTATCTGGGGAGTGAATTTTCCCGAGTATTACCCTGTCTGGCAAGTGGGTCCTATTTATAGGAATAACTTCCTTTGGGCTGTTTTCAAGGAATCTCCCAACAAATATTACCTTTATAAGATAAATCCTGTTAATGGTGGTGCAGCATGGCGAACCGAAATTTGCAATAGTCCAGGTTGGGCACTAACTTCATTTACTATGAATGAAAATGGTGATGCTGCAGCTTCTGTAGTCGACTCATATGAAGCGCCGTATTTTACCGAATACAACAATAGGATATACATTAAACCAGCTGACTCCTCCAACTTTACATACAAGACACTTTATTTATGCAACGATGAGACATATATCGAAAAGCTAAGATATACTGGCAATGAATTATGCGGAATTGCAAGATACCCAAACGCAAGTGCACCAATGGATTACAGTTGTTACACAAGATTTACTCCTTCATGCAATATCCTGCTGGAAGAGGTTATATCTTTTGACTCTGATGGATCCTGGGTTACAACATATAATTTAAATCCCGATGGGGATGCTGTATTGAATTCTCAATATATTATTTTAATAGTATTTGGGATTCTCAATTGCTGAGTATGAACACAAACGGTGATATTCTGTGGAGTGCCCCTCTGCCTGACAGGTTAACCTCATCTATACGTTATTGTAATGACGGTGGATATATTCTGACCGGTTCCATTGACGGTCATCCTTACCTGTATAAAACGAACGACCAGGGCATAGTCAGCGTTAAAAATACCGGTATTCCTTCAGAATATATCCATACCTATCCTAATCCTTCAAACGGCCTTATTACTTTTGAAGTACCTGGTATGCTAACAGGTAAAATTGCTATCCGTGATATCAGGGGAAAATTAATTACATACGTAAATGTCAGTAATGGGCATGGGTCACTTAATACTTTACCACTTTCAGCAGGTATTTATATTTATAACACCGAAACAGGTGTATCGGGTAAGTTAGTGGTGACCGGTGCGATATAAAAAAAGAGAGGTGCCGAAGCACCCCTCTCTTGATATCACTGCGATGAGATCTGTGTCTTTAGTATCGTGTAATGTTAACGCTTGAAACCCCTGCATTTACATTGATAAGAATGGTGGTTTTTGCCGTGTTGAAGTTTTCGGTTTTATAGTGACCCTTCGATACTTTATTAAATCCTTCGAGGTTACGGCTGGTAAGCACTGTTTCTGTTTTAACTTCCACACCTGCATCTTTGGGAACACTAAGGTCAATGGATGCGGCGCCTGCGTCAATATTTACCTCTGATCGTGGTACCAGGTTGCCGAGCTTGAGATTGATGGAAGAGGCTCCCCCTTCAATGTCGATGTTCTCGGTTTTGAACGGCGACAAATCGAACTCAATGTTGGCGGCTCCCATTTCGAAATCAAGATCCCATACAGGGGCCCGGTTAAGGTACAGGTTAACGAGGTTGCCACGGTTTTTCACTTTCACTTTGGAGTCTTCGATGTTAAGATCGACCACTTGCCTGCCATCTTCGCCCGATGAAGTAAGGCTGTAATTGCCTATGTTTCCTTTTTTGCGGAATAATACCAGCTCGTTGGTAAGCAGAGAGTCAGACAGTTTAAAATTGCCTACGGCTGCCTGGAATTTGAGGGTAGCATACTGCATGGAAGAATCGTATGGCTGATACAATATCTGGGTGTTCGAATCGTCCCAGGCAGTATCGCTGTCGTTATCATCGAAATTGAACTCCCAGTCACTGTCTTTGTCCCAGTGCACGATGGGTTTGTTATCGTCGCTGTATTTTGACACGATGGCAAACGTGATCACAATGGCAATGAGGGAGAGGATCATTTTAATATAATCGCGCGCCGGAATGAGTGAAATTCCCCACAATATCAGTACAAGCGGCCACAGGTTGGCGATTGTCCACCAGTCGAAGGCAACCACGCCCATGTTTTTCAAAATAAAGAGGATGCCGATAATTACCAGCAGTATTCCCCAGAACAGTTTTCTGTAGCTCATGATCATTACAGGTTTAAATCGTTATTGGTTGTATTTGCATTATCGTTTTCCGGATTTACAGGCTCCTCTGTTTTCTTTGTTACCGGAAATCCTCTGGCTATCATCAGCAGTCCGATGAGTACCAGCAGGAGTGGCCAGAAGTCAGACCATCCGATCTGAGGGAAGAATTTCTCGAAGAGGAAAAATGATCCGATAAGGATAAGTACAAGTCCGGCAATAAGTCCTCCGTCGAGTTTATTGGAATGCGAAGGGGGATCGGCTTTTGGAATGAACGGTTTGCCCGATTCAAATCCTTCGTAGGTTTCGCCTACGCCCGAAGTTGTACCCGAATAGGGGGGTGTTTTTGTATACCCTGTACTGTAGGGAGGGATGGTGTTGAATCGTTGAGGCACTACAATCCATAAAACGATATAGATGAGTAACCCGCCGCCACCCATGATGGTAAGAAGTATAAAAATGATTCTGATGATAGTAGGGTCGATACCAAAAAACTCGGCCAGACCGCCGGCAACACCCCCAATGACTCTTCCGTTTACAATACGGTATAATCTGTTCTCTTTCATAATAACTTTGATTTGCTGTTTTGACGCAACAAAGTATGAAAGGTTACAGGGAGCGGACAACACGTTTTGATATCCAGATGCCCAATTCATAAAGGGCAAGCAGCGGCAGACTTACAAGTATCTGGCTGAATATGTCGGGAGGTGTGATAATGGCAGCTATGGTGATGATAACAACTATCATATAGCGCCTGCTTTTTATAAGGAATTCAGGCGTTACAATACCTACTCTGGTAAGGAAATATATGAATACGGGCAGCTCGAAAACAATACCCACCCAGAGAGTTACCGATACCAGTGTGCTAATGTAGGAGCTCAGGGAGATCTGGTTTGTTACCAGGTCGCTTACCTGGTAGGTGCCAAAGAAATTCAGCGTAAGCGGAACAATGAGAAAGTAACTGAAAAGCACCCCGGTAATGAATAGCAGCGACATGGCCAGTACGGCGCCCCGGGAATATTTGCGCTCATTTTCGTACAGTGCGGGTTGCAGAAAACGCCATATTTCCCAGATCATGTAGGGAAATGCAATGATTATACCTGCGAAGAAGCTGGTCGACATATGGGTAGTGAACTGCCCCGACAGGTTTAAATTGATGATTTCGATGGTGAAGTCGCCTATACACAGCGCATCAACATGGAGCCAGTTGCCCAGCCGGCATAACAAACGGTAGGTTATGAAGTCGGGCTCTTTGGGTCCCAGTATAATGCTGTCGAATATGATGCCGCGGTTAATGAATGCAGCAACAGAGACTACGATAACGGCTAAGGCAGAGCGGAAAAGGTGTCCCCTGAGTGCATCAAGGTGATCCCAGAAGGTCATTTCTTTGTCGACCGGCTGGTTCTTGTTTTTCTTACTGCTTACGGTTTCTGCCATACACGAGGTTTGTGTTGTCAAAAATAGGCAATCTTCGGTTTATGGAGTAATTTTTAAATCGTCGGGGCTATTGATATTTCTGAAGGTGTTTTCGTTGTACCAGGAGGCTGTCTGGTCTGCGGCAATGTACCGGGTGTTGCATTGGCTGAGGAAGTCTGTCATACGGTAGTTTCCTGACCGCAGATTGCTTTCGGCGATGCTCATCGCACTTCTGGGGTAAATGGCTGCCAGGGGCTGAGGCTGATGGGTTACAGGTACAATGCAGGTGCCGGGTAAGGCCAGCGTGATCAGGCGCTGTATAAAAGCCCTCTGCATATGCGGCATATCGCACGAAAGGCAAAAGTTTATTTCGGTACTGCTTGCGGTAAGTCCTGCATGCAATCCGCCCAGAGGGCCGGCTCCCGGAAATATATCAGTGACAGTTAATCCATATACCTCATAGGCCGGATTGGCAGTAACGAGCAGAATATCCGCGCAGAAGGGCTGCAGAAGCTCTATGCTGTATTCTACCATAGGCCGGCCGTTGTATTGCATAAGCCCTTTGTCGGTGCCCATGCGCCTGCTGTTACCGCCGGCCAGTATTATGCCTGTTACCTGAGTGTGTGTATTACTCTCCATTGTTTTGCGGATAAAAGAGGCAGGCATCGCCATAGCTCAGAAACCTGTAGTCGTTATCGAGCGCATGTTGGTATACTTTTTTCCATGAATCGCCAATGAATGCCGATACCAGCAGGAGCAGGGTGCTTTGCGGCTGGTGGAAGTTGGTGACCAGAGCCTTGCATACTCTGAACCGGTAGCCCGGCACTATCATTATGCGTGTGAAGCCGGAAATGGTGGAGAGTCCGGATGTTTTCATGTAATCGTAAACAGCTGTCAGGGCATCCACTGCCGGAATGTGCTGATCGGTATGGTAGGGCTCCCACTGGTCGATACTGAAGTCGCCTGTCTCCGTCAGCAGCGATGTGTTGCCCTGCAGTATCTGAATACCCAGCCAGTAAATGCTCTCGAGTGAACGCATGGATGTGGTGCCTACGGCTACAATGGTGTTTTGCAGGTTTTGTATTAGCCGGAGCAGTGTTTGCCTGGTGAGGATTATCTTTTCTTCGTGCATGGTATGCTCTGTGGCATCATCAGAGGTAACCGGTTTAAAGGTCCCTGCTCCAACATGCAGTGTAATATAATCGAGGGTGCATTTTTTTTGCTGTAGTTCTGAGAATACAGTCTCTGTAAAATGCAGTCCGGCCGTAGGAGCGGCAACGGAACCATCGTGCTGTGCATAGATTGTCTGATACCGGGCGCGGTCCTGTTCCTCGGGTTCTCTGTTAAGATACGGGGGCAGGGGCACATTTCCGAAAAGTTCCAGTACACTCTCAAATGGTTCAGGGGTGTTAGACCATGCAAACCGAACTGTATAGGTGTCTCCTTCTGATGAAACACGGTGGGCAGACAGGGTTACCGGGCTGTTGGGGAGGGTTAGTTCAAGGTCTTCGTTTTTCCATTTTTTGGCGTTACCTATATAGCACTTCCAGATTGCATATCCTGCTCCGGAAGCTATCCCGTTAAGGCAAAAAATTTCAATGCGTGCCCCGTTACTGCCTTTTTTGTGGAATACAAGCCGGGCTTTGATGACCCGTGTGTTATTAAATAGGAATAAGCTGTTATCGGGTATGTAACCGGCAAGGTTTTTAAAATGGTTGTCGGTTATTACCCCGTCGCGGAGGATAAGCAGTCTGGTTTCATCGCGCTCAGCGAGCGGATATCGGGCAATCCGATTATCGGGCAGGTTGTAATCGAATTCTTTTATGGGAATTTGTTGAGGCATTGCCGGTTTAATAAGCGTCAAAAATACTATTTACCTGCAACATTATGCATAGTGCCGGGCGCATCGGGTTAATTGAAAAGATCTGAAATGTTTATCTGGCTTTCATACAAATGCACCACATCGTCAAGCTCCACCAGCATTACCTTGTCAATCTTGTTGCTTATTTGCTGGTACCATATTTCTACGTAAAAACCATCAATTGTGTAGAGTTTAACAGAGTAGAACATATAGATACGCTCCATTAACTCATTGCCATCGCTGAGTATCAGGGTAACTTTCTGTTCAATGGGCAGATTGAGGAAATCATCAGGCGTCATAACAGTAAATAATTATTAACGGTTTTAAGCAAGCTGAAAGTTAGCACGCTCCAGCTCAAGTTCGTATTTCTCTTTAAGGAACTGCAGGTTACTTAAAGTTGCCTTTGTATCGTAAATACGCACCATCTCATTTAACCCGCCGGGTCCGTAATACCCTGCCTGAGCCGCATCGTACACCTTGTGGTTGTTGTTGTTGCGTATGCTAAGGCTGATGGTCTCGAATCTGGTAAAGTCAACATGCCTGCTAACGTTTAAATAATAGGTGTCGGGCAGTTCGGAGTCTTTATAAATGCCTTCGTACATTTCATCCAGCTTCATGAATTTCCAGATATAAATAAGACTGCTGAAAGGTTTAACTGAACGTGCGGGTAAAAATTGCATGCCTTTCCTGGTATATTGTTCTATAAGTTGTGGCAGGTAGTTATAGTCGTTCATATAGATCCTGATACAGCTAACCATTGCATTCTGGTAGGTAAGGCGGCCCATGACTGCACTGAATTCCTGGCCAAACGATTTACGGATAGCCGTGGTTACCCGGATAAAGTCATTGATTTGTTCGAGATTGAATTCCTTAACTACAGCAAAAATAGACCTGGGTTTCTTTTCATCCTCGTTAAGAGGAATATGAAAATGATCGTAAAACCCCGGATACGGGTCAAGGTCTTCAAGAATAAACTCGCTGAACTTGTGCTCAGATGCAAGCTGACTCAAGGTTTCTTTTTTGATAATAAAGCCCAGAGACTTGATCGATTTGAATTGTTCCATAGGTTCTGTGTTTAGGGATGGTTTAATTTAAGGCATAAACAAAAGACGGTATGAAAAGTTAGCGGGTGCCCGTTTATTAACACCGGGTGGTTAAAAGAAAAGTAGATTAACCGGCGCGGGATCTTTGTATTGATGGTATCTTTGAGTGAGATAATACGCGCATCAATGACAATTAAAACACACATACCCAATTTTATTACTTTGCTGAATCTGCTGTGCGGATCGATGGCAGTTATTCTTTTACCGGATGGGGAATTTATTATAGCCGGTGTGCTGGTAGGACTTGCGGCAATTCTTGATTTTCTTGACGGATTTGTTGCTAAGCTGCTGAATGCAAAGTCTATTATTGGTAAAGAGCTGGACTCGCTGGCCGATGTAATATCGTTCGGTTTGGTGCCTGCGTTGTTCATGTATTACCTGATGAAGCAGGATGCCCTGGTTAGGGAAGGGGCGGGATTTTATGCTATTTTGCCGTATTTCTCTCTGTTAATTGGTGCGTTTTCGGCCTTAAGACTTGCTAAATTCAATACCGATGTGCGGCAGACTACCAGCTTTATAGGCCTGCCCACTCCAGCAAATGCCATATTTATCATTTCATTTACCATAGTGGGGCTTCAGCAGAACAGTTATGATCTGATCAACAGTCTGGCGGTGAATGTATGGATGCAACTGGTTGTTGTGCTGGTTTCATGCTATCTGCTGGTGGCCGAAATACCGATGATGGCTCTTAAATTCCCGAAAGGATATGCCTTTGCAAAGAACAAGAAACGGTATCTGTTTCTGCTTGCTTCGCTGGCACTCATTATAGTATTGGGGTGGACAGGGGTAACTTTAACAATAGTTTTGTACCTTTTAATTTCGTTTTTTGCCCCGGAAAGATAGATTTTTCGCGCTTTTTTGTAAAAATTTTTATTTAAACCGGTTGAACGAACAAATTAATTTTATTTTTGCGGTACAACCACACCATCATTAATAAACTCGCATAGAACAAGAATGAAGCTTTTTGTCAGACTATTTATTGTTACGCTGCTAATAGTAGGTTATGTTCCTTTTGAATCACGAATAGCCAGTGCTAACTTAAATGAGAATGAAATACTAACCGACTCTGAATCGAGACAACTACACAGCATTATTGCGGCAGATATGGTTAACCGGCTCGATTCGCTGGTAAACACATTTGCTGGTCGTTACCGCTTTAGCGGAAATATACTGGTGGGTTTTGGTGGTGAGGCCATATACTCTAAATCGGTAGGGTATGCTGATCCGATACGAAAAGAGACTTTAAAGCCTGAATCTGTTTTTCAGCTGGCATCGGTAAGCAAGCAGTTTACTGCCGCTGCCGTGATGCTGCTTTCGGAAGATGGTTTGCTTGATTTTAGCGACCCGCTATCTAAGTATATTCCTGAGTTGCCCTATAAGGATATTACCATAAGTCATTTGCTGCACCACATTTCGGGCTTGCCAAACTACATGTATCTTATTGATAAGTACTGGAAGGATAAGATTGCGCCCGACAATGAGGATGTGGTTGACCTGATGGCAAAGTACCGTATTCCGCTGTTCTTTAAACCCGGCAGCCGGTACGACTATTCGAACACAGGCTATGTAATGCTGGCTACGGTTGTGCAGAGGGTTTCGGGCATGTCACTCAATTCGTTTTTACAGAAAAGGGTGTTCGGACCCCTTGAAATGAAAAATACGTTTGTTTACTCTACTGCCGACACCACCATAACAAGGGCGCAGATTGACGGTTTCAGGGCATACCGGAGCGGTTACTCGAGGATAATTGATTCGCACCACGACGGTTCTGTGGGTGATAAAGGGGTTTGCTCCACTACGGAAGATCTGTACAGGTGGGATCGTGCCTTATATAATGGTACCATTATAAGCAGCGAAATGCTCGACAAGGCGTTTGCTACCACAAGTACTACCGGGGGTAAGGAAGTTATGTACGGTTTCGGCTTCCGGATCAAAGACTCCAACGGTTCGAAAGTGGTTTACCATAATGGTATCTGGGAGGGTTCGCGCACAAATTTCCACCGGTTTATCGACAAGCAAAATACCATAATTGTGCTGAATAATACCAGTATCTCTTCCAATCACGAGCTGGTGCGGCTCATAGAAGGTACGCTTAATCAGGATAGCAGCCTGTTGGTTACAAGCCGCCTGACCAAATTACTGGTCGAAAAGGGAAAGGAGCCGGCACTGGATTATTATAATGAGATTCAGGAAACGCAACCTTTTAACCGCCCTGATATCCGCAAGCTTATGCAGGCAGCAGAGTATATGCACAGTATAGGCAAGGAGAAAAAAGCCGCAGAAATAGAAGAGATCTGCAAAACTATGGTTGCTATTTGATCGCTAAGGCCGTAATTACCATCTAATTACCGGTTATTTATCGGTTATTTGCCAGTTACTTACCGTTTATTCTTCGGGTTGTGTTGATGCCGGTCTGCGCAATTCAAAGTTCTTACCCAGATACACATCACGCACTTTTTCATCGTTGGCCAGGTCTTCGGCAGTGCCTGACCGTAATACCGATCCTTCGAACAACAGGTAGGCCCTGTCGGTAATGTTCAATGTTTCATGTACATTGTGGTCGGTGATCAGAATGCCAATATTTTTTTCCCTGAGTTTTGATACGATGGTCTGGATGTCTTCCACAGCAATGGGATCAACTCCTGCAAAAGGCTCATCGAGCAGAATAAACTTCGGGTTAACGGCAAGGGCACGGGCTATTTCGGTTCTCCTTCTTTCACCCCCCGACAGCTGTATACCTTTACTTTTACGAACATGCGCCAGACCGAATTCGGCGATCAGGCTTTCGAGCCGTTCTTTTTGCTGGTGTTTGGTTAAACCGGTGAATTCGAGTACCGACATTATGTTGTCTTCCACGCTCAGTTGTCTGAATACGGAAGCTTCCTGGGCAAGGTAACCAATACCCAGTTGCGCCCTGCGGTACATGGGCATATTGGTGATCTCCTGGTTGTCGAGGTACACATGTCCGGCCAACGGCTTTATAAGACCAACGATCATGTAGAATGAAGTGGTTTTGCCTGCGCCGTTGGGGCCGAGCAACCCAACAATTTCACCTTGTTCCACCTGCACGGAAACGTTGTTTACAACAGTGCGCTGCCGGTATTTCTTGACCAGGTTTTCGGTCCTGAGTATCATTGTTCGTTTGTGTTTAAGGGTTCGGTATGCGTATTTTGCTGCAGTTCATCCCAGAATTCAATAGCCCGGCGTGTGTGTGGTATAACGATGGTGCCGCCTACAAGGTTTGCCACACCGGCAATTTCCATGAGTTCGGCTTCGGTTAATCCTAGTTCATGACACTTTATAAGATGGTACTTAATACAGTCGTCGCACCGCAGAACCATGCTGGTGGCAAGTCCGAGCATCTCTTTGGTTTTTGACGAAAGGGCGCCCTCCTCGTAGGTAAGGGTATCAACACTGTATATTCTTTTGAGTATCTTATTGTTATCAGCAGCCATTAAACGCTTGTTCATTTTATCGCGATAGCTGTTGAACTCCTCCAGTTTTCCGGCCATAATATAAGGTAGTGCTATAATGGTTAAATGATTCCTTCTTTGAGGATGTCGTGCAGGTGTATCACACCCACATACAGTCCTTCATCCATAACAAGCATCTGGGTAATATTATTCTTGCGCATTACATCGAGTGCATCGGCAACCAGCAGGTCGGCATTAACGGTAAGAGGATTGCGCGACATGATGTCTGCTGCCGTAAGGTTCTGGAAAGGGACCTCTCTGTGCAGCATACGGCGGATATCGCCATCAGTAATTATGCCGACAAGTTCCGTATCGTTAAGCACAGCAGTGGCTCCGAGCCTTTTTGATGAAATTTCAAGAATTACCGAGCGCATGTCGTCGTTTAGCTGAACTTCGGGTTTCTCGTTGTTTTTGTAGATGTCAGAAACGCGCAGATAAAGCCTTTTGCCGAGTGCACCACCGGGATGATAGCGGGCAAAGTCTTCGCGCGTAAAGCCGCGGCACTCAAGCAGTGCAACGGCAAGTGCGTCGCCCATTACGAGTTGTGCGGTAGTGCTTGCAGTAGGGGCAAGGTTGTTTGGGCATGCTTCGCGAAGCACGGTGGTATTAAGCAGGTAGTCGGCATTGCGTGCAAGAAAGGAATCGGTGTTTCCAGCCATGGCAATAACCTTGTTGCCCATAGTTTTAATTAACGGAACCAGTACTTTTATTTCGGGGGTGTCGCCACTTTTTGACAGGCATATAATAATGTCTTCTTTACGGATCATACCCAGATCGCCGTGAATAGCATCGGCAGCATGCATAAATATGGCAGGGGTGCCGGTGCTGTTTAACGTGCTTACCAGCTTTGATGCAATATTGGCACTCTTGCCTATACCCGTAACGATAACCCGACCCTCTGACTGCAGTATGAGACGAATACAATTTTCAAAGTCGGCAGTGAGGTATTGACTTAGTTGTCCGATAGCAGTGGCTTCTTCCCTGATTGTGCGCTCTGCAATGGACCTTATTTCGTGATCTGTTTTCAATGTAGCATAATTAAAGAATGTGCAAATATACAAAGATACCTGAAGGACAGGGACAAACAAGGCCCGACGGGCAATGTTAAACTATTTAAAAAATAGTTGTGTTTTACATTAAAAAATTTATGAAATTTGCACTCCTTTGGAAAAAAACAGAGTTACTGCTTCCGGGAAAATTGCAGTAAATCAATTAATTAATACCCCAGTTTGCTTTTTCGCGTTTATTAACTCTTTTTTGCAAAAAAAAGTTACTAAATCCGGGTTATTTTAATTATATTTGTTTAGAAACAATCAACATGAAACAATTGCATCATCCGGGGAAGGCTGTTTTATATTGAAGACATATGACATGATTAAGAACATAGAGAACACATCACTAAACGAACTACTAAAAAAGATATTTGGCTTTGATTCCTTCAAAGGTAATCAGGAAGCGATTATTCAGAGTCTGCTGGATAAGCACGATACCTTTGTTATAATGCCCACAGGTGGCGGTAAATCAATGTGTTATCAGCTTCCGGCATTAATAAGCGAAGGCACGGCCATAGTGATCTCTCCGCTTATTGCTCTGATGAAGAATCAGGTAGATGCCATAAGAAATTTCGGTGCCGAAAAAGGCATTGCACATGTTCTCAATTCTTCACTTGGGAAGACGGAAATTGCAGAGGTGCGCCGTGATTTGATGAGGGGTAAAACGAAATTGCTGTATGTGGCACCCGAATCGCTTACGAAAGATGAGAATGTGCAGTTCTTTAAAGATATCAACATCTCGTTCTTTGCTATTGACGAGGCGCATTGTATTTCGGAGTGGGGGCACGATTTCAGACCTGAGTACAGAAGGCTGAGGCCCATTATTGAGTCTATAGGTAAAAAGGTGCCTATCATTGCACTTACGGCTACCGCTACACCGAAAGTGCAGCAAGACATTCAGAAAAACCTGAACATGATGGATGCACGGTTATATATATCGTCGTTCAACAGGCCAAATCTGTATTACGAAGTTCGCCCCAAATCAGAAGATGTAATTAAAGACATCATTAAATACATAAAATCACAGCCGGGTAAATCAGGTATTGTTTATTGCCTCAGCCGTAAGAAGGTGGAAGAGCTTGCCGAAACACTGCAGGTAAACGGTATAAAAGCATTGCCCTACCACGCCGGACTCGACTCGCAGACAAGGGTAACCAATCAGGATAAGTTCCTGATGGAAGAAATTGACGTTATTGTTGCCACTATTGCCTTTGGAATGGGTATTGACAAGCCCGATGTGCGTTACGTTATTCACCACGACATACCCAAGAGCCTAGAAGGGTATTATCAGGAAACAGGCCGGGCCGGTCGTGACGATGGCGAAGGTAACTGCATTGCCTTCTACAGCTATGACGATATTCAGAAACTGGAAAAATTCAACAAAAATAAACTGGTGGCCGAACAGGAAATAGCTACACAGCTATTGCTTGAAACAGTTGCCTATGCCGAATCTTCGGTTTGCCGCCGTAAACAACTGTTGCACTATTTTGGCGAAATTTACCATGAACACAACTGCGGTAGTTGTGATAATTGCTTGCACCCTAAGACCAAATTTGAAGGAATGGATGCCGTTGAGCTTGTACTTGAAACTGTAATTGCCCTTAAACAGCAATTTAAAGATAAACATGTAATTGGCGTTATTACCGGTAAACTCTCAGCTAACAATAAGTCGTTCAAGCATAATCAGCTGGAAGTTTTCGGCAAAGGTGCAGAACACGACGAAAAATACTGGAATGCGGTTATCAGACAAATGCTTATTGAGCGGCTGCTGGTAAAAGATATTGAAAACTACGGGCTGCTTAAGGTGACCCCTGAAGGGATGCAATTCCTCAAGAAGCCCCGCTCTATCATGCTTACGCGCGATCACGATTATGAAAGCAGCGAGGAGGATGATTTCTTTGCAGGTGGTGGGGTAAAAACCAGTACCGACCAGCTGTTGTTCTCCATGCTGAAGGATCTGAGAAAAGAGATATCCCGCAAGGAAAATTTGCCTCCTTTTGTGATCTTCCAGGATCCGTCGCTCGAAGATATGGCAATTCAGTATCCCATTACATTTGATGAGCTGAAGCAGATAACGGGTGTTGGCTCGGGCAAGGCTGCAAAATACGGAGAACCTTTCCTGAAACTCATAAAAACCTATGTGGAAGAAAATGAAATTATCCGGCCTATGGATATGGTCGTGAAGTCTGTGGTTAATAAATCGGGTTTGAAGGTTTATATTATTCAGAACATTGACCGTAAAATATCGCTCGAAGATATTGCCATTGCCAAAAACATAACCATAGGGGAGCTGCTTACCGAGATAGAACGTATTGTGTCGGCCGGTACAAAGCTCGATCTGAACTACTATGTAAATGAGTACGTTGACCCGTACCATCAGGAAGAGATCTACGATTATTTCCGCGAAGCAGAGAGCGATTCTATTCAGGATGCCCTGGTTGAACTGGGCGAAAATGAATTCACGGAAGAAGAGATACGGCTTATGCGCATCAAGTTCATGTCTGATCTTGGCAACTGATCAGCGTATACTCTATTAATTTAACAACCAGAAACATACTTAATTAATCATGCAGGAAGAAAACATCATTAACGATCAAAACCCAGAAGCACCCGTTGCCCCGCAGAGTAAGAAAAATAACAGCAATCTGATACTAACTATTATAAATGTAGTGCTGCTGGCCGGTCTGGTAGTATTGTACTTTCTGGT
Source organism: uncultured Lentimicrobium sp. (assembly GCA_964643225.1). Lineage (GTDB taxonomy): Bacteria > Bacteroidota > Bacteroidia > Bacteroidales > Lentimicrobiaceae > Lentimicrobium. The sequence continues at coordinate 76,138 of CAZXQT010000009.1, read as the reverse complement.
ATTGCAGAAAGATGACAGCATGCCGGTAAAGGCAGTGCAAAAGGCTTCTTCGGGCTCGGTAACCGTTGCTTACGTTAACAGCGATTCTATCCTGGCACACTATGATCTGGTAAAGCAGATGAAGGATGAACTGGAAAAAAACACCGTTAAATACGAGAGTGAACTGAAGAATAAGCAAAGTGCTTTTGAGAAAGATGCCGCGTATTTTCAGGATCAGGTAAATAAGAAGACCATTTCGGAGGCTTCGGCTCAGGAGGTCTACAGCAGTCTGATGGCCGAGCAGCAGAAACTATATGAGCTCAGAGAAAAGTATTCAGCCGAACTCGCACAAAAAGAGTTCGATATGAATCAGTTGCTGATGGACAGTCTGAACAACTTCCTGAAAAGGTATAATGAGAAAATGAATTTCGATTACATCTTCTCCTATAACAGGGGTGGCAGCATACTCACGGCAAACGACTCACTCGATATTACCAACGAAGTGCTTAAGCTGCTGAATGAAGAATTCGTGCAGAAGAACGATTAATACAACGCGAAAGAACAATCAACACAACCGCCGGAATAAATGAAGGGGCTTTTTATCAGTTTATGCATAGGTTTATTGTGTTTTGCGGGATGCGGCAAAAGATCGGCCGTTGAGCTTGACCGGAAGGATATAATTGACCGGCAGAAGATGATCATGCTTATGGCTGACCTTGATATTACAGAGGCGGCCCTCAGGGTAAAGCAAACGTATATTCCCCGCGACAGCCTGAGTAAGCTCACTAAGATTGCCTACGACAGCCTGTATATCTATTACAATACTACTCCCGCTATATTTGTGGAGAACCTGAAGTTCTACCAGGAGGATATGGAGGACTATCTGGAAATGGTGAATGAAAAGATTGAGCTTTTGATCCGCAAGAAGGATAGTGTGGCGCTGGCACCCGAAAAGCTTGATACAACCAGGATGAAGATCACCCGGCCAAAGGTTTCTGATTCTGCCGGCCTGAAGACGAATGCCTTAAAATAACCGGTAAGGCGGTTACCTTGTAGCAACGGCTAAGTAATAAAGCAGTTACCTTGTAGCGACGGCTTCGTATTGTGCCGTTTACCTGGTAGCGACAGCTTCATAATTTTCCATGTCGCCTCCGGCATAAATGGAATAGTTCCAGACCATCTCATCAACATCGGTGAGGCTCCCTGAACCGGATATGATCAATCCCGGGGCAAGCTCCTGTTCGGGTACGGTAAGTGTTGTGCTGGTAGCAATTGCGTAGGCAGAATAACTGTACCCCACATTGCCGAAATTCTTTAGTTTTACCTGTACGGAGTTTGACTGGTCGTTGCTGATGGTAACTGTATAACTGGTGCTTTTTTTACCCGGAGTTTCGTAAAACAACCAGCTACCTGCATATTTATCGCGGTCGTCGCCTGATATAGGATCTGTATCTTCATCGAATGTACAGGCATGGAGCATAGAGAGGGCAAAAAGCAGAAGTAACAATCTTGCTGGGCGTTTCATGGTGCAGTGTGTTAAGTTCAGATAATAATTTTTAGAATTTGAGGGGTGCGACCTTCGGTATTTACTACTACAAAATATATGCCTCTTTTTAAAGAGTGGGGAATAAAATGTTCCCGGGTGCCAGAAAGTGTCCTGTTAAGCAGCTTTTTTCCCTCAAGGGAATACAGTGCAACATCATAGCGGTAATCATCGGGCAGTGCAATTCGCAGGCTGTTGCCGGAGTTTGTGACCTGGGCAGTTTTGCCGGTTTGATGGTATATTGTGCTTACAGTGCACGGCATGGGAACTCCGCCTGCATCGGTTACCTTGTTTACCACACTGTCGAATGCGGGAGGCCAGATGTAATTGGTAGCTATGTTTTTATCGGGCGTTATTACAATGACGGTGGGGTACGACTGTACCTCGTAGTTTTCGGTAACGCCATTGCCACCGCCCTGTAATCCGCTTATTGCAGGGTAGCGTGCATCCCATACAGAATCAAAAATACGGACTGCATTGTTGTCGCTTCCCCAGTTCATGCCGAGGAAAACTACATTTCCCTGATTGCATCCGAAATAGTCGTACGCATCGCTTATCTGGGTAGCATAGGTCTGGCATGGTCCGCAGGATGTGGTGAAAAAATCAATTACCACAATTTTGTTGGCGTCAAGGTAGTCGAATAAATGATGGGTGTTGCTGTTGAGGTCTTTAACAGTGAAATCAACGGCCGTAGTGAGCGGCACCTGTGCATTTATACGTGCCGTAAGCAAAAAGACTAAAAGCAAAGTAAGGCCGGATCGTTTAACAATGGGTGAAAACCCGGTTACCTTACAACGATTATCTTTTGCCATGGGTGCGATAGTGTGGTTTAAGGTTTTGAACATTAAATGGTACTATTGCCCAGCGCCTGAACAAGATTACCGGCAAGCCGGCTTGCCCCTATTCTTAACAGGTGGGCAGTGAGCCACTCGGGGCCGGCAATATGCTCTGCCAGTCGGGTATACTGAAGAGCAACGTGCGTTTCGGCAATGCCTCCGGCAGGTTTGAAGCCCACTTTTCTGCCTGTGGAGGTGTAATGATCTTTTATTGCATTTAGCATTACGAAGGCAGCTTCGAGAGTTGCTGACACCGTTATTTTACCGGTGGAGGTTTTTATAAAATCGGCACCGGCTTTCATAGCCAGGATGGAGGCATCGTAGATGAGGTTATGATCTTTCAGTTCACCGGTTTCGAGTATAACTTTCAGGTGTGCTTCACCACAAGCCTCTTTAATTGCCTTTATTTCATCAAACACCTCTGTATAATTACCTTCAAGGAACTTGCCTCTGGAAATGACCATGTCTATCTCATCGGCACCTTCCGCGACAGCGTATTTAATTTCCTCTAATTTAATGTGCAGTGGAGACTGCCCTGACGGGAAAGCGCCCGCAACACTTGCCACCCGGATGCCGGTGTCTTTTAACTGCTGCTTTGCCTGCCCGACAAAAACAGGGTACACACAAACGGCTGCGACATTTGGCAGGCCCTGCTGCCTGAAACCTGCGGCCCGGTTACACAGTTGCTCTATGGTTTGCTGATTGTCGCTCCCTTCGAGTGTGGTAAGGTCTAAAATGCTCAGGGCAAACAGCATTTCCTCGCGCAGGTTATGAAAATGAGACGATGGTTTTGTGAGCAGTTCCTGCAGATTATCCGCTACATAACTGTTAGTATATAAAGTGCTTTCGGGCATGGAATGGTAATATTTGGTTTGTAAAATTACTAATAATTGGCTTTATGGAATGGAAGCTAGTTGGTAAACAGTTATTTTAGCAGAAAAATACGGGCTTATGAAGATTGCGTTGTTTGGCAGGGGTTTCTCGGAAGATAAGATGAGCTACCTGCAATTGCTCGTGGATAAGCTGGAGCTGGAGGACATCAGGATTCTGATTGCTGAGGAATTCCTTAACCATGTATCGGGTAGGGTTACCTTTACCAGGCAGCCCGGTTTGTTCAGCAAAACATCGTTTAAGCAGGCAGGGGCTGATTATTTTATTTCTGTCGGTGGCGATGGAACCATGCTCGATGCCATAACGTACATTGGGCGCACCGGCATTCCGGTAATGGGTATTAATCTGGGAAGACTGGGTTTCCTTTCGGCCATTCATAAGGAGGATATTGCGCAGGCTGTGGATGACCTGATCGGCGGTCAGTACAGAATAGACAAAAGGTCATTGCTCAGACTGGAAACAGAACAAGGGCTCTTCGGCGACTTTAACTATGCGCTTAATGAGCTTACGATAAACAAGAAGGATACCGGTTCGATGATTCTGGTTAAGGTGTATGTGAACGGCAATCCTTTAAACGGTTACTGGGGCGACGGGCTGATAATTGCCACACCTACCGGTTCAACCGCGTATTCATTAAGCTGCAGCGGACCGATACTGTCGCCTGACAGTGAAAATTTTGTTATTACGCCAATTGCCACACACAATTTAACCGTTAGACCTGTCGTTATTCCTGACAAGAGTGAAATAAGGCTGAAAGTGGAAGGGAGATTGTCACAATTCCTTGTGGGTTTAGACAGCAGATATGAAACAATCGGAGCTTCCACCGAGATGTTTGTGCGTAAGGAAAGCTTTCAGGTTAACCTCGTTCAGCGACTGAACGATAACTTCTTCTCCACTATAAGACAAAAACTTATGTGGGGTCATGATATGCGTATATGATAAGCAATCAGGTCGGTTGACTGTAGATTTTTACTATTTTTGCAAACTCAAATAAATGTTAATCAGCCGTTAGATCTTGTTAGATGTAATGAAGTTTAAAATACTTAAAATGCAATATTTTTCGGCTTCCGTTAAATTGAAAGTTATCCTCTGCCTGTTCTTTCTTGTTACCGCATATGCCGGTAAGGCTCAAAGCTACGGCGAAATTGGTATATACGGTGGTGGTGCATACTACATTGGCGACCTGAATCCAAACAAACATTTTCAGCTGGTTAAGCCTTCGTTTGGAGCTTTTATACGACACAACTTTAATGAGCGGTTCGCTGTAAAACTGCAGGGCACTTACGGGCAGCTCGAAGGAAGCGATGAGGCATCGGGCTACGACCCTTCAAGAAACCTCTATTTTCTCAGTAACATTACCGATATTTCAGCCACTTTTGAAGTGAATATGTATCCGTACTTTATTGGCAGTCTGCGTCATTATTTTACGCCGTATATGTTTGGAGGTGTGGGCATTTCAATGTTTAATCCCAAAGCAAGGTTTGATGGGAACTTCTATGAACTGCGTCCCCTGCTTACCGAAGGCCAGTCGAAGATGTATAGTAAGAATTCTATGAATATTCCTTTCGGTATTGGTGTTAAGTATAGTATTAACGACTTTATCGGGCTAACAGTGAACTGGAGTATGCATAAGACATTTACCGACTATATTGATGATGTTAGCACAACGTACTATCTCATTGCACCGGACGGGACTGATGTAACGCAATATCTTTCAGACCCTACGCTGAATCACACTCCGGGTATGCAGAGAGGTAATTCGCAGAACAACGACTGGTACTCTTTTGTTGGAGCTGCATTATCGTTAAAAATTAATTATCGCAGCAGCACAAAGTGTCTTAACACTTTTTTATAAACTGATTAACAATTATTAACAGCAACACTTAAGCAATCTGAATATAACTGCTTAATTTTATTTCCGAATCCGACACATGGATCTTAAGAGCAAAATTGATTTAAACAAACTACCCGGCCATGTAGCTTTTATCATGGATGGTAATGGGCGTTGGGCTAAAAAACGTGGCCAGGCAAGGATCTTAGGCCACCAGGAAGGTGTGGAGTCTGTTAGGAAAATTGCGACCACTGCAGCTGAATTGGGAATTAAGCATATTACCATGTATGCGTTCTCAACAGAGAACTGGAAACGCCCGCAATACGAAGTAGATGCTCTGATGGATCTGCTTGTTAACACTTTAAGTATGGAACTTGACACTCTTATGAGCAATAACATTCGCCTGAAGGCCATTGGTGACCTTTCGGGACTGAATGAAGGGTGCAGGAACCAGCTGCAGCAAACAATGCAGGCTACTTCTGCTAACAACCGTATGGATCTTATTCTGGCTATTAATTACAGCGGCAGATGGGAAATTACGGAAGCAGCCCGTAAGATCGCAATAGAAGTAAAAGAAGGTAGTTTAGACCCAGCTGCTATTGACAGTGATACCATAAGCCGTCATTTAACAACTGCCGGATTGCCTGATCCTGAGTTGCTGATAAGAACCGGTGGTGAAAACAGAGTCAGCAACTACTTGTTGTGGCAGATTGCTTATTCAGAACTATATATTACAGATATTTTCTGGCCTGATTTCAGAGAAAAGGAACTGTACGAAGCTATAATTGATTATCAGAACCGGGAACGCCGCTTTGGTATGATCAGTGAACAAATTAATCAATCATTGGATAAATGAAATTGAAGCATCACCTCTCAACATTAATACTGCTCTTATTTTCTTTGGTTGTTTCAGCTCAAATACCTCTGGGTGATGACCTTAACCAATTCAACTACGCCTCACCGAAACAATACATCATTGGCGGTATTTCAGTAACAGGTGTGCAGTATCTTGACCAGAATGTTATTGTTATGCTCTCGGGACTGCAGGTTGCTGACCGTATTGAAGTACCGGGTGAAAAAATTAGAACAGCCATTGATAAGCTGTGGAATCAGGGACTCTTTGAGGACATCAGTATTACTTCGTCGAAAATATCAAATGACCTGATCTTTCTTAACATTGACCTGAAAGAGAGACCAAGGTTATCAAAATTCTCCTTTAAGGGAGTGAAAAAATCAGAAGCCGACGATTTAAGAGAGAAGATTAAACTGGTGCGCAACGATGTGGTTACGGAAAACGTTATTATCAGGACTTCGAACATCATCAAAAAACACTTTACCGATAAGGGCTTTTTAAATGCACAGGTTAAAATTGACCAGTCAAGCGATACGGCCGCAGCAAATAATGTTACCCTTGTTATCAACGTTGATAAAGGTAGCAGAGTAAGAATAAACAGAATAAATATCATCGGCAATGACCAGATGAGCGATGGTCAGCTTAAGGCGGCACTCAAAAACACAAAAGAAAAGGGCGCTTTGGAACCTTTTAAGATCATTGACAAACTGCTGCTCCGGTTACCTGCCAGGTTGCTGACGTTCAATGCAGATACTATTACGAATTATGTTTCGCAGACGGTTAATCAGCATTTAAGGTTCAGAATTTTCAAATCATCAAAGTTTATTCGTGATGATTATAAGGAGGACCTTAATAAGCTGGTAGCAAAGCTAAACGATAACGGCTACAGGGATGCGGTTGTTTTACGCGACAGTGTCTATGCCGACAAAGACGGTAAAAACATAAATCTCGATATTTTTGTAGAAGAGGGTAACAGGTATTATTTTGGAGACATTACCTGGGTTGGTAACACCAAGTATTCTGCTCAGCAGTTAAGCGATGTGTTGAAAATTCAAAAAGGGGATGTATACAATCAGAGTGAGCTCGATGCAAACCTGAATTACAATCCAAACGGCATTGATATCAGCACGCTTTATCTCGACGATGGTTATCTGTTCTTCTCCATAAATCCGGTGGAAGTAAGGGTAGAAAACGATACCATTGACCTTGAGATGCGCATCCGCGAAGGCGAACAGGCTACAATAAACAAGGTAACCGTTAAGGGAAACACGCGTACCAATGACCATGTTGTTATGCGTGAACTGCGCACAAGGCCCGGCCAGTTGTTCAGTCGTTCAGACATTATAAGAACTACACGTGAGCTGGCACAGTTACGGTACTTTGATCCTGAAAAGATCGTGCCTACACCAATTCCGAATGCAGCAGATGGTACAGTAGACATTGAATATAAGGTAGAAGAGACTTCGGCCGACCAGATAGAACTCTCCGGAGGCTGGGGATATGGTCGTGTTGTAGGTACTTTAGGCTTGACCTTTAATAACTTCTCGGCACGCAACTTCTTTAAGGGTTCTTCATGGAAACCCATACCTACGGGCGATGGTCAGAAAGTGAGTCTCCGAATGTCATCGTATGGCAGGGGTTATATCAGTTACAGTGCTTCGTTTACCGAGCCATGGCTGGGTGGCCGCAAACCGAACTCTCTGAGCGTTAGCTATTACCACTCCCTGTTCTCTAACGGACTGGCGAAAACAGAAGAAAACTACTATTCGTTTGTTATTGACGGGCTTTCTGTTATGCTGGGCAAGAGACTGGAATGGCCCGATGACTATTTTACTTTAATGCAGAGGTTGTCGTTCCAGAACTACCGCTTAAAGAATTACAGGAATATTTTTGCATTTGGCACGGGTACAGGTACCTACAGGAACTTCAGCTACGGAATTACCTTTGCACGTAATTCGGTCGACAGCCCTATCTTTCAGAGGTCAGGCTCTGAGATAGCCCTGAGTGTGGATGTTACACCGCCATACTCCCTCTTTAGTGACCGTGATTACAAGACAATGACGGAGGATGATAAGTTTGAATGGATTGAATACCATAAATGGAAGTTTAATGCTTCTTTGTACCGGCAGCTGTTCGGAAATCTTGTTCTAAGCGCCAGAGTAAAGTATGGTTTCCTGGGTCAGTACAACAGCGACATAGGGATTACCCCTTTTGACAGGTTCTACTTAGGCGGTGATGGTTTATCGGGTACTGCCAATATGGACGGTCGTGAAATTATTGGAATGCGCGGTTATGCAAATGAATCGGTAACGCCCGATTACTGGAAAAACAGGAATGTGGGTGGAACCATTTATAACAAGAGCACATTGGAACTGCGCTATCCTTTATCTCTCAATCCGAGTGCAACTATATATGCCCTTACTTTTGTGGAAGCGGGTAATGCATGGCGTGACTTTAAGGAATTTAATCCTTTCTCGCTTAAGAGATCGGCTGGTGTGGGTGTGAGAGTGTTCCTGCCCATGTTCGGATTGCTTGGACTCGACTGGGGTTACGGATTTGATCAGATCCCCGGTATACCAACTGCGAACAGGGGACAGTTCCATTTCTCCATTAATCAAAGTATTGACTAATTGTTGAAATATTAAAATATTTGGCAGGTTTTTTGTTAGAGTATAACCAACATTCAACCTATTCGAAATTAACCGCAAAAAACGGAGGACCAATGAAACGGTTTTTAATTATTATGGCAGTTGTGTTGACTGCAGCAACATCAGCATTAGCTCAGAAATTTGCTTACATCGACAGTGAGTTTATTCTGGAGAACATTCCTGAATACGCCGATGCAAAGGCCGAAGTAGATGAATTGTCACTTCAGTGGCAACGGGAAATAGAATCTAAATTCACTGAAATTGATCAGCTCTACAAAAAATTCACTGCCGAAGCTGTTTTATTACCCGATGACATTAAATCTAAAAGAGAGCAGGAGATTATTGATAAAGAGAAGGCAGCAAAAGAATTGCAAAAGCAGAGATTCGGAACCGACGGCGACTTATTTAAACGCAGGCAGGAACTTATAAAACCTATTCAGGAAAAGATTGCCACGGCTCTTGAATCACTGGCTGCATCAGAAAACTATGCTGTTATTTTCGATAAGGCTGGAAGCGTTTCTATGATGTATACCAACCCCCGCTACGACATTAGTGAAGAGGTGCTCGATAAAATGGGCTACTCCTATAAGACAAGACAATAAATTGCTATTTTTGCAAAAATTCAAACATTTAACCGATACAATGAGACAAGTAATTAAGTTATTCCTGGTGGTAATAATTGCAGGCTTTTCTTTACAGGCCAGCGCACAAAAACAACAAAAATTAGGACACATCAATTTTGCTGAACTTTATGAACTGATGCCTGGTCAGGATAGCATCCGTAAAGAGTTTGCCAATTTCCAGCAGCAACTGCAGGGTCAGTTCCAGGCAATGCAGACAGAATACGAAAATAAGCTGGCTGAATATCAGAACAATCAGGCAACTATGTCGAGCATAATCAAGCAAACTAAAGAAAAGGAAATTCTTGATCTGCAAAGACGTATTCAGGAGTTCCAGCAAACTGCTCAGGAAGAACTTCAGAATAAGGAAGCCGAATTAACAGCTCCTATTATTGAAAAGGCCCGCAATGCTGTTAAAGAAGTAGCAAAAGAATTAGGTTATTCCTTCATCTTCAATTCCTCAGAAGGTCTTTTATTGCATTCAGAGCCCGCTGACGATATTATGGCACAGGTGAAAAAGAAACTTAAGCTGCAGTAATATTCGCTGCTCAACACAAAGTTTTTCAAAGAGGCCGCCTAACAGGTGGCTTTTTTGTTTAGTGTATGGTGCATTCTGCAATCTGACCGGACTAAGATGCAAACTACATTAAACACTGCTGTTAACCTGTAAAACACATGATAGACAGGATAGTAAAGAACTTTGAAGAACTCGTAGAACTGAATTTTCAGCTGTATAGCAATCTTTTCCTTACCATACCCATGGATGCCGTAGTCAGGACGGGTATGCTTATTCCTCTGTTGAGGGATGCCTGTGAGAAAGGTTTTGACGAAGCTAAAGATCCTTTGCAGATAATAGATCAGTTTTTGGATAAGAACGCTCCGGATCTGTCTGAAAAAGAGAAGATCGATTTTCTGTTTCATGTTATCCAATACATTGAAAGACAAATAGTGCTTGTTGATGCCTTAGAGGATGCAGCATACAATGAAATTCACAGGGTTGACGGTCCTAACACTCTTAATCAGTTCCTCATGCGCATTAAAGAGGATAGATTGGAATGGAAGTTACGGCACTTTCTGGATTCTTTTTCCGTAAGGGTAGTACTCACTGCACATCCAACACAATTCTATCCCGGTCAGGTGCTTGCAATCAGCACTGATCTTACCGGTGCCATTGCCGCAAAGGAAACAATGAAGGTTAGAGATCTGATGCATCAGTTAAGCAAAACTCCCTTTTTCAGGAAACAAAAACCCACTCCCTTAAGTGAAGCTGTCAGGTTAACCTGGTATCTTACGAACATCTTTTATCCCGCTGCAGGTGATCTGCTCGAAGTGCTGAGTATAAACTATGCCAATGAACTGGATAATAACAAACGGCTGATTAGCTTTGGTTTCTGGCCCGGGGGTGACAGAGACGGGAATCCTTACGTAGATGTAGAAACAACGCTTAAAGTAGCTTCCAATTTAAGGACTGCCATTATTGACTGTTATCTTGACGATCTGGTTAAGCTAAAACGGCGGCTTACGTTTGATGGTATATACCAGCAATTAGATACATTGCATGCTGCCCTTACAGAGGAACGGGCTGCTGAGATAGCCGGCAGTAAACTTAACCTGAGCGACTTTCAGGAACAATTGCTCGCTGTTGAGCAGACTATCATTGCCAGGCACAACAGCTTATTTGTAAACCTGCTACAGAATTTCAGACGTAAAGTTGGTTTGTTTGGATATCACTTTGCAAGTCTTGACATACGTCAGGACAGCAGGGTGATTCATAAGGCCTTTGACGATATTTTACACCATAATCAAGGAATTGATTTCCCATTAAGTGAAAGCAGTCAGATGGAAATGGAGATTTCAGGATTGCTTAATATTACCGGACAGATAACCGGGTTTGATTATGATGATCCTTTAACTTCTGACACATTACAGTCGCTTATTGTGATGCGTAAAATACAGGAGTACAACGGTGAAGCCGGATGCAACAGGTATATCATAAGCAACTGCAGGGGGCCACAGGACGTTGCGAGAGTATTGGCGCTTTGCAGGCTTACCGGTTGGATCAACCCTGCCCTTGATGTAGTGCCCCTGTTCGAAACAATTGATGATCTGAGGAATGCTAGTGCATCCATGCGGAAGCTATATACGGGACAGGAATATATGGACCATTTGAAACGCCGGGGGAACAGGCAAACCGTGATGCTGGGCTTTTCGGATGGCACAAAAGACGGCGGTTATCTTACAGCCAACTGGTCAATCTTCACGGCAAAGGAAGAGATCACCAAAGTTTCGCGTGAATATGGTGTGGAAGTGGTGTTCTTTGATGGAAGGGGAGGCCCTCCTGCACGCGGAGGCGGGAATGCGCATATGTTCTATGCAGCGCTGGGCAGTAAAATTGAAAGCCGTGAAATTCAGCTTACTCTGCAGGGCCAGACTATAAGTTCGCATTACGGATTAAAACAGTCGGCAGCGCATAATCTGGGGTATCTGATGACTGCCGGGCTAAGCAACAACGTATATAGTCAGCCCGATAAGGATTTATCGGAAGAAGATCGTCACCTTATGGAAGAAATGTCGGCTTTTGCGTATAATACATACAATGCGCTTAAGAATCATGGTGTATTTCTGTCTTATCTGGAAGAGCGAAGCACACTGAAATATTATGGACAGGCAAATATCACCAGCAGGCCTTCGAAACGAAAAGAGGGAGATAAGCTCTCACTGGATGATCTGCGGGCCATTCCGTTCGTTGGTGCATGGAGTCAGTTAAAACAGAATGTCCCCGGCTTCTTTGGACTCGGAGCGGCCCTTAAAGACCAGGAAGAAAAAGGTAATCTGCAACAGTGTATCGAACTGTATAAACGGTCAGGATTCTTTCGTGCATTAATTTCCAATAGCATGCAAAGCATCAGTAAATCAAATTTTGCCTTAACAAAATATATGAAGGAGGATCCTGAATACGGAGAGTTCTGGCAGATCATTTACGACGAGTTTCAGCTTACGCGCGAAATGTTGCTGAAGGTTTCGGGTATGACGGTCATGCTCGAAGATAATCCCAGAAGCAGGATGAGCATCCGGCTAAGGGAAAAGATTGTACTTCCGTTGCTGGTTATTCAGCAATATGCTTTAATAAAGATTCATCAAAAAGAAGAGACAAATATGGAAGCCTACGAAAAGCTTGTCATGCGGTCGTTGTTTGGTAATATAAATGCAAGCCGCAATGCTGTCTAAGGAAGAAATAGAGGCTTTTGATTTCAGGCGCATACTGTTGCCTGATCAACTGGAATGGTCATTTTTATGGGAAGTGGCATTCAGAACATTTTTCATGTTTGTGTTACTGTTGTTATTCTTTAAGCTAACCGGCAAAAGAAGTATTTACCAGTTATCGCTTTTTGAACTGGCAGTAATTATTGGATTGGGTTCTGCAGCCGGTGATCCGATGTTTTATGAAGATGTGGGCTTATTGCCCATACTGGTGGTATTTCTGGTTATTTCGATAATGTATAAACTGTTGACATGGCTCACGCTTAAGAGCGAAAAAGTGGAGCAAATATTGGAGGGAACAGCACAACCACTGGTATTAAATGACCTGATGATGTACGATATACTGGACTCGGAGATTTTGTCGTACGATGAGTTTTTTGGATTTCTCAGGAACAATCAGGTGGAACACCTAGGTCAGGTGCGAGCGGCGTATCTTGAAGTAACAGGAAATATCAGTATTTTTTATTATTCGGAAGATGATATAAAACCTGGATTGCCCATTCTGCCGGAAGCATTAAAATTTACGCATACGGAGATAGAAGCTACCGGCAATTATTCCTGTGTGCGATGCGGCTTTACAAATAATTTCACACAACATCAAAAACCGTTATGTGCAGTTTGTGGCAACCATACCTGGGTTAGGTCAGTACAGGGAAAGCGTATAACTTAATTCTCTTCAGGCAGTTTCTTTGCAGGAAAAAATACTGATGCCAGAATACTTATAAGCAGTAAGACAAAAATTACGATCAGCGATAAGGTGATAGGAATCTTATAATATCCGGATATGATCATCTTAATACCGACAAAGGAAAGTATGGCAGCCAGTCCGTATTTGAGGTAATAAAAGTACTGTGTTATTCCCGCAAGAGCAAAATACAGGGCCCTTAAACCAAGTATAGCAAAAACGTTCGAAGTAAAGATTATGAATGTATCCTTTGATACGGCCAGAATTGCAGGGATGGAATCTACAGCAAATATCAGATCTGTAAATTCAACAATTATAAGCACAATAAAAAGCGGCGTGGCAAACATCCGCTTATTTATTCTGACAAAGAATTTACCCCCATGCATTGTTTGGGTAACAGGGAAGAATCGGGTGAATAACCTTACCAATGGATTTTTATCGGGTTCGATATCTGATTTGTGCGGCTTTAGCATAGCTATACCGGAATAAATCAGGAAACCTCCGAATATATATATTAGCCAATGGAATTTCTCTAACAGTGCAACTCCTGCAAATATAAAAATAGCACGCATTATCAGGGCTCCGATAATTCCCCAGAAAAGTACTTTATGCTGGTATTTCGGGTCCACATTAAAGAACCCGAACAGCATGATAAACACGAACAGGTTATCAACACTAAGGGACTTTTCAATAAGATAGCCGGCCAGAAACTCTAGTGCCTTTTCTTTTCCCATGAAATAATAAATAACATAGTTAAAGATCAGTGCCAGAGTTATCCAGACAGCACTCCATATGAGTGCCTCTTTTATTTTAACCACATGAGCCTGTTTGTGAAACACACCCAGGTCAATTACCAGCATTATTATTACAAGAGCAATAAAGCCGGCCCACATATAACTGCTTACTTCCATGAATTTCTCAGAATAAATATTTAATAGCTACAAATCCTGCAATAATGAGAGCCGTGAAAGCAACGGCAAGGGTATTAAAATATTTATCAATAAAACTTTTAATACCCGGCCCATATCTCCATATCAACCACGAAACTAAAAAGAATCTGGCAGAACGACTAACAGCTGATGCTATAAAGAACATCAACAAATTCATCTGGAAAACACCCGATGTAATGGTAAACACTTTATAAGGTATGGGTGTAAATCCTGCTGTAAAAATAACCCAGAAGTCCCATTCATCAAATAAGCCTTTGATCTGATAATAAAGCCCTTCTGTGAATCCGGGTATATTATTGAAGAAGAAGTGTGCGAAACCGGTAAAGGTTCCATCAGCATTAATCCATGCATAATAACCAAGAGAATAACCAATAAGAGCCCCCGAAACAGAACCAATAGTGCATATTGCAGCATAAGTAAAAGCTTTTCTGGGTTTTCCGAGCGCCAGTGCAATAAGTAAAACATCAGGTGGAATGGGAAAGAATATTGATTCTATAAAAGCCAGAATGAATAATGCTATGGTACCATAGGTACTTTCTGCCCAGCTTAGCACCCAGTCATAGGTATTGCGTAACCACTTCATGTTAGAGAATTAAAGGTGTGCCCGTAAATATTGAGGTTGCAAAAATACTAAAAAAATAACACCGGTCATTGCCGGTGTTAAGTATCATGGTATATACAAGTGATTGTATTATTCATCCAAAACAGTGCATATTCATACATGCGAATGCACTATTTCTGTAAGTAGGTTTAGTCCCTGCTTCTCATAAAGATCATAATATAGTACATAAGAGTGGCCAGTGATGCAAGAGCCGCAATGACGTATGTGTAAGCAGCCAGACGCAGAGCTTCATTAGCTTTTGGTAATGTAGCCTGAGATGCAACACCACTGCCGTCAAGCCATGCTGTTGCACGGCGGCTTGCATCTATTTCAACCGGCAGTGTTATGAAACTAAAAAGCGTTGTTACTGCAAACAGAATAATTCCGGCAAGTAGCAATTGAGGAAATGTGTTGACAAGTAAGATTCCTGCCAGTAATACCCATTGCACCCACCTGGATGAAAAGCTTACTGCCGGTACCAGAGCAGAGCGCATCTGTAACCAGGAGTATGCCTGTGCATGCTGTACTGCATGTCCGCATTCATGCGCAGCAATAGCTGCCGCTGCAATACTGTGTCCATGGTACACATCAGGACTTAAATTAACAGTTCTTTTATCAGGATTATAGTGGTCAGTTAGCTCTCCGTCAACTGACAGGACAGTAACATCTGTAATTCCATGATCGTGAAGCATTTTTTCGGCTACTTCTTTTCCGCTATATCCATAGTTGACCGGTATGGTACTGTATTGTCTAAATTTAGATTTTAATCTGGCGCCAACTGCCCAGCTGGCAAGCATAAATAGGGCGAAAATCAGTAGGTATGACATTTTATTGTTAATTGGTTATGATGATAGTGCATCAAAAAGTTTGCCATAGTGCAAATATGGACAAACTGGCAGTGTTAAATATCTGTAATTGGTTTTATATTGGCATCGTGCCAGCTTGCATACATAGTGTAGCTTTTTGAAATGCGGTTAACTTGTCCTTCGAGCAGCGACTGGTCTATTGTTTTGATCTTCTTTGCGGGTATGCCTGCATAAACACTTCCCGATTCAATGCGGGTTCCCTGAGATACAACTGCACCGGCTGCTATAATGGAATTGCTTTCAACAACTACATCGTCCATAACAATGGCTCCCATCCCGATAAGCACATTGTCATGGATCGTACACCCATGAACAATTGCATTGTGTGCGATGGATACATTATTGCCGATATTGACCGGTGATTTCTGATATGTACAGTGAATAACAGCGCCATCCTGTATGTTCACGTTGTTACCTATTTTTATATAGTGAACATCGCCCCTGACAACTGCATTAAACCAGACACTGCAATTGTCACCCATTTCTACTTCTCCTACTACAGTTGCATTTTCAGCGAAGAAACAGTTCTTGCCTATTATTGGATGCTTATCTCTTACGGGTCTGATCAGTGCCATAATCTTAAGTTTTAGAAATCATTTGGAAATTACAAGGTGTTAACAGGTGTTTTTATTTTAGTCCGGATGCGTATATGGAGAATTATAAGTGCGGGGGTAGTCAATAGAGTGGTGCAATCCCCTGCTCTCTTTTCTATTCCGTGCCATGGTAATAATTAATGATGCCACAGAAATCATATTCCTTAACTCGCACAACTTTTCAGTGAGTATAGATTTGGCATACAATTCTGCTGTTTCCTGTCTCAGTATCTGCAATCTGTCATAAGCTCGCTTTAAGCGGAGATTTGATCTTACGATGCCGACATAATTAGTCATTATTGACTGGAGTTCCTTAATAGACTGCGTAATAAGAATTGTTTCCTCATTAAATACAGTTCCTTTGGCATCCCAGTCGGGGAGGTCATCTTTCAGGGTTACATTATTATACCCTTTTATAGTCTCGAGCGACGCTCTGTGTGAAAAGACCAGTGATTCAAGCAGAGAATTTGATGCAAGCCTGTTTGCTCCGTGAAGTCCGGTTGATGCACACTCTCCCGAAGCGAAGCAGTTCTTAATGGAAGTTCGGGCAAACTGATCTACCTTAATGCCTCCGCAGGTATAATGAGCAGCCGGTACCACAGGGATCATCATCTTTGTCATGTCAACACCAATACTCAGACACTTTGCATAAATAGTCGGGAAGTGGTTAAGTATCACTTCCATAGAAAGATGTCGTGCATCGAGACATACGTAATCGTCGCCACTTAGTTTAAGTTCATTGTCAATAGCTCTGGCGACAATATCGCGGGGAGCGAGTGACAGCCTCTTGTCATATTTCTGCATGAACTCTTTGCCCTGCCGTGTTTTGAGTACAGCACCGGCTCCGCGAAGTGCTTCTGTTATCAGGAAGTTAGGCTTCTCAGCAGGATTGTATAAAGAGGTTGGGTGGAACTGAATGAATTCCATTTTATCAATAATACCGCCTGCACGTTCTACCATGGCAATGCCATCACCTGTAGCAACCGGTGGATTGGTGGTAGTGGCATATACATTACCCGAACCTCCGGTAGCCAGCATGGTATACTTTGAAAGAATTGTAAGGATCTGGTGATTTATATTATTCAGTACATAAGCTCCGTAACACTCTATGTTGGGCATGTTACTGACATCTGCACCAAAGTGATGCTGGGTTAGCAGGTCAATTGCAAAGTGATTTTCGAGCACCTCGATGTTGGGATGTTCAATTACCCTTTTCAGGAGAATGTTCTCAATTTCAGCACCGGTCTGATCTTTATGGTGAAGTACTCTGAACTCGGAGTGCCCACCTTCTTTTGCAAGATCGTATTGACCGGTAACATTTTTATCAAAACTTACACCCCAGTCAATTAATTCTTTAATGCGATCTGTAGATTCAGTAATAGTGATACGTACTATCTCAGGATCACTCAGGTCGTCACCGGCAATCATAGTGTCTCTTATATGTTTCTCGTAGGTGTCAGGAGTATACATTACTGCTGCAATACCTCCCTGAGCATATCGGGTGGCACTCTCTTGCGCCTCTCTTTTTGTTATAATGCATACCTTGCCATAATCAGCTACCTTTAAAGCATAGGTGAGGCCTGCAATACCAGTCCCTATTACAAGGAAATCTACTTTCTTTCGCATACAAATAATAAACAAATCACCGGCAAAATTAACTCTTTTGAGGTGATATGCTATAGCCCCAGCAATCCTTTTACCGGATCTTTACCTTCGTAAAACATGATCTCTGGTTGCTCGAGCAGTTCCTTTACCTTAACAAGAAAGCTAACCGATTCGCGACCATCAATCACTCTGTGATCATAGGAAAGTGCCAGATACATCATTGGAGCAATGACCACCTGTCCGTTTTGAGCAATAGGCCTTTCTACAATATTATGCATTCCAAGAATAGCACTTTGCGGAGGGTTAAGGATAGGTGTAGAAAGTAACGATCCAAACACTCCTCCGTTAGAGATGGTGAAAGTGCCTCCTGTCATCTCCTCGAGGCTAATTTTATTGTTTCGTGCTTTCTCAGCAAGTTCTTTTATTTTGAGCTCTATTTCGGCAATACTCAATGATTCAGTATTTCTAACCACAGGTACAACCAGTCCTTTTGGAGAACTTACAGCTATCGCAACATCCACAAAATCATGATAAATCATCTCATCTCCGTCAATAATAGCGTTTACCTGTGGAAACTGTTTTAATGCAATCGTAACGGCTTTTGTGAACAACGACATGAATCCGATAGAAATGCCGTACTTCTCTTTAAACTTTTCGTTGTATTTTTTCTTCAGAGCCATGATTGCTGACATGTTCACTTCGTTAAAGGTGGTTAACATGGCAGTTTCATTCTTTACGGATACCAGACGATCTGAGAGTTTCTGGCGCAGCATGGATAGTTTTTTCCGCTCTGTATCCCGGCTGCCGCCTTCTATCTTTTTTTCTTCTTTAACTTCTTTAACTTCAGAACCTTTGTCAATATCCTTTGATTTTTCAGACACCGTTTTCTGCTGATCTGCGGTAACTTTATTTGTGATAGATGAAGATATAGATTCTACATCAGCTTTACCGATACGCTTACCGGAAGAGAGACTCCTTACCTGCTCATCGGTGAGATTACGCTCTTCCATTACCTTACGAGCGAGCGGAGTAATCGGGTTCTCTCTCGACGGCTCCTTTTTTGTCTGAGGCAGATCTTCGGAAATATCTGAACTTTTATTTGCAGCTTCCCCGGTTGCTGAAGCGGTAGTAACGGCAGCTGAACCGGTAGTAACGGCAGCTGCACTTTCTGTATCGATAGATGCTATGATTGTTCCGACAGCAATGGTGTCGCCTTCAGAAACCATAAGCTTTATTACACCGCTTTCCGATGCATTAATTGTAAGTGTTGCCTTATCAGAATCTACTTCAGCTATCTCGGCATCACGTTCTACCGAATCTCCATCGGCTACAAGCCAGGAAGCTAATTGCACTTCTGTGATCGATTCACCCGGGCTGGGTACTTTTACTTCAATAATCATTGCTGGTCAATAGGTTAATGTTGTTCACTGCAGTTAATTACTGCTGAATTTTCGACATTTCATTACTAAATGCCCACTCGTTTGGTGCGCATAACATTTTACAGGCATGGTTCCTGTTCTCGCAGGTACAGGCGCCAAATGACTTTTCAATTATTTTCCGCTGTCTTAAATGATGCAATGCCGCAAGACCTGTGGCAGGACTGCCACTTTCAGGCCGGGCAACCATCAATAGATCGACATCTTTAAAGTTTCTCATAATGAATGGCCATGCTCCCATGTTTGCAGGTTCTTCCTGAGCCCACACATATCTGGCTGCTGAATGGTACTTTTCAATGATTGCCTTAATTTGTTCAGCGGGGAAGGGGTAGATCTGTTCCACTCTAACAAAGGCAACATTGTCGTTCTGCAGTTTGGCTTTTTCTTCCATCAGTTCATAATACAGCTTGCCGGAGCAGAATACAACTCTGTTGATCTTATCGGGATCGGCTGTTTCATCGTCGATTACTTCTTTAAAGCCGCCATGGGTTAGATCTTCGATGGGAGATACGCATGCAGGATGCCTCAGGAGGCTCTTTGGTGTAAATAACACCAGAGGTTTTCTGAAGGGGCGGTGTATCTGCCTGCGCAGCAAGTGGAACAAGTTAGCCGGAGTGGTGCAGTTAACAATTTGCATATTGTTCTGAGCTGCAAGAACCAGAAACCGCTCAATGCGGCCGCTTGAATGTTCAGGACCCTGTCCTTCATAACCATGAGGAAGATAAAGTACAAGGTTGCTCATCACACGCCATTTATCTTCGGCGCTGCTGAGGTACTGGTCAATTATGATCTGAGCCCCATTAAAGAAGTCGCCAAACTGCGCTTCCCATATGGTGAGGGCATCAGGGGTAACCAATGAATAGCCATATTCAAAACCAAGCACCGCATATTCCGATAACAGTGAATTGTACACAGAGAAATTTGCTTTACCTGAGCTTACGCTTTGTAATGGAACATACTTTTCTTCCGAATCTTCAATAGTAAGCACTGCATGCCGGTGTGAGAAAGTGCCTCTTTCAGAATCCTGGCCTGATAACCGCACCGGATATCCTTCATGAACCAAAGAACCGTAGGCAAGCAGTTCACCCATTGCCCAGTCAATCTTACCACCTGGTAGAATCATCTGGGCACGGTCGTTCATTAGCTTAATGAGCTTCCTGTTAAAATTCTTATTTTCTGGCAGGGTGGTGATGCCAGTACCTATCTTACCTATAATTTCATACGGCAAACCTGTGTCGGGTGATTTCTCAAAGTCTTCGTTAACAGCCATTCTAATGCTGTTCCATTTGCTTCCGAGGAATGGCTTATAGATGGTCTTATCCATTTTTTGAGAAGCCAGCAGGTGTTTTTCAAGTTCTTCGTTTATCTCGTTACTTACTTTAGTTGAATCAGCTTCAGTTATAACACCTGCTTCGATCAGTTTTGCTGAATATATTGTCCAGGGATCCGGATGTTTTTCAATTGCTTTGTACAGAATTGGTTGTGTAAACCGGGGCTCGTCGCCTTCATTATGTCCATACTTTCTATATCCGAGTAAATCGATAAATACATCTTTATCAAACTTTTCACGGTATTCCATGGCGAGCTCAATGGTATAGACGACGGCTTCAATATCATCGGCATTGACATGGAAAATGGGAGACTGAACTACTTTGGCAATGTCTGTGCAATATGTGCTGCTTCTTCCGTCAAGATAATTAGTAGTAAAGCCTACCTGATTGTTGACTACCAGATGAATGATACCCCCAACTCTGTAACCTTTAATTTCTGACATCTGGACGAGTTCATAAACAATTCCCTGACCGGCAATAGAAGCATCGCCATGAATAAGGATGGGTACTACTTTATCGGTATCCTGGTTGTAGTGCAGATCAATCTCTGCTCTGGTCATGCCCTGTACAACTGCTCCAACCGTTTCGAGATGCGAAGGGTTAGGTGCAAGTGTGATCTCTATTTCTGCACCACCTAAAGTTTTACGTTTACTGGTATATCCGAGGTGATATTTAACATCGCCCATCAGTGTCTCATCCTCATACTGCTTTCCTGAGAATTCGTTGAAGATGTCGACCATTGGCTTTTCGAGGATATTGGCCAGGACATTTAATCTGCCACGATGGGGCATTCCAATATAAAACTCTTTTGCACCAAGTGAAGCGCCTTTTTCAATTACCGAATGCAGGGCAGGGATCAACGCTTCTACTCCCTCCAGAGAAAAACGCTTTTGACCCGGAAATCTCTTATGCAGAAACTTCTCCATAAACACTGCCTGCCCCAGTTTCTTCAGCATTACTTTACGGGTTGCCACAGAGAACTTTGGAGTATTGCGCCTCGACTCCATTCGTGTTTTTAACCACTCTTCAACCTCACGATTTCGTATGTGAGCATATTCAACGCCAATCGAACGGCAATATGTTGCTTCGAGGTGTTCAATTATCTTGCTTAAAGGAGCTTTTCCAATGCCAATTTCAGAACCAGCTTCAAAGACTGTATTCAGATCGCTCTTTCTTAATCCATAATTTTCAATATCAAGTGTGGGGGAATATTGACGCCTGGTACGAACAGGGTTGGTCTTGGTGAAAAGGTGCCCTCTTTTACGGTAATCATCAATCATGTTGATCACCTTAAATTCTTCAGGTTTCAATACCTGACTAACCTGAGTTCCTTCGCTATATGCATTGTCGGTATTTTGCTCTTTGCTGCTTTTCTTGCTGTAGTTTATCCGGCTGAATTCGAATCCCTGAAAGAACCTCTGCCAGCTCTCATCGACTGATTCCGGATTTTCAAGATACTGCTGATAAAGATTCTCAATGTATCCTGTTTCGGCATTAGAAAAAAATGGAAATTTGTCCATCACGTAAAGTTTTTTTGAAAGAAGCACAGCGTTCCTACGTTGATAATTTTGTTCATCAGATTTGGATACTCAGCTGCTTCCTTCAGAATATAAATTCCTGAAATTTAATGATTATTTAATTAGGTCTGAAATTACCCCTTAAAACAAAAAACAGGTGTAAATGTTTCCGCAATTTGCAGCAGAATATAGGTAATCAGTCCACGGAAGGAACACTTAACAGCCAGGGACAGGAATGCTTAAAAGCAAAAAAAAGACGCTGCTATGAAGCAGGCGCCTTTTTTGTTCTTTTTGATGAAGGAATCAGCCCTTATGCCGGGTGAATTGCTTCTACCGGGCATACATCGGCACATGAACCGCAGTCTGTGCAAATGTCGGCATCAATTTTATAGATATCACCTTCGGAGATTGCCTCAACCGGACATTCATCAATGCAAGTTCCGCATGCAGTGCAGTCGTCAGAAATTAAATAAGCCATGGCTATGTTTTTTTGATTTAATTTTATTGTTAACTAGTGCAAAGATATACGGAATAATATTACGAAATATCGGAATGTCAAATTTTTAAAGCTTCTAAATAGTAAACTCCAAATTAGCTCTAATGCTTTAATTACTAACTTTGTACCATAATTCAACTTTTTAAAAAATCATGGTACAAACTAAGAGTAATGTCATTGAGAGAGAGTCGGTTGTCGTGAAGTTTGTTGGAGATTCCGGAGACGGAATGCAACTTACCGGAACCCTTTTCTCAGATACTGCAGCATTAGCCGGTTTAGATCTGGCAACTTTTCCTGATTATCCGGCCGAAATCAGAGCTCCCCATAATACCGTTGCAGGTGTTTCAGGTTTCCAGGTTCATGTAGGAGCAAAAAAAATTGAAACTACCGGTGATCTTTGTGATGTTCTGGTTGCTATGAATCCGGCATCTTTGCGCTCAAATCTTAAATGGGCCAAACCTGGCGCAACCCTAATAGTTGATTACGATGCTTTTGATGAAGCTACCATCAAAAAAGCCGGATACGCAAGTAATCCCGCTGAAGATGGCACGCTCGATAAATATAATCTTGTAAAAGCTCCCATTACATCACTCACCAGGGCTAGCTTAAAAGACAGCGGATTAGACAATAAGACCATTGACAAGAGTAAAAATATGTTTGCTCTTGGAATCATGTATCATCTCTTTGGGTGGAGTTTTGACAACACTTTTCAATTTTTTGAAAAGAAATTCAAAAAGAATCCAAATGTTATTCAGGCAAATAAAACTGTACTCCAGGCCGGATACAGTTATGCCGATCACGTAGAAATATTACAATCAGTTTACCAGGTTAGTAAAGCTGCCATCCCTCCCGGAAGGTATAGAAATATTACGGGTAATATTGCAACAGCATGGGGTTTCCTTGCTGCCAGCGAACGTTCAGGCAGACCTCTATTCCTTGGGTCATACCCCATTACTCCTGCTACCGATATACTCATTGAACTTGCAAAACATAAATCACTTGGTGCCAAGGTGTTTCAGGCTGAGGATGAGATCGCAGGAATATGCTCTGCCATTGGCGCAAGTTATACCGGTGCGTTGGCTTTA
Source organism: uncultured Lentimicrobium sp. (assembly GCA_964643225.1). Taxonomy (GTDB): domain Bacteria; phylum Bacteroidota; class Bacteroidia; order Bacteroidales; family Lentimicrobiaceae; genus Lentimicrobium. Next base: position 52,511 of record CAZXQT010000009.1, on the reverse strand, counting down.
ACTTCCACTTCCGGACCCGGACTTTCCTTAAAGAGCGAAGCCATCGGATTAGCCGTTATGACTGAACTTCCTTTAGTGATAGTAGATGTTCAGCGCGGGGGCCCAAGTACCGGACTGCCAACCAAGTCAGAACAAAGTGACCTTTATCAGGCGCTGTTTGGACGAAACGGAGAATGCCCGGTAATAGTAATCGCGGCTTCTACTGCAGCAAATTGCTTTTACTATGCATACATGGCAGCTAAACTGACAATGGAGCATATGACTCCTGTTATTCTCCTGACAGACGGTTACATAGGAAACGGATCTCAGTTGTTCCGCATTCCGAAAGTAGCTGATCTGCCTTCCATCAATCCTCCAATAGCAGAAGCTAACGATCCTGATTATCAGCCTTACAAACGTAATCCTGAAACGCTTGCACGCAAGTGGGCTATACCAGGTACTGAAGGTTTACGCCATCGTATCGGAGGCCTTGAAAAGGAAGATGGAATTGGCAATGTAACTACCGATCCGCTTAATCATCAGAAGATGGTTGACTACAGAGATGCAAAAGTACAGCGCGTTGCCAATTATATACCATCGCAGGAAGTTATTGGTGACAAAGAAGGTGATCTGCTGGTTGTGAGCTGGGGTGGCACTCTTGGTGCTGTTCAGGAAGCTGTTGAGGCAGTTCAGGCAGAAGGTAAGAAAGTTAGCCTTGCGCATTTCAATTATATCATGCCGCTTCCAAAGAACACTGAAGAGATATTTAATGGATTTAAAAAGATACTGGTTTGCGAGCTAAACAGCGGACAATTTGTTAACTACCTGAGAATGACGCATCCTGATCATAAATACAGACAGTACAATAAAGTACAGGGCCTGCCATTTACAGTGAGCGAACTTACTCAGTCTATAATAAAAACACTGGAGGAGAAGTAAAATGAATAATAATCCCAATATGACAATTGAGCGTTCGAAAGTAGAGCTCACCAAAGTTGATTTCGTTAGCGACCAAATGGTAAAATGGTGTCCGGGCTGCGGGTCACATGCCATTCTTTCATCAGTTGCCAACGTGTTCCCAAAACTTGGCTACCGTAAAGAAAACATTATGATGGTTTCGGGAATTGGATGCTCCTCACGTTTCCCGTATTATGTTAACACATACGGAATTCATGGAATTCATGGTCGTGCAGCTGCTATTTCATCCGGTGTTAAGATCGCTAATCCACATCTGAGCGTTTGGATGGCTACAGGTGACGGCGACTCCATGGCAATCGGAGGAAACCACTTTATTCACATAATTCGCCGTAACATCGACATCAATATTATCCTGTTCAATAATCAGATCTATGGTCTGACCAAGGGACAGTATTCACCAACAACTCCTATGGGAAGTTTTACCAAAACATCACCCCAGGGAACCATTGAACATCCGTTCAATCCGGGTGAGCTGGTTCTCGGAGCACAGGGTACTTTCTTTGCCCGCGGTGTTGATACCAATCCGAAACTCATGACAGAAATTATGTTTGAAGCAGCAAGACATGATGGCACTTCCATTATCGAAATACTGCAGAACTGTTTAATTTTTGCTGATAAAACTCACGATTCTGTTACCAATAAAGAAACCCGCGACGACAATCAACTGATTCTGCGTAACGGAGAGCCAATGATATTTGGTAAGAATAGGGATAAGGGTATCCGACTGAACGGGACACGTCTTGAAGTTGTGACACTTGGTGTGAATGGTATTACAGAAGAAGATCTGCTTGTTCACGACATGTACGAACAGGATCCCGGCATCCACCTGATGCTTGCAAAAATGTCTAATCCACATTTCCCTGTTGCAATGGGGGTCATCAGAGCTGCAAACTATCCAACCTACGACGATATGGTAGAAGAGCAGATTCAGTACGCAAAAGATAACTCAAAGATCAAATGCGTGGATGATTTGCTTAACAGCGGAGAAACCTGGGAAATTAATTAAGCCGAAGAACCTTTTCAGGCACACCAGCCAGGCAGGTTAATTTCGAAACCTAAAATAAATCTTTTGCTGAAAAGAGAAAAGGCCGCAGTATTGCAGCCTTTTCTCTTTTTATTTTGCCGTAAACAACTATCGAAAACTACTTTCTTTTATCCCATACGTCGGAATAGTTGTCAGCTTTTCGCTCAAATATCTTTTTTGCGTACTCACATAAAGGGATGATTTTTTTCTGCTCATTGCGGGCCAGCTCAACCATTGCTTCAATGAGTTTTATTGCTACTCCCTTACCGCTCATTGTTTCTTTGACAGAGGTGTGTTCAATAACATAGTTAGAGTCATCGTTGATCATAAAGCTGACTTCTCCCACCTCTTCGTCTTTTTCCTTCATGACCAGTTTACCTGTTCGGCCGCGCTGTTTCTTTACTACTTCCATGCATTTGACATTTTCTAAAAAAGCAAATAGCTAACAACCCTTAACAGTATATTGTTTCGCAAAGTATTATTTCATTGGTTTTATTAATTTTGCAACATGCTCGAACTTTTGAAAGAATACGTTGAACAGCATGAACTGTTCAAGGCCGATGAGCCCATATTGCTGGCCATCAGTGGGGGAGTCGATTCTATGGTAATGGCAGAATTGTTTCACAGGGCAAAGTATAACTTCGCCATTGCGCACTGTAATTTCGGCTTAAGAGGCTCAGAATCAAACCATGACGAAGCTTTCGTAGAATCGGTAGCCCGCTCGTATAATGTGCCGTTCTTCGTGAAACATTTTAAAACCAGAGAGTATGCCGGTTTTAATAAGATTTCCGTTCAAATGGCTGCCCGTACGCTGCGCTACGAGTGGTTTGAGGAAATAATTCATACCGAAGGTTTTAAAGCCGTTGCAACAGCGCACCATCTCGACGATCAGATTGAAACTTTCTTTATCAATGTCCTGAGAGGTACAGGAATTAGCGGGTTGCACGGGATACTTCCAATTCGTATAAATATCGTTCATCCTATGATGTTTGCATTTCGCAGAAACATTGAGGAGTTTGCATCGGATGAAGCTATCGGCTTTCGCGAAGACAGTTCAAACAGAACTACCAAGTATGTAAGGAATAAGATAAGACATGATCTCATACCCTTACTTGGAGAAATAAATCCTGAGTTCCGCCGAACCATTACCTCCACTATTGACAGAGTTAGAGAGGCTGAACTGCTGTTGCGCAATTATATTAATTCAATTACCGACAAAGTTCTATCTGAAGAAAATGGAGTGCGCAAAATCCGTATAGAACAGATCAGACAATATCATCCGGTCGGACTATACTTATTTGAGATACTGCAGCCTTATAACTTTAACAGGTCAGTATGCGATGAAATAGCAGAAGCACTGGAAGAGATTCCCGGTAAACAGTTTTACTCCGGCACCCACCGCTTACTTAAGGATCGTGAATATCTTATTCTTACGGAAGTTGGTGCCCAGATTGCTGACCCTGCTGTTGAAACATTCATTCATGAAAATGACAAAGAGATCACAAAGCCTATTCACCTGAAAGTGTCGAAAATGTCTAATGATCCTGATACGGAAATATCAAGGTCTTCTACGATAGCCATGTTCGATTCTTCAAAGGTTGAATTCCCTTTAAGCCTGCGCAAATGGCGTGAAGGCGATTCCTTTATTCCTTACGGAATGAATCAGAAGAAGAAGCTTAGTAATTACTTTATCGATAATAAATTTTCACTGGTAGAAAAGGAGAACTCCTGGCTATTACTGTCGGGTGGTTCCATAATCTGGCTCGTAGGCCACCGTATTGCCAATCCTTACCGCGTTACTCCGGCAACAGACGAGATACTTAAAATAGAACTTCTTGATTGATAATCCATTAAACGGGTGATATATTATGAAAAAACAAAAGGTTGGTGCTCTGCTTCTTACTCTTACTTTACTCCTGGTACTGCAGACTACCACTATGGCGCAAATATTGGCTCCTGTAAAATGGAGTTTTAGCACCAGACAAATTAACCAAAGTGAAGTTCAGCTTATTTTCAAGGCAACTATTGATGATAACTGGCACCTGTATTCTCAGGATATTAAGCCTGACGGGCCTGTACCTACCAGTTTTAACTTTGAAAAATCTGCTAATTACCAGCTTGTAGGAAAAGTAAAAGAACCAAAGCCTATAGAGGAGTTTGATCCGAACTTTGATATGGTTCTCAAGTACTTTGCCAAGGAAGCAGTATTTACTCAGAATGTTAAAGTGCTGTCGGCCAAGAACTTCAAAATTAAAGGATACCTTGAATTCATGTGCTGTGACGATAAGCAGTGCCTGCCACCCAGTGAAGTAGATTTTGAATTTTCGATAAAAGGGAATCCTTCAGCCGTTGCAACAGACAATTCCTTAAGCACCGAAGGCTCTAATACCGGTGAAAACGATCAGACAGCCCGAAATCAGGAAACATCACTACAGAATGATTCGACAAATGATCAGAACTTGCCGTCTACCGAAGAAGCTACCGTTAATGCCGGTAACCCGTCAGGGGTTGCTGCATCACCATCCGAATCTGTAGATGAAACAGGTGGAGCGGATAAAAAGAAAGGCTCTTTGTGGGGACTATTCCTTCTGTCTTTTGTGGCCGGACTGGCAGCAATTTTAACCCCCTGTGTGTTCCCGATGATTCCAATGACTGTTACTTTTTTCCTTAAAGAGCAGGATAAAGTAAAAGCCAAAACACAAGCGATTGTGTATGGATTTTCTATCATTCTCATTTATACGGTAATCGGAACTATTGTTGCTGTGCTCTTTGGTGCAAACTTTGCCAACTGGCTAAGTACCCACTGGCTTCCAAACATACTCTTCTTCCTGATCTTTCTGTTCTTCGCCGCTTCATTCCTCGGCATGTTCGAAATTACACTTCCAAGCTGGCTAATAAATAAAAGCGACACTCAGGCAGACCGCGGCGGAGTAGTTGGCTCTTTCTTTATGGCATTTACCCTGGTTCTTGTATCTTTCTCCTGTACCGGTCCTATTGTTGGTTCCATCCTTGTAGCATCTGCAGGAGGCGAAGTACTTAAACCCATTATTGGGATGCTTGGTTTTTCTTTGTCTTTTGCCCTGCCGTTCACTTTGTTTGCCTTCTTCCCAAGATGGCTTAACAATCTGCCTAAATCGGGCGGATGGCTTAACTCCGTTAAGGTTATTCTTGGCTTCCTGGAGCTGGCGCTTGGATTAAAATTCTTAAGCATTGCCGATCAAACATATCACTGGGGCATCCTCGACAGAGAAATATATCTGGCGTTCTGGATTATCATATTTACACTCATGGGATTATACCTGCTTGGTAAATTAAAGTTCGCTCACGACAGTGAAGTTAAGTTCATATCAGTACCCCGGCTTACCCTTGCTATCATTACGTTTACCTTCGTACTCTACATGGTACCGGGAATGTTTGGTGCACCGCTCAAAGCCCTCGCAGGGTACTTACCGCCCCAGGAAACACACGATTTTGATCTTAACAGAATCGTCCGTGAAAACGTTGAGATCTTCTCCGGGGGCAACAACCAGTCAGTATCTCACTCTGGTAATGCACAGCTATGCGAAACACCAAAGTTTAATGATAAATTCCGCCTGCCCCATGGACTTAAAGGTTACTTTGATTACGAACAGGGGTTAGCGTGCGCAAAAGAGCTTAATAAGCCAATATTCATTGATTTTACAGGGCATGGATGTGTTAACTGCCGTGAAATGGAAGCTCGTGTCTGGTCAGATCCTCAGGTTTTAAAGCGCTTAAAAGAAAATTATGTTGTTATCGCACTTTACGTGGATGATAAGACGGAATTACCTGAAAGTGAATGGATCACATCCACGTATGATGGTAAGGTAAAAAAGACAATTGGTAAGAAGTATGCCGATTTCCAGATTAGCCGGTTTAATGTAAATGCACAGCCCTACTATGTCCTGCTCGATACCAATGGAGAGATACTTGTCACTCCCAAAGCATACGACCTGGATGTAAACAACTTTGTGCAATTTCTTGATCAGGGTGTTGAAGAGTTTAACAAAAGACAATCCTAACTCCATTTTTTAATGATAAAAAACCTGCACTTCGTCCGTATCTGCCTGGCACAGGCCGTTCTGCTTTCACTAACTATGGTTGTGAATGCACAGCCTTTTACATCGGTTAGTAATCCATTCCCGGGATTAGGAAGAGGTGCCCTGGCTTTTGCCGATCTTGACAACGATGGCGATCTTGATCTTGTTATGACCGGTCAGGATAACACCTACGCTACTGTTGGAAAGATATTTGAAAATGTAGAAGGTGTTTTTAGCGAAACAGCCTCCGGTTTTCAGGGATTGTATAACAGTGCTATGGCTGTAGCCGATTATGATCACGATGGTTTTCAGGATGTGGTTATTACAGGGCAGGGAATCACAGGGAATAAAACCTACCTGTATCGTAATAATGGAAACATGCAATTAGTGATTGCAGATAGCCTGATGTATGAGGCAGGTGCTGACGGAGATGTTGCATTCGGTGATTACAATAACGACGGATTCGCCGATATAGCTTTATCAGGAAACTGGAGATCGGCGTTATACAGAAATAATGGGAATGGCACCTTTAGCCTTGTTCCTGATGCCGGTTTGCCCGATCTCAATTCTACTTCCATTGGATGGGGAGATTACGATAATGATGGCGACAAAGACCTTTTAATGGTGGGTGATGATGGATCGGTAGTGGCTTTTATCATGCAAAATAATAACGGAAGTTTTATGCGGATTGACCTCCTGGGCGTTGATGGAGCTATAGGTGGTTCCGCAAGGTTTGGTGATCATAATCTTGACGGGTATCTGGATATAATGATCACCGGTAAAGATTATTCATTAACACCGGTATCATACATATACAGAAACAATGCCGACAGAACATTCAGTAATGCGTTTGCCGGATTTGTCGGAACTGCTCTGGGACCGGCAGACTGGATTGATTACGATAATAACGGAGCTCCTGATGTGATGCTTTCAGGGCAAAATGCAGGATGTGGCAATGCATCTACGAGATTATACAACAATAACGGCATTGGTGATTATGAGGAATACCCTGCAGGTTTAGCTTTTGTAGAGAGGGCATCTTCCACCTGGGGTGATTTTGACAACGATGGTGATTTCGACCTTCTTTTAGCCGGTATATCCGTATCAGCAACAAGGATGTTATACAGGAACGACCTCTTAAACCATTCCTTTGTAACAAACACGCCACCAACGATACCCATTATTTCAACTCCGAGTGTATGGGAAAATATTGCAGTGCTTAACTGGGAGTTATCTTCTGATATGCAAACACCGGCATCAGGACTTAGCTATAATGTGCGCGTTGGCACTACACCGGGTGGTATTGAAATTGTAGCCCCGGAAGCTGACCCTGCATCCGGAAAGCTATTTATGCCATCTTCAGGTAATGCTGCCGGTAAAAATTACTTCATCCTTACCGGATTACAACCCGGTACCTATTACTACAGTGTGCAGGCGGTTGATCAGGCATACTGTGGTTCCGGTTTCAGTGAAGAGCAATCTTTTATAATCCTTCCAACAAATACAATATTTAACCACAGAGCGGAAGAATTGCTGCAAGTGCATCGCGAAGGCGGAAATCTGTTGGTAAGCATTTCTGATGATGATAACCCGGAGTCAAAATATTCGGGGAGCTTGATCCAACTTTTCAATAGTATGGGTGTTTTGGTTAAGTCGACAGGTTTTGAAGCCGGTCGTGCTGTGATCAATGTTAGTAGCCTGCCTTCAGGTATCTATATCCTGAAAGCTGAAAATCACAGCATTCCCGCTCAGGGGAAAATTCACATCTTAAACCACTAAATACTTAAACTATGAAACTTAGCCCGTATCTCAATTACAAAGGAAATTGCGAAGAAGCCTTCAACTTTTACAAATCTATTTTTGGTGGAGAGTTCAACTACATTGGCCGTTTTAAAGATATGCCCAATAGCGAAGACTTAAGTTCTGAAGAAGCCAATAAAATTATGCACGTTTCTTTACCAATCGGAAATGGATATATATACGGAAGCGACATCCGTGAATCAATGAACAACGCTTTTGTTACCGGGACCAATATATCGCTGACTCTCACTCCCGAAAGTGAAGAAGAAGCACGCCGTGTTTTCGATGCACTTGGTGAAGGAGGCAGAGTTACTATGCCACTGGATAAAACATTCTGGGGATCACTTTTTGGAATGGTGACCGACAGGTTTGGAATAAACTGGATGGTTGATTATGAACTAAAGTAATTCAATCCAGACAGGTGCATGATCGCTGGTCTTTTCCCAGCCTCTTACCATCTTATCTACACCGGCTGCTTTCAGGCGGGGTGTTACCTGCTCGCTTAACAGAAAATGATCTATGCGCAGGCCGGCATTCCGCTCGAAAGCATTCCTGAAATAATCCCAAAAGGTATAAACTATGTCACCGGGATATAATGATCTAACCGCATCTGTCCATCCCTGTGCCAGCAAACGCTGATACGCTTCACGCACTTCTACTCTGAACAACGCATCATTTAGCCATCTTTCAGGTTTGTAAACATCCCGCTCTGTAGGCATAACATTAAAATCACCGGTCAGGATCACAGGTTTTCCTGAAGCGATAAGCCCTTCTGCATGCCTGTGCAAACGGTTAAACCATCTTAGCTTATAATCAAATTTAGGTCCGGGATAGGGATTACCATTAGGAAGATACAGACACCCAACAGTTAACCCGTTTATAACAGCTTCAATATATCTGCTGTGCAGGTCTTCCTCTTCGCCCGGTAAAGCACGGCAAATCTCTGCCGGTTCACCAATACGGGATAGAATTGCTACACCGTTCCAGCTTTTCTGACCATGCCATATCGCTTCATAGCCTGCAGCCCGGATAGCCAGAATAGGAAACTTTTCCTGTGGTGCCTTAAGTTCCTGAAGACAAACTATATCGGGGGCTGTCTCTTCAAGCCATCTCAACAGTACTGGCAACCGGCCATTCACACCATTAACATTGTACGTAGCGATCCTCATAGTGATATTGCTTTAGCTGTTCTAACATCGGTTCCTAAAAATTGTTATTACTTGTGTAATAGATTGTTTGTCAACAACATAGCAGTAATTCTATGTTCGCTCCATACTATTATTACACATCTTGTACCCCTAAAATCTACGACTTATGAAGATACTAAGATTTTCGATAATTGGAAGCATTGTTTTGCTTATCGCTGCATGCTCCAATACAACCCGTTTCCCTGTTTCGAGTGTTGTACCTGCAGCAGAAATTAAGGCCAAGACCAAATACGATGAATATAACAACAAAATAATCACTGTTGATGCACGAAATCTGGCCAGCCCTGAAAGAGTTGATCCTTCCAGCAGTGCCTATGTTATCTGGGCCGAATCAGAACATAATGAAATACGTAACCTGGGTCAGCTAAAAAATAAAAATGCTGATAAAGCTACACTTACCGCTATTACACCATTTCAGGTAAAAGAAATATTCATTACCACCGAGAGTGACGGAGCTGTATTGCAGCCTTCGGGGACAGAAATAGCGAGAGTTGAGATTCCTGAACCTCCAGTAGAAGAACCGGTAGATACGTATCCTTCAGAGTACGATCCCAATACCGGTAATCCTGATCTGCAGCCGCCTACACCTCCTGCAACAGAAGATGATTTTACAACTCCTCCTACTGGTGAAGATGGAATTACTCCACCACAAAATGATGAAGAAGGGTTTACACCACCTCCGGGAAGCCAGGAATCGTACAGCCCTGCCGATTCACCGGATACTCTGTATCATTACAGATATTAACATACGTTGTTGCTCTTACGGAGCCTGCAAAGTGACCTTATTGAACCTGTAAGGTGAACTCACTGAGCCTGCAAAGTGAATTTGCTGAGCCTGCAAAGAGATAATTTGTGTTTAACAGAATAATCGTAGAATTAAACAAAAAAATGTGATCTGCTTAAAACTATTAAGAGACAACTGTGTTTTTTTTCAAATGAGTTACAAATTATATAGCCATGCAAGAACAAGCATCGGGAACTGTTTCTATTAGTTCCGATATAATCTCAAAAGAAGAAGACACTGATATACAATTGAAAATTAGAATGCAAAGTATGTTTTACCATGCACTTGCAGATCAGTCAATGGATGCCTTTATGGTACACGACGATAAGGGAAGATTCATTGAAGTGAATACTCAAAGCTGTCAGTCCCTCGGATATTCTAAGGATGAGATACTCAGCATGCTGGTTACCGACATAGAAATGGACATTGAACTGGAGGCATTGCGCGAGAAATGCAAACGCATTAATCCTGGCGAAAGCTTTACTTCTAACGGCCATCACCGGCGTAAAGACGGATCCCTGTTTCCTGTTGAAGTGCGATTTGTATGTGAACAATTAGATCATCATAAACTTTTTCTTGGCTTTGTTCGTGATCTGTCTGATAAACAATTGGCTGCCAGCCAAATACAATTAACACAGAAGCAACTGGAGGAGAGCGAGTCGAAGTTCAGAGCGGTATTTGAAACATCAAATGCAGGAAAATCAATCACGATGGTTGACGGAGAGATGTTTGTTAATCAAGCTTTTAGTGATATGCTAGGTTATTCACGTCAGGAATTGCAGAATAAAAGCTGGCGTGAAATAACCCCGCCTGAAGACATTGTATGGCTTGAAGAAATGATGAAGCCTCTTAATGAGGGAGAAATTGATTCTTTAAGGATAACAAAAAGGTATATCAGAAAGGATGGCTCCTATGTATGGACAGATCTCAGCAGTGCCATTAAGCGTGATGATAAGGGTAACCCTTTGTTTTATAGTGCAACGGTTATTGATATTTCTGAACGCATCAAAGCAGAACAGGAACTTGACTTCTTAAACCGGCAACTCGAACAGAAAGTAAGAGAAAGAACCATGCAGCTCGAAACTGCAAATAAGGAACTCGAAGCATTTAATTATTCCGTTTCGCACGATCTCAGGGCACCCTTACGTAAAATTAACGGGTATGCTTCTATACTGCACTCTATGTATGTATCGGTACTTGATGATCAGGCCCGGCAGTTTCTGGAGAATATCAGGAAAAACGTAACACGCATGGATCAGTTGATCACTGACCTGCTCAACTTATCTCAGGTTTCAAGGATAGCATTGAATCCTGAAATAGTGTCAATGCATGAACTGGCTCAGATGACCTATCATGAAACAGCGACCGACGAAGAGAATGAACAATTTGAGTTTGTGCTTCATGATATCCCTCCCGTAAAATGCGATCTATCGCTGATTAGTCAGGTATGGCAGAATCTTATAAACAATGCACTCAAATACAGTTCCAAATCAAAGATCAAGAAAATTGAAGTGTACAGCACCGAAAGCAAGTACATGGTGACCTATCATGTGCGGGATTATGGAGTAGGATTTGATAATAATCAATGCGATAAGATTTTTAAAGCATTTCAAAGGCTGCACAGTGGTGATGATTTTAGTGGTAACGGTATAGGACTAGCCGTTGTACAACAAATTGTACACAGGCACGGTGGCAAAGTCTTTGCCCACAGTTACCCGGGTAAGGGTGCCGAGTTCAGATTTGCATTGCCAAAAATGACCTGCAAAAATGCAGAATAGCCTGAACTCCTATAGTTGTTTTTCCGGAATTTTAATGGTGAACTCCGTATACTCTCCTTCTTTCGAAGTCACCTCCAGTTTGCCTTTGTGAAGCTTGTTAACAATGTCAAAGCTTAAAGACAGCCCCAGCCCTGTTCCTTTACCGGTTGGTTTAGTTGTAAAGAACGGGTTGAACACTTTATCTATAATACTCTGGGGTATTCCTGTTCCATTATCCTTTACAGAAATTACTATATAGTGCTGTTCTCTTGATGTACTGATCACTACTTCGGGGAAGAATCCACCCGCAGATTTTGTGGCCTTTTCTGCAGCAGCATAGCATGCATTGTTAACTACATTTAATACCACCCTGCTTAATTCCTGAGGAATAATATCGGCTTTCGCAATCGAAGGATCAAAGTTTGTTTTTATGGAAACACTGAAACTCTTATCGTTCGCTTTTAAACCGTGATAAGCGAGATTAACAAATTCGCTGACCATGTTATTTACATCGGTAGGTTCAAACTGGGCAGTCTTTGCTCTTGAGTGTTGTAACATACCTTTTACAATACCTTCAACCCTTTTGCCGTGTTCGTTAATTTTTACAACATTTCCTTTGATCATAGTAACCACTTCCGACATCTCTTCATACTGGTCCTTTGAGATCTCATCTTTGATGTTGTCAAGTATTTCGTGCAGTTCAAGAGCCAGATCGGCCGACAGGCCCGCAAAATTGTTAACGAAGTTCAGAGGATTTTGAATTTCATGAGCAATACCCGCAGTCAACTGTCCAAGTGATGCCAGCTTTTCCGACTGCACCAGCTGGTCTTGTGTTTCCTTAAGATTGTTTAGCGTTTTCTGCAAATCGTTCATAATGCCTGTTCGGATGATGGCCGATACCAGATGCTCTTTAGAGTTCCTCAACAGACTGAAATCTCTTTGCTCAAAAGCTGTCTCTCTGCTAAAGTTTTCGAAAATAAGCATACCCTGCATCTGGTTTTCAATACGAATAACCAATACCAGGGCAGCTTTTGGCACAACAAACTTACTTAGCTCGTCAAACTGTTTGTAGCTTTCAAAATCACGCTTTACAAAAATGTCTTCAAAGATCTCTTCCGAACTCTCCAGATAACGTATCTCCGCCTGTTGCGATGTCAGTACCATCTGTTCAAACTCACTGGCGGGATAGCCGATAACCGCTTTAAATCTGAACGCATTAAGACCCTTATCGTACATGAGTGCAAGCGACTTTTCGGATGATCTTATAATGCGCATTTTTTCGAGTAACGCCTGCACCAGGTTATCGTAGTTTGTCTCTGCATTGATCGACTTTATGGCAGAGTTAATCTTTTCAAGTTCATCGTTCTTACCTGCGAGCTCCTGCGATTGCTGCTCAATCTCTTCTTTTTGCTGAATTACCTCGGCTGTGCGCTCAGCTACTTTATCTTCGAGCAACCGCTTCTCCTGCAATAGCTTACGGTTCCTGTACAGTACAATGGCATAGATTACAGCTCCTGCAATGATCACATACAGCAGAATAGCCCAGATACTCGCATACCAAGGGTCATTAATTACAAAGGTTACCTGAATCTGCTCAGACAACTCATCATACATATTCCGTGCACGTACTTTAAATACATAACTGCCTCCCGGAATATTCGTGTACTCTTTTACAGACTGCACATTCCACTCACTCCATGTTTCGTCAAACCCTTCCAGCATATAGCTGTAAAGAATCTCACCCGAAGCTGCATGAAAAGGTGCACTAAACTCAAACAGCAACGAATTATTACTGTAGCTGAATGTAAAGTCGGCTTTCGTCTTTTTCCTCTTCTCATCAGATGCACCGTTGGTCGCCTTCGCGTATTCACTGTTTAGATCTGTATCGCCGGTATAACATACGGAGTCGCTGTTCATTACTATTTTCCTTATCCTTACGGGGAAAGGTTTAGTGTTACTTACAGGTACAGATGCATCGTATCGTATGAGCCCGTCAGGACCACCGAGCCATATAATGCCGTTACTTTCAGGATATATACTTCTGATCACATAACCGGCAACAGGCTTAAAAGGGACATCAGATAAAGTATAGCCAGCGTCACCGTGTTTCAGCAGTTGTACATTTTTTTCATCTCCTTTGGTTGTCCATATGTTTCCTTCATGGTCCTCCTGCAGTAAGGAGAACCATTCAGACGTTTCCTTATCATCCTTTTGCATCAGAGTGAGTGCATGGAACCTCGACTGTTTATCGTCATAAATATACATCCCGTTTAAGGCTGCTACAGCCAGGTTTCCGTTCATATCATTAAGTTTCAATCCGCTTATTACAGCACTATCTGCAACAGAAACAAAATTTACCGTTGCACTTCCCGGACTATATCTGAACAACTTATCGGCAATAGTGCGCCCCCAGATATTGCCGTTACTGTCTTCCTGCAACTCGGCAATTCCTTCTGCAACTCCCGTTATTTTCCTGACCTCCGTTCTGTTTCCCTGTAAAGAAAGCCTGAACAACCCCTCTGTTTCACAAACATACATGTATCCGCGATCTTTCACAGAAGCCGCCAGATCAAGTGCAAAGCCGTCTTTTAGTAGTATTGCCGACCTGTTCTGCACTCTAAAAACACCCTGAGATGTAGCTGCATACAGTATCCCTTCGGCTTCTTTTAAAGCCCAGCACGACGATATAATGCCTTCAACGGCTCTGAATCCAAGCACGTTTTTGTCGTAGTAAAACAGGCCTTCGTAGGTGCCGGCAAACAATGTGCCTTTGTGTCTGATGATTTGATTTACAGAGCCTTTTAGCCCGGCATTGTCATCAAAATAGGATAGGGGCGAGGGTGTTTCGATGAGTGAAACCCCATTATTCAACGCTACCCAGAGAATATTGTCGTCAGATGTATACAGCTGCTGCACATAAGAATTCTGCAGTGTTGCATTTTTATCGATTATTTGCAGCAAATTACCCTGTTCATCGATTATTATCACACCGCTGCGCGAAGTGCCTAGAGCAAAGGTGCCATTGCTCAGCCTTACACCTGATGTTACCGGATTCTTTGTTAATATTTCGTTCGCTTCCGCGGAAAAAGGAACCAGCGAATTGCCTGATAACAGGAATAACCCCTGCGTACCTGTAGCTACTAAAATGCTGTTGTCTTTGCGGGGAAGCATTGCTTTAACCAGTGTAGCATCGCCGAGCCTGTTGTTGACCGGATTAATTTTTTGCTGGCGGTAGACTGCGATCCCTGTGCCTTTTAGTTGCATATAAACTGTGCCGTTTACCAGGAAGGAGCCCAGTATATCGGAAGGCGCAGTCCAGACATGTGTTTTACCTGACTGATAGGTTATTACATGGTTGGTTGTTATAAACAGTACGGCATTATCCTGAACAACTATATTCAGTACATCAAAATACTCCGGTATTCCACTTTCCTTAGCAATAGTAATAGGTTCAAACTGCAGGGAGCCTTTATCGTTTGCAGCCAGATAACCAATTTCACCACGGGCACCTACATATATTCTATTGTCCTGACCCATCGCAAGAGCCGATACCTTACGTGTATGCGTTGTTTGAATTAACCGCCAGCTTTCGCCGTCGTACTGTAATACTCCGGCAAAATTGCCTGCATAAACCATTCCCTTGCTGTCAACGGTAATCGCAAAATTCTGTGCATGAGCTCCATAGGTTGAAGCATTGAAGTTTCTGATGAACGGGTATCCAAACTCTCCCGAACGTTGCAAACCTGCATCTGCTGAAACTTCGGAAACCTTATCGGGCACCTGAGGCATAAACCTGGCCGGCATCCACAACGGAATGACCAGGAATAATGATACGATTATCCAATTCTTCATAACGTGTCTTTTTTGGCTATGTTCCGGTCTGATGCTACTTCATGCTGCAGCTCCCGGTTCATCTTAAAAATTTTATGTGCAAACTCCCGGTCGCTCTTTATTAAGCTGTTGAGTGCTTCGACTGGTATAGCCAGACTGCTTTGTCTGTCAAGAGGTATAAGCTCTCTGTCATCGTCCGCAGGGATTGCATCAGACCGAATGGGGGAATGCCTACTTACTATATCAACATCGGGGAATTTGTCGAGCAAATCGAGCAATACCGTTTCATCAAACGCCGCAAAATACTCTGTTTGCTTTAATTGATTTATTTTATCAGTCATCAGAAGCGTATTGCCCATACTCAGCGTTGCAATCTTTTCCGCATTCTGCCTTACCTTATCATATGGTATTTTGCTCATTCGTTCCACAGTGCTCCGGTAGAAATCTTCATCGTACTGCCTGAGAAGATACGTTGCCAGTTCACTGAGCATTGCATCGGAGTGAACAATGTTAGCCGCAAGTACCGATGTAATTTCGTTATGGAACTTTTTATCTGCTCCGGCAAGCATTTTCAGTGCGCACGCTTTTGAATACCTGTTGCTTTTCCAGTACTCTGCATTGATTATATCCATGCATCGTTCCACTGCATTTAGTTCAGGCTGTGGAAACCTGAAGCGCAGCCTGTGTAGTTTCTCATGCAGAGTCAGGTCTTCAAAAATGGGTATAAATATTTCTTTTATTTCATTGCTGATGGTCATATCGGCAATTTCCATGGCATATACATGGGTGTTGGCATCTTTGCTTTCTATGTTCCTGCGTATATTGCCAATGCTCTTTTCGTCGTAAAGTAATGCAAGGATCTTAAACAGGTACTCTTTAAGGCGCTCCTCTTCCGACAATAAACTCATTTTTAAGTCAAAGGCCTCAGGCTCCTCTGCAAGATCTCTCAGCGATGCAATCAACCAGGTGAGGTATTCAACATGCACATCCAGAAGGTCTTTTAAAAGCGACGTTTCTGTTGCGGTGGGTTTATATTGCCTGTTACTCAATGCAATAACAACCTGTTTTTGTACTTCCTTATCGGGATGGCTTAATCTTTTTGCCAGAAGTTTCACAGTGGTGGGCGAATTGTGCTTCTCCCAGATAGCAATGATGTTGATTCTTACTGCCGTTGACGTAGCCGGTTTTTCAAATAATCTCTCCAGCTCTTTCATTAAAGGCTCCCCAATTTGCAGGGCGGTAAGAATAGCAAGGTGTGAAAGCCCGACATCGGAAAGACTCTCCAGCACGAAAGGCCATAATTCATGTCTCTTTATCTTTCCTGCAGCAATAAGTGCCTGTTTGCGCACCTGTTTATTATGGTCTTTCGACAGATTAAGCAGCAACCTGATCGTATTGTAGCGTGCTGATGTACTGAGCTGCAGAGCGGCTTCTATTCTGTCGTTCACATTTTCTGAGCGGCATAAATGAGCAATCACTTCCGCCGATGGTTGTTCCTGCCGTTGGATATATTGTAATAACTGTTCACGACCAACAATCCAGTTATCCTGCTCTTCGGCAGTTTTAAGCACCTGGTCTGTTGCATAGGGATCTATTGCATAGCAAATGCGATAAACCCTGGCAAAGGAGCTTTCGCCTGATGCCTTAAGTATATCAGTAAGTACGGGTGTTTCAGCAGCACTCTGGTCATTAAGACTAACATCACTCTCATTCAGTTTTGCCCTGATAGTGTTTCTGTACGAGTCGTACATTTTAAGGGCAACCCATACCCAGAGGATCAGAACCAGTAAATAGAACCAGCTGTAATGAACCAGATTAAAGAAAGGGAATGCAGAGAATACCACTATAGAAAGTCCGGTAATTACTGTTCCGAGAGCTTTCGGAATCCCTTCTATCTGGTTCTGGAATATGAGTCGTTGTTCAACAGGAACCGGCTGATAGAGCAACTGAAAGGCCGGTTCATACACTGCCGATCTTACAGAACGTTCAAACAACCGGGCCAGAACTATAAAAGTAAAAAACAGTCCCACTGCCCCATACAATGTTCCGGTAAGTGCCGCAATAAGTGTGGTTGCACCAAGAATTAACGGTAAGATCACAAGACTGTATTTGATGCCGTATTTATTAAGGAATCTGCCTGAAACCAGCTTCATCACCAACTCCACCAATGCTACGAACCCAAGAAATATTCCTAAAAACCCTGCAACTGTTTGCGGATTATTTGCAAATTCTTTCTTTGTCTGGGCAAGAAATAGAAAATCTACAAATAAATACCCGAAAATAGGCAGCAACGCCATAGCCGACATTAACAGAAAGTAAGGCTGCTTTATGAGTTTACGATAGTTCGTTTCGGTTTGTTTCTGCTCAACAGCAGTGTTTTTCGAAACCGGTACTGCGGCTTTCGCTGTAACGAGCTGATCTTTAAATACCGATAAAATAATACGGGCTATGACATAACAGAGCAGCAATGTTCCGGTGGCAAGGAAAAGCAGGTCGGCAGCCTTGAGTATCTTAAGAATAAAGGGAATGGAAAAATAGCCGATCATGATCGAAACCACTTCACCTACCCCTATCAATCCGAATATCCTCTTACCCTGGCGAATATTGAACATTTTGCCTGCAATGCCCCAGAAAGATACCAGAGTAAGGTAAACCACTATCCTTACCCAGGTATACATGATAAATACAAGCCATGGTTTTTTGTAATACAATACTCCCAGACTGATAAGAAGCACCGTTATAAAGGTAAATCCCATTTTGGCCTGTATCTGCGTGGCAAAACTAAACCTACGGTCAGTTATGGAGAAAAGACGCCAGGCCAGATAAATTAGCACTCCTGAAGCAATAAAAGAAACCGGTATTACGCGGGGATCAAACTCCTGCAGGAATATTGCGTTGGAAGCCGTAAAATAAAACGACATCGACAAGCCCGTGAGAAAAGAAAAGCCAATAAGCATTACTACCGGCTTAAACTCTTCAGGCCGAATGTTCATCATCTTAAGCAGCTTGCTCTTCATATTTAGTTCTGCAATTGTATTATTCCGTAATATGGTTCATGAGCAAAGGATGCGGAGGTACCTGGTATTTCTCGTTAAGATTATTTACGGCAGGTTGCATAAGAATGCATTTTATCTCCTCTGGCATTATTGTTTCAAAATCAATGTAATCCACCGGGCCCTTTTGTCCGCTTTCCCAACTGGTAATGATACGTGAAATTAATTCAACACCCATCCATCCTGATACAGCAATGATCTTTTCATGTAATGACAACACGCTGTCAGGATAAGTGCCGTCCTGCAAACAGATATTCACTTTGGGAGAAATACCTACAATTGGCCCGCGGTCAATAATTTCGGTTACCTCGTGTATCACAAGATACGAATGTTTGTTCCCGCTGCTGATCGTTTCTTCAAAAGGCTGCGCTCCCAAACCAACTTCATTTGCAATATCCGAAGGGTGGTAATTATAGGAACCCATTACTGGCCGTTCAAATATTTCCTTATCTATTATCTGCCCAAAGCAAAGCATAAGCAAGCCTTCGGGGTTCCAGGAAGAAAACAGGTTATGAAAAAAATCAGTCTTTACGGCACCGGTATAACAGGGCAACCCCAAACCAGTTGCATAGTTGATCATACGATAGTACAGGTATTCCCTGTCAGTAGGCGGAAAATGATGCCATACCCTTTTTTTCAGAGAAATGTTTGCTGCAGGATCTGTTGAATCGTCTGTAACTACCCCTACAATGTTTAATTTGTCGGGATACATAGATTCATATTCAGCCAGACTTTTAAGCAGATAATATCCGTTGCAGCTTACAAAAAGTACAACCCGTAGTCCTTTTTTGTTCGTGTTTTTTGGTGCACGCGGCACATACAGAGCTCCCCAGCGTGTAGCCGGGTCTTTTATAATTTGAAAGTTATTTATGTTCAGTGTTGTGTTTAATTCCATAAAACAGGTAGAATCGATTGCATGTTAAAAATCGTACGACAAGGTTACTAAGAAATGACGGCCTTTTTGCAGTATGCTTGTCGGACTTGTAATTCCTTCGGCAGCTTTTGTGCCCGGATGATAATAAACGGTGTTTAAAATATTGTTGCAAACCAATTGCAGTGATAATCCCCTTACCAGAGCGGGATTCTGATAGGTTATAGCGCTGTTGATAATAAAGGTAGACGGAAAGCTGTCGTTGTTAAGCGGTACGGTAGTGCCGGGACCTGTAAGCCTCTTGCCGGAGTAGTTTGCCCTGAGGTTGACATTTAAATTATTGAAAAACAATTTATTGGCACCTATATTAAACTGATGTGCAGCTATGTCGCCCACCGTATTGTTAACTTCTCCTGTTTCGGCATATGTTTGCCGGGGATCACAGAAAGTATAATTGAACCAGACACCAAAAGTATTCGTGCGGTATTGCGCGGTTGACTGCAATCCTGTAATAGTGAATTGCCCGATATTATCGTTCATGACCTTCCCGGGGCGATCGGGAGCATTAACGGTACCAACCACATCAAACACATAGTTTCTGTATACCGCTATATCTGCCTGAAATTCCTTTGTTGGTCGTATACCCGCGCTCAGTTCTATGTTCTGTATTTTTTCAACATTGAGTGTAGGATTAGGTATGCGGTTTCCTACCTCTGAGTATTTTGTCCAGTTCGAAACGTTCATAATACCCTGAGAATATATCGCCTTGAAGGTGTACATATCGGGTGAGTATACAATAGCTACCCTTGGGCTGAACTCACTACCAAAACCTCCGTTGTTACGCACCACGTTGTAGTCGTAACGCAAACCCAGTGTAACCTTTAAATCGCGCAGAGCCTGGTATGTAGCCTGGCTGTATAATCCCAGATCCCATACATTGAATGAGTTGCCGCCTTTAGGCGAAGGATTGATCACTGCCGAATCCATAGGTGTAGGCAATGAACTGGTATAATAGGCGCCCTGCAGAGTACTGTTACGCACTTCAAAACCTGTAATAACGTCTAAACGGGAATTAGGTGTATAATTCAGCTTCAGCTCATTACGCAACTGCTTCGACTGTGAGTACAGGAAACTGGTCGACCAGGCCGGAGGCGTACCTTTTATAAGATCAGTAAGCTTTCGGTTGCCGCGTGCATAATTTAATACCGATATAAGTCGTGAATCTTCCGTTACTGCATGTATGCGGTAAGTGGTCAGATTCGACAGATACATCTTGTCGCTTAACTGGTTTTCGTACTTCGTAAAGAAGTTGCTGAGGCTGGGAGCCCAGGTAGTTCCATTATCCGGGCCTACCATTACAAACATATCGGTGTACTGTGTGAGCCCTCCCCGCTGATATTTCCATACCTGAAATCCCATGCTAAAATTACCGGCCGACATTTTACCATTAATTAACCAGCTGTCGGTATTGTTGGTAAAGCCTACTTTCGATCCTAAAACAATCTGGTCATAAGCCGATTTATCGAGGTTTCTTGCAGCCTCAATGCCTTCGGGGGTTAGCGTGAGTTGCGAGGTATCGGCAGTAACCTGATAATAAGGATGTGCGAACGGTAAATTGTTTGCCGTTAAGTAAGCACCGGCGTTTTCATTGATATTCAGCAGCTTTGCATAGTCTATGTCGTTATAATCCTCACGATCATAATTAAAGTACTTTTGTTTTGTGAGGTCATGCTCGTCTGAATGATAGAGCCTTCCCGACAAGGTATAAGAAACAGATCTCTTTTTCCCTGATACACTGATATCGGCAGTTTGTGTGTTAAAGGTTCCGTATTTCAGGCTTGCGCTGATGCCTGTATTTCGGCCCGGTTTAAGCGCATCGGTTGAATTGCGGCTGATAACATTTATAACTCCCGCGAAAGCGTTTGGCCCATACATGGTAGAAGCCGGACCATAGATTATCTCTACTCTTTCAATGTTTGATAAAAGGTACTGGCGGTCAATGTATGCCCAGTTGGTCCATAGATCGTTCTCCTCAATACCATCAAGCAGAAGCAGTGTTTTTTCCGTATTGTTTTGTCTGAATCCGCGCTGATACACATTGGCATACTCCGGACCATAGAACATGGCCAGATCGAACCCCGGTATGTCTTTTAGCAGTTCAACCAGGTCGTTGTACCCTCTTTTAATGATATCATCGCGCGTGATGACCGCAATAGTAGCAGGCACTTCATAATAGTTTTCCGCTTTTTTTGATACGGAGGTAACCATCATTCCTACATCGGTAAGCTTAAGCCGGTTTACCAGTTCCTTAAACAGTGGAGGGTCAAAAATATTAGGATCATAATTAGGATTGATCTGTAGCAGTAATGCCGTTTCGAAAGATGCCTTTTCGAGCGAATCGATAGAGAGGTAGCTCATCGCCATGAGCCTGTGTGCTTCAACTTTCTGTTTTTCGTTAAAGCCCGATCTTATGCAGGGGGAAAGAGTTGCCATGACCAGATCGAATTTGCCAAGCTCATAGTGCTTGGTTGCTTCGCCAAGTGTAACATCTCCACAATCCTGTGCACGTAGGTTGAACGGCATCAGGACCACTGTTGTTATAACTGCAGAAAGTATTGTCCGGAGTATTATACCACGCATGATCTGGAAGTTAAAAGTTATAAAGTTTCCATGGTTTTATGGTATGGAATGTCTTCACCAACAATCCTTTTCCATTCAGACTCTGTAAAGTTTCTTTTAACCATATGCTTGAGTTTATCTGCCATAGGGTCAAGTTTTGTTGAGAAAAGCCGTACTGTTTTATCCGCCCCGCATGAAATAAACTTTTGCCCGTCGGGCGAAAAGAGTACATCGTAGATCCACAGTTCGTGCTGATTAATCGTTATGCCTTTATCATCAGCAACCGGCCATGCATTTGATCTTACTGACCAGTCGAAACCTGAAGTTGTAATGCGGTTTCCTGCAGGATTAAACTCTATTGCTGTTATACCTGAGAGGTGCCTGGCTTTATAGACCTGCACAGAATATTTGCCGGTATTATCGGGTGTAAGCACTTGCAGTGATCCGTCAGAACATCCTGCAACAATCGTTTCTCCCGAAGGACTGAATTTAACCGATAGCGCAGGACTGTCTAACTTATATATCGAAGCTGCTTTGCCAACCTGAGCCTTATCGGCAGGCACAGAACTGTTAGCTGTTAAATTTATGTTTTTATTTATCAGCCTTACCTCACCCTTCGATGTAACGGCAACCAGAATGTCTCCGTGAGGATGTACATCAAAATTATTAACAGGTGCATCAGCAGCATCAAGCAGCTGAACAGTGAAATCCAGGTCTTTATAGTTCCAGCGGTACACTCTTCCGTCCGATCCGGCTGAATAGAAACAGTCGGTTTTTGGATCAGCAAGCAGGGTGTTGATTATTGAAGAATGGGCATCAACAGTGCGTGTAGACATAGGAAAGCCCGAAGCACTCCAGATAACAAGTTTGCCTTCTGTTGTTCCTGCTATTATCCATTTGTTATCGTGGGTAACAGTAATGCTTCTGAACTGACCTGCAAGGCCTTTCGGAATTATTGCTTCGGTATGCTTCTGTGCCTTGTCGTCAATATTCCAGCGCATAACCTTACGGTCATTGCCGCAGGTATATAACAGTTTGCCGTCGCTGGTAATCGCCATCTCCCGCACTGCATCGGTATGCCCGCGTAATGTGACCGCGTCGCCCGAAATAACGGATAATGCATTATAAATGTCGGGTTCGGTGGGTGATCCGCCATATTCTTTATTTAGCTGATAGGCTGTTAAAGCATATAAAGCCGGTGAATCGTCAGTTACAGTTGAATGTAATTGCAGCGACTGTATGGCCATGGCGTTGGCAACCGCCAGCAGTCGTAATCTTTGAGCCGAACGTTCAGAGTTTTCTGCTTTTATTCTTTGCTCATCGGCAATGAATTTTTGTGCCACAGCTTCTTTGCGTTGCAACTGAGCTTCGTCGCGTGCATTCAGAGCTTCCTTGCGCGCTACATCGGCAGCACTGCGTTGCTGAATAGCCACTGCCGTTTGCTGTTGCGCTATTAATTGCTGACCAACTGCATATTCACGCTGTTGTTCTGCAATGCGCCCCTGCTGCTCGGCAATCATTTGTTGCTGCTCTGAGATTTTACGCTGAATGATTGCCTCCTTGCTTTGTTCTTCTGCCTTTTGCCGTTCAACCGTAGCCATCTTTTCTTTCTCAAGTGCTTCGCGGCTGCTGGCTTCTGCTTTAAAGCGCAGATTTAAGGAGACGATAAGGAACAATATAGAAATGAGTGACGCAATACCAAGTAATACAGCTGAGTTCCTGGCCCTTTTTAGATTGCGGGCATGTTGATTCTCTTTATTAACAATGGCTAATTCCTGCTGCTTACGGCTATACTCAAGAAATGTCATTGCTCTTTCAAAAGCAGGGTCATATCGTGCAGCCCAGGTTACATTAGGCCGGGTGTTTTCTTTCCAGTGCAGGGCCAGCTGCAGATCAGGGTTTACCCACAAACCTGTCTTGCCCTGCTGATATAACTCTGCTGACTTTGATAAACGAAGATAAAGCTGAGCTGATGCTGCTTCATCCTCCGTCCATTTGCGCAGTCTTGTCCATACCCTCATTATGCTTTCATGCGAAATGTCAATTATTGTATTTGCATGAATCGGAATATCGCTCGAAGGCATCAGGAAGGCACAATCAGGACTTCTGAAAACATCAATTATTTTAATTACCTCATCTTCGGTGCTGCCGGTTAATTTGCAAATAACCGAAAGAGGCGTAGGCCGCCGTGTACCTCTGCTTTCCTGCGAAACATCTGTAAGTGCTTTAAATATTTTCTCTGCATTAAGCTTGCTTCGTTCATCGTTCAGTGTGCCAAACAGTTCTTCCAGATGCACCGAGAGTGCCTCCTTCATGGTTCCGATGGCTTCATAATTCTTTTCGTCAAGCGGCTGGTTACCCTGTTTGTTGATCAGCCAGTGTTCCCATGTTCGCATCAGGGCGTGTTGCATTACGGGCAGCTGGTCGGTAGCTTCACCGGCTTCATTCAGCAGTCTTTCTACCAGGCTTTCGCTGATGGTATTGCCCGTGAGTTTAATTGGCCCTGTAATAGCCAGGCGCCTTTCTTCCGTTGTCATTCTGGGTACCAGGTAATACCCCTTATTGATTATTTCACTGAGCCCCCTGAATTCCGTACAGTCGTCGAGGAAGTCAGTGCGCATGGAAAGAACAATGTATAATGGAGCATCGGGCGTATTGACTGCCGTAGTCATAAGGTCAATAAAGTCGAATACCTCTGTTGCTCTGTTTTGTGCATCCAGTGTACGCCTGAATCGGAAAAGTTCTTCAAACTGATCAATAAAGAGCAGCAGTGTTTTCCCTTCCCCTGCATAATTTCTTACTGCACGGATAAGGCCATCACTACCCGCTTTCAACTCCTTAAGCACATCACCCGGTTCGTGGGTATCGCCTGCAATGCCCTTTGCCAGGTTATCCATCGGCGTTTCGGCCGGCCTGATAGTAACAAGCAGCCAATCGCCCGGTAAACCCGCATGGTTGCCCGATAAGAGCGCTGGGATAAGGCCAGCCTTGATAAGCGACGATTTACCGCACCCCGACGATCCGACTATTGCCAGAAAGCCCGAAGCCGAAAGCTTCGTTATCAGTTCATGTATTTGTTTTTCTCTCCCAAAGAAACGGTCACTTTCGCCAATTTCATAACTACGAATTCCGGGAAAAGGATTTGTAAAGAAGTCGCTCAATGGCATTGGTGTGCATTTTTCAATGTAAATGTATGAAATACCTAAATATGAATGCAAGAAAAAATTTTTGCCAAAAAACCCATGTTTAAGCCAATTATAAGTGCATTGCTGAAACATTGCAGTAAATCAGGATGTTAGTTTTAATGTAGGCGACAATAAATTGAAGGTGGGCAACAACATTTTTGAAGGAAGTATAAAGAAAATTAACATGAGTGAACAAAAATTTAAATCATGCATTGATGCATGCTACGCTTGTGCTGAGGCATGCGACAATTGCGCTACAGCCTGCCTTAGAGAAGATAATGTACAAATGATGGCTCGTTGTATTGAGCTGGATATGTATTGTGCAGAAGTATGCCGGATGGCTGCTTCTTTTATGGCAAAAGGTAATGATGCTTACGCAAGACTGGTTTGTGAATTGTGTGCCCGCATCTGTGAAGACTGTGGCGAAGAATGTTTACAGCATGAGAATGACCACTGTAAGCGTTGTGCCGATGCATGCCTCGCCTGTGCAAAAGAATGTCAGAAAATGGCTGCTGTTTAGATGTTTGTAAGCCCCCGCCTATTATGATCAGTTCTGTACAAACTACCAAACCAGCTATTACCAGAGTAACTCTTGTAGATGATAATCCCGACGACATTGAATTGTTCTGTTATTTAATTGAAAACAACTGCAGTCACGGAATCAGTTTAAGCACCTATATCGGAGCTGAAGAGCTATTAACCGATTTTTCCAGCAACCCGCTATGCATACCCGATGTATTATTTCTTGACATCAATATGCCTAAACTCAGCGGACTGGAATGTTTAAAGAAACTCAGGAATATGGCTCAATGCAGTAATATGCGTATCATAATGTATTCTACTTCACAAAGTGACTCAGACGTAAGTCAGTCGCAGATGCTGGGAGCAGATCTCTATCTGAGCAAGCCCAGTGATATTAAAATAATGATGGAGATACTCTGCAAACTTATACATATTGACTGGGCGACCTTTGTAGCCGATAAGTTTGTGCATTAAGCTTCAAAGGCCCTGAGCCTATACTCCTGCTGTATACAGAACCTGTTTTGCCGTTTCTGCATCCTCTTCTGTAATTTCAGCAGGGCGTATGAGCCAATTAATGTTAATGGTTGTCTTTTTGCTGCCAGTCTTTTTCGACCATAAGCCAACAACTTTTCCATCATAAACAACCACTGGTCTGAAAACTCCATTCGAAGAAATTGCTTTTGCCTGAATGTCATCGGATATCACTAATGACCTGTCTTTATAAGCGATTATAAACTCATCATACGCAGGCAACAGGTGCAGGTCTGGTTTGGGAGCCCGCTCATTAAAGGCTTTATCCG
The DNA here is from genome assembly GCA_964643225.1 of uncultured Lentimicrobium sp. Lineage (GTDB taxonomy): Bacteria > Bacteroidota > Bacteroidia > Bacteroidales > Lentimicrobiaceae > Lentimicrobium. The sequence continues at coordinate 26,042 of CAZXQT010000009.1, read as the reverse complement.
GTTCTGTATACTTAGCATTATACCAGTAAACTGTTTTGCCTGAAGTAAACGAAGCAAGTTCAGGCTTTGCAAGCTCCAGTGCCATTCTGCATTCACCTGCGGTAAGACCGCTCCACCAAATTAAATCAGATATAGTTGCCGGCCCATGACTGCTAAAGTACTTAAAAGCTAACTTCTTTAATGCATTCTCTTTGCTAACAGGAGCTGTGAGTGCATCGTCTTTGAGCATTTCGCTTACAAGAGCGTATGTGGCCTGCTTATTAATAATACGTCCGCTGCAAATGGTGCAATCCAGCTCATTCTCGAGTAAAATGTGGTTCATTTTTGTGCTGTCGAGATCTCGTATTACCGGAGTTAAACCCTCAGCTATCTGTTCGCGCGTAAGGTGATTTCCGTTTGAAAGCATTTCTCTCAACACCGGATTACTTTTCCCGAATAGTGTATGGTCAATCCCTGCATCTGCCCTGCGATATCTGAGTGCGGCGCGAATCTGTGGCGATGTGAGTTGCATAAAGGCTCCGTAATCTTCTGCAGCCACTATATGCCAGGTTGGTCTGAGTATATGGGTTCTGATGATCTCTCCCTTATCGAGTGCATCGATAATTGCTTGTATGTTGGTTTCCGGCAGGCGTAAGGCAATAGCCAGTAATGCACTGTTCAGATCCTGTGCCTGTATAGCTCCCATCCATGCAACCACTTCACGCACAGTGTGATACCTCTTAAATGAAACCTGTTGCGACAGCAGTCGCATATGCCCTATAGCATTAGTATCGGGTGTAATTGAGAAAGTTTTCTGCATTAGTGCTACCTGTTACTAGTATTTTACTAATTTTGAACAAAATTATCGGAATATAAGAGTTCATCTCCTTCCTATAATAAGCATACTTTAGTATTGATTGTTTTATTGGAAGTTAAAGTTAAAGCTAATTACTAACTCTTAAAATCAGGTAAACAAATGAGCAAAGAAAAGATCACTCCCTGTCTCTGGTTCAACGGCAAAGCTAAAGAAGCCGCAGAATTCTACTGTGCACATCTGCAAAACGCACACAAAGTAGCTGAATCGCCTTTGGTAATTGACATTGAAGTTGACGGAAATCGCATCAGCTGCCTTGAAGGCGGTCCGTATTTTACACCTAACGCTTCCATATCGTTAACCTGTGTGTGTTCTACAACCGAAGAAATTGACAGAATATGGAATGCTTTTATTGACGGCGGTAATGTGCTGATGGACATTGGAACCTACCCGTGGAGTGCCAGATATGGATGGCTTAACGACAGGTATGGCATTTCATGGCAGTTCATTGTCGGCGATATATCAGAAAGTGCTCAACGAATTACGCCTTCCCTGTTATTCACTAAAGAACAATACGGAAGAGCGGAAGAAGCAATCAACTATTATACCTCCCTGTTTCCTGAATCGCATATTAAAGGCATATTCAGGTACACTAAAGAAGAATCGCCCGAAGAAGAGGGAAAGATAGCGCATTCTGAAATTTCTTTGGCAGGATGCGCACTGATGCTGCTTGAAAGTGCACAATCCCAAACCTTTACATTTAACGAGGGTGTGTCGCTTATGATACATTGTGCAGATCAGGCTGAAATAGATTATTACTGGGATAACCTAACCAGTGACGGCAGAGAGAGCATGTGTGGCTGGCTTACCGACAAGTTTGGCGTATCATGGCAGGTAATTCCCGCGGTACTCAGTGACATAATGCAGGATCCGGCAAAGGCGCCCAAAGCTGCCTCGGCATTTATGCAGATGCGTAAATTTGAGATAGACAAACTTATGCAGGCTATTGAAAATATTTAATTTTTAAAGATCATGATTAACTTTAACAAAAACAACCAATTATGAGTGAACTAATAAATAATTCAAAATTCAGAAAGGAGAAGCTCAAGGAGCTGATCCTCAAATTGCATGATGGTAATGATCCTGACCGGGTGCGTGCTGAACTTGTTAGTTCTTTACAACATATTCCTTACGGCGAAGTGGTTGAAGTAGAGCAGGAGCTTATAAAAGAAGGGCTCCCTGAATCGGAAGTGCTCAGGCTGTGCGATATTCATGGCGAAGTGTTGGAAGGTCACATTGACCTTACAGGTGCAAAACAGGTGCCTGATGGCCATCCGGTTGATGTATTCATTCAGGAAAATAAAGAACTTGTTAATGTTGCCGAAAAAGCCGGTAGTATTATCGATATGATTCAGTATGTGAGTGCTGAGGAGTTTACGAAGTACAAACATCAGCTGCAGCAACATTTTAACAATCTCATGGATGTTGATAAGCATTACAAACGTAAAGAGTATCTGGTATTCCCTTATCTGGAGAAAAATGAAATAACCGGACCGCCCAAGGTCATGTGGGGCAAGCACGACGAAATTCGCGAACAGATAAAGGGAAGCATAGAGCTTTTACGCACTCCCGAAATCACAAAGGAGGATGTAATAGACGCTGCCGATCTGTTGTTCAAACCTGTTTTAAAGGCAGTTATTGACATGACCAAAAAAGAGGAAGAAATTCTCTTTCCCATGTGTCTTGACACACTCACTACGGAGGACTGGTGGCATATACACCAGCAAACACTGGAGTTCGGATTTACACTTTACGATCCCAAAGTTGACTGGAAACCCGAAGGCATGCCTGCAGAAGGTTATGCAAATAAGGGAGTAAAAAACGAAAGTGGTTACATACAACTTCCATCGGGCAGCTTTAATGCCGAAGAGATAATGGCAATATTGAACAGTGTGCCGTTCGATATGACCTTTGTTGATCGCGACGATAAAGTAAAATACTTTACCCAGGGTAAGGAGCGCATTTTTGCACGCAGCAGATCAATTATTAACCGCGACGTGCGGCTTTGCCACCCTCCCGGAAGTGTGCATATTATTGAAAAGATTCTCGACGATTTTAAATCAGGAAGAGCTTCGCATGCACCCTTCTGGATTCAGATGCACGGCAAATTTATTCACATTGAGTACTTTGCACTTCGCAATGAAAACGGCGAATACGTGGGTACTCTGGAGGTGTCGCAGGATCTTACCGCATTGCGCAAACTCGAAGGTGAACAGCGTATTCTGTCGTATGAATAGTATTGGTAATGATAAAGAGCAGAAACCATGGAAAAATTGATAATCACACCTAAAACAAAAATATTTGATCTTCTGGAAGCATACCCTGAACTGGAAGAAACACTTATTAGTGCGGCACCTGAATTTAAGAAACTCAGAAATCCTGTACTAAGAAAAACCATAACCCGTATAACCAATATTGGTCAGGCCGCTACTATTGGCGGTCTGCAGGTAGAAGAACTGGTAAACAGGCTCAGGAATAAAGTTGGGCAGGGCAGTTTAGAGCAAATAGACGACACAGGCAGCAAGTATACAGTTGAGAAGCCTGAATGGTTCAGCGAAGATAAAGTGGCAGAAACTATCGATATACGCGAAATGCTTAACAAGGGAGAACAGCCGGTTCATGTTGTACTTTCTGCGGTTAAGAATCTGAATGATGGCGAAATACTTGAAATTCTGGCACCGTTTATTCCTGCTCCTCTTATCGATAAAACATTGAGCCTGAGCTACAAACACTGGTTAGATAAAAACGATCAGAGTGCGTTCAGGATTTATTTCGCTAAGTAACGGCACTTTTATTTGCTTTCTAAAGGAAAACGCCTTAACTTTATAAGTTCCCCCGGCCTCATATTTTTCAAGGTTCACCAAAAACTTATGAGGTATGAAAGCTGAGCATTACACTGAATCTGAACATGTCGTTGCGGGCATGTCGTCGTACGTGAGCGGTAATTATATCGATACCGTTAATCATTTAAACTTCCTTATTGAATGCAAACTTAACCATCTTAAAGTTTCAGAAAATGATGTTAAGGATGGGTGTGTTCATGATTCTTATCTGGGTTTCCTATACCGGCTGCTGTCTGTAAACTTTGAACGGTTAGGTCAAATAAGGCGGCACAATAAAGCACTGTACATGGCTTCGTTGTGCGGCGATACAACCGCATCGGAGGAACTGGCGATCAGAAATATGGAATTGCGCAAAAGCTGCATGAGAGTTCCTGACCGGATGGAGCAGGTTAATTGAGAAACATTTTTACGTTAAAACCCTGCCAGCCTGGAGATGGCTACATGTTAACTCCATGTTAAAGCTACCTCAACCCTACCTCAACTCTACCCCAACTCTACCCCCCGGGGTATATATGAGGTAGGGTTGAGGTAGCGATGAGGTAGAGTTGATAAGGATATGATAGGGCCATGCCCCGATAATCTTTAGTATGGTCAGGATGGTCAGCTACTGCAAACTCAAATCCTGATAAGCCTAAAAAGCAGAGAATTTACAATTTCTTGTGTCAGTTTCTTTTTTGCTTCCTTCATTGCTGATGAATAGGACAGAGCCCACCTGAAGAGCTCTCCGGCAATTCGTTGCAGACGTATTCCATGCCATTCCTGCGGACTGTTATCAGCACTTTCGGCATATTTACGAACGCTTTCAGAGATTTTTATATTATGAAAACTAAACTGCCATCCCATAATTAACAGGTATGCTACATGTTTCTGCATATCAATATGCATTTTTACAGAACTCCGGCTTAACGGATGTTTTGCAAGATATTGCACAAGTCTGCTGACGTTTCCTTTTATCAAACCATAATGCAGAAAGTGTTTATACTCGCTTCGTTTAACAGCGGCATTAAGCAAGTTAAGCGATGCAAGCAATAAAAAGTACTCAGATCGGGAGCGTGGCTTCATCTTTGCGTACCCGGCTGCAGCTTCCACATCGGCGGTGGTTATCTCGCTAATAAAATCTGCATCGGCGCTAAGCCTGATCAGAGTGTCTCTGTCTTTAGTGATCATTTGATGCCGGTTGATATTGTATTAAATTGATCATAAAAATATTAAACTTATTGCACTTCCGTGTTAACTATTTACTACATTTGTTTTCAGGTCCAACTTAATACATTTTGCTTTTGAAAAGATCAATTACTCTGTTATTATTGATCAGCGTTGCTTTGTTGGTCAATGCCCAGAAACAGGCTAACTACTGGTACTTTGGCGAAAATGCCGGCATCAGTTTTGCCCTGGGCCCCCCTGCACCATTAACAAACGGTGCCCTGAGTACCGGCGAAGGCTGCTCTTCTATTTCTACTGCCGAAGGTGCTCTGCTCTTTTATACCGACGGACAGTTTGTATATAATAAAAATCATCAGCTAATGCCCAATGGCTCAGGTTTAAACGGCCATTCTTCGAGCACCCAGTCGGGCATTATTGTGCCGAAACCCGGCAGTTCAACAGAGTTCTACATTTTTACAGTAGACGCTGCAGATAATAACCTGGCCGACGGGCTGTGTTACACAAAAGTTGATATGAGTTTGCAGGGTGGAATGGGTGATGTAGTAACTACAGAAAAAAACATCTCGCTGGTACCTTTAGCATGTGAGAAAGTTACGGCAGTGGGTCATGCTGATGGCTATACATTTTGGGTAATTACAAAGAAATGGGGTAATGCCGATTATTATGCCTATCGCATTACTGCGGATGGAGTAAACACAGAACCGGTAATCAGCACCACAGGACCACCGCTGACTGGAAACATGGGTCAGGCATCTAAAGGTTATCTGAAGGTATCGCCCGATGGAAAGAAGATCGCTGCTGCTCACAACACGAAGTTTTCTGTTGATATAAGCAATTTTGATAATATAACCGGACAAGTAACACATCTGGTTACTGACGATACATATAATAACCCAGGGGGATGGGATCCAGGGGGGCCTTATGGTGTGGAGTTTTCACCGAACAGCACAAAACTGTACGTCAGTGAATGGAAAGACGGCCGCAGAATTCAACAATACGACTTATCATCCAACGATCCGCAAACCATTATCAGCAGCAGGGTCGTTGTTGCTCAGACCGGCCAGAATGCAGGTAATTTCGGTGCTCTGCAACTTGGTCCGGATAACCGTTTGTACATTGCAAGGAATGGCGAAAAATTCCTTTCGAGAATAAATCAGCCCAATGTGCTTGGAACCGGATGCGAATACTATAATTCGGCAGTTACACTGTCCAACAGAAATTGCCGGTATGGTTTGCCGCCTTTCATACAATCGTTCTTCCACCTTTCGGCCGACTTTTACTGGGATGAGCCCGCCTGTCATGGTAAGGAAATAAATTTCTTTGTAAGTGCATCCGACGATCCTGATTCTGTAAGGTGGACTTTCCCCGGTGGTGTACAATCTACATTGCTTAATCCGGTTTATACATTTGCCACTCCGGGGTTTTATCCTGTAAAACTGGTAGTTTACCTATACGGCCAGTCAAAAACAGTGAATCGTTTCATGAAGGTTGGAGAATCGCCCATCTTTACACTTAGCAACGATACCACCATTTGCGCCAGCGAAGCATTTTATGTTGATGCAGGTACGGGTTTCAGTTCCTATGTTTGGCAAAATGATTCTACCACACAAACGGTATATACCGACAGTACAGGATGGTACTGGTGCCGGATAACGAATGAAGATGGATGTCCGGCAACAGACTCTATGTACATTACTGTTAATCCTAACCCTGTGATCAGTGCAGGAGTTGATCAAACAATTGCCGAAGGGCTGACAGCTACATTAGACGGATCGGTAACCGGAACGGGAGATTATTCCTATCAATGGGAGCCTGCCGAAAAGGTAGTATCACCCAATGTGCTTAAACCGGTTACAGTACCGCTCATCTTTACAACAGAATTCATACTCACGGTTACCGATAATACAACAGGGTGTATTTCAAGTGATACGGTATTGATAAATGTTACCGGGGGACCTTTAGGTGTGCTGGCTTCGGCAAATCCAAAAAGAATTTGTCGCGGAGAGTATGCTCAGCTGGAAGCGATGGGATTTGGAGGTACCGGTGAGTATACTTATTTGTGGTCTTCGAGCCCAGCCGGCTTTTCATCATCGTTGAAGACCCCTACAGTGCAGCCTGCTGTAACCACCACCTATAATGTTTTGATCAACGACGGCGAAAATACCAATTATGCAATGGTAACTGTAACAGTTGATCAGTTACCTGAACCTGATGCCGGAGATAATAAGACTATAACATGGGGTACATATACAACTCTCGAAGGGAGTGTTAGTTCTGGTATAGGACCATATACCTGGCACTGGGAGCCGGCCGCCAAATTGGTAAATGCCGCCATCCAGAATCCTCAGACCGTTAATTTATACGAAACAACAACATTTACTCTTGAAGTAACAGATCTGGGAACGGGCTGTGAAAACGAGTCGGCAGATAATGTTACGATTACCATAGGTGGAAATGAACTGGCTGTTACTCCTGTTGCTTCATCCAATGAAGTTTGTAAAGGTGTTACGGTGCAATTGTTTGCCAATGCATCCGGGGGAACCGGTAACTATACCTACAGCTGGACATCAACACCACCCGGTTTTGTTTCGTCATTACCGGAGCCGTTTGCTACTCCCAATGTTAATACAACATACCGGGTTAGCATCTATGATGGATATAATCCAAAATCGGGGAGTGTGGACGTTCTGGTTAAACCACTGCCTGCTATTGACCTGAGGCCACTTAGTGATCCGAAAATTCAGGTAATCAACGATTCTACCGTTAATGTCTGTGTCTTTGATACTGTGCGTCTGGATGCAGGTAATGCCGGATCGACCTATTTCTGGGAACATGGTTCTGTTGAACGAATAGTATATGCTTCTACATCAGGAATTATTTTTGATAGTCAGGAATATACAGTTACTGTTACAAATCCTCAAACGGGTTGTGTAGGAAAAGACCATGTTATTGTCAACTTTACCTTCAGCAATTGCAGCTATGGTATAGAAGACGGGCAGGATGAACCGGGAATGGGTGTTACTCTGTTTCCCAATCCGACAGATGATGGCCGGGTTTTGGTAAGATCGGCCGGAATCTTTGGTAAAATTGAATTGCAGCTGTTTAATGTTCAGGGAATGATGTTGGTTAACCAGACTTTTATACAGGAACCGGGCAACGGAAATTTTGAAGAGAACTTAGTGTTAAGCCATCTAAAACCCGGAATTTATTTCCTGAAATTGGTAAATAATGATCAAAACAGGGTGCAAAAGTTAATTATACGATAAAAAATTATTTTTTTTGTTGCAATTGACTGCTTTTGTACTATATTTACATCGCGAAGGACGATTACGAGTTGCGAAATGATTTGATTGCCCCCATCTATCAAATGCAGGTCGCAACTCTTTTTTTTTATCTGCTCCCATCCCTTATCTTAAATCTTTGGTTTTCTGAGTCTGTGTGCCACCATGATAGCACATCAGAGGGCTTATGTCGTCATATATAAACATGTAAGAATTCGTTAAGATAATGAAACACAATAAGTTAACGCTTATAGTATTTTTGTGTTCGTAATCGATAACCACTTAACTTAAACTAAGAGATATGGCTGATATAGAAAACAATGATAGAAATACCTGGGGAAATAGCAATTTTGATGATACGAACCGGGATCAGAACAGGAGTAGTTATTCTGACAGTAACAGATATAACAATACAAGAAACGCAAACCGAAATGGCCGTAAACCTGTATGGCCGTGGGTACTTGCCGGTATTGTGGCTATAGGTCTTGTCTGGTACCTTGTCGCTGATAACAACGATGGTAACAATACAGAAAGAGAAAGCGCGTACATTGAAAGCAATGATGGATTCGGTGGGTCGCGTGGTACCGATGGCTCTATGTCTGACCGTGACCGGGCCAGAGACGCCAGTGCCGATAACAGTTTCGGCAATAATAACCGGGCTCAGCGTACAGGCATTGCCGAAGTTGGTGAATTTGTTGAATTTGTAAAGTCTGATCTAAAGAAGAGCGACATTAAAGATCTGGATCATGCAAAAATTCAGCAGGCTTTCAGGCATCTGACCGAAGCCACAGAAGCTACTGCTCTTCAGGTTGGATATAATTCAGCAAATATAGAAACGGCGCGACAGCGGGTAGAGAATTTTGTTGGTACGCAGCCTTCTTCTACTAGTGAAATAAAGGAAACTGCTGAAATAATTTCTAATGAACTGGCTAACATACAACAGTCTAAGTTCCCTGATCTTAACAATAAAGCTTCGAAGCTCAAAGAAGCATCTGCTGATATAAAAACTAATCAACCTATCACTGACCAGGCAGGCGAAATAAACGACTATTTGTCGCAGGCAGCTGATCTGCTGGAAGAAATGGATGAAATTGCAATTGAAAATGAAAGATAAGTTTTTGGTTAAGTTTTTGGTTGATGTTGGTACCGGGTAGAAGAGGCCCGGTACTGATAATAGATTGATTGATGTATGTTTGAATGCAATAGCAGGCAGCCGAAAGGCTGCCTGTTTTGTATGGGCTGGTTTTATCTTACTAAGGTTACATACCCGCGCAAAGTGCCCGACACTTCAAACTCATCGCTTCGGTAATACAACTGCCAGTTGTACAAACCTGTGGAGCAGGGGCTCCCATTAAAATCGCCCGACCAGGAATGATCAATGCTGTTGGATTCAAATACCGGTTGACCCCATGCATTGATGATCACAAGTTTGAATTCATGTATGAGGCAATCTGCCCGTATATTAAAATAATCGTTTAAATCGTCGCCGTTGGGAGTAAAAGCGTTTGGTATCCTGAAATCACAATTACAATCCTTGAATTCTATATTTACAGTGTCTTTCAGTTCACCGCACATGTTATAAGCATGTACCCAGTACGATCCTGTTTCTGTAGCTGTAAGAAACGACAGATGCGAATTGTCATTCCATGTGTATTGTGCATCAGGATTTTCTGCAATTAATGTTATCTGTCGTCCGTGACATAGTATGGTGTCGTTTATTAATCCTGCAAAAGGTGCTCTTTTTAAATTTACTGTAAGGTTAATAACAGAATCACATTCCTTTTCCAGGTAGATGGTATCTGCATACTGCCCACCCTCGAACAGGTATTTTCCGCCAAATAATATGCTGTCACCTTCGCACAGTATGGTTGAAATGTCTCTATAGTATGCATGGTTTACCGGGTTTAACCTTATTACAGAATCAAGTTCAATAGTGCATCCACTGATAGTGTTAGTGGCTACTATTTTAAAAGCAGTGGTATCGTAGATCTTGCCGGTTGAAAATATCAACCATCCGCAGTTGCCGTATTGTGCTTCTGATACAAACTGGTTGGTAGTGATGTCTTTTAGCTGATATTTGACATCTGACTCTGTATTGTTAAGACGTATCGTTGCAGAGTCGCCGGTGCAAAAATCATAAAAGTTAACGTACAGTTTTAAAGGCCTTACATGGTGATATACCTCCCGTATTTCACGGTCGGTTAGCACTCTGCTGTATACTCGCAGTTCATCTGCCAGTCCGTTGAGTGAGTTATAAAAACCGGGTTTATTTGAAGTGGAACCAATGGTAGTTGCAAATTGATGAGGATCGTTAAAAACTGCATCTGTTATTGCATCAACAACCATTTGGCTGGGGTAGTGAAGGCAGTCGCCATAGAACTTTACATCTCTGAGTTCACTGGAGTTGTTTCGCACTGTAACCGATACCATGACTTCTTTGCCTGCTTTCAGTTCTAGTGAGGGACAACTATACCTGTCGCCTGTGAAATTATCTGTGCAGTTTTCATGGGTATTAACCTGGTAACTTATGCCGGGCACCTGATGTTCATTAATGCTGAATTGGGCCATTGCAGTGCCCATGGCTATAGCATCACATTGGTCTCTGACAGAAAAAATTCCCTGCGGCCCATCTGTTTTATCCGGTTTCAACCAGGCAATGATAGTAAAATCGCCATCCGGCCTTACTGACGGAGTAAGTTCAAGATAATCGTCAAATCCGTCAAATCGTAAACCAAAGTCACTTCCCGATGAGTCGAATACAGCCTGCGTAAGGTTCATGGAGTATATGCCGGTTCCCTTGTTCACAAAACTTCTGTCGAGCGGCATATAAATTAACATGTTATCTTCGGGAGCCATAGTGCTCTCAAATATATCAAGAGGGCATTGAGCAACAGTAATGACAGGTTGCAAAAGAAGGTAAAGTACCAAAGTAAAAAGCGACCTCTCCATAACAGTTAATTTACCGGCTACACAAAGATAACACAAATATCAGTATTTTACTGCAATAAGCAGTGTGTTTTTGATCTGCCCGGTGATATGGAAGGCTAGATATTATCGATAAACTTTCAGAGTTTTTTGTTGTTGAATTTTTTGAACTAAAAATACTCTGTTATGCCCAGGACAAAACCTACTGCTATTCAAATGCAAAAGTATCTTAAAGGTATCAAGTACCCTGCCACGAGAGACCAGCTCATTATACAGGCTAAAGTAAATAACGCTGAAAATGATCTGATCTCAGTACTCGAAGAATTGAAAGACGAGAGCTTTAAAACTCCGGCCGAGGTAAGCAAAGCTATTGGTAAATAAAAAAAACAGGGAGCAGATATCTTATTAACCTGCTCCCTGTTTTTTTACGATGTTTTTCTACCGGATACTTTTTAACCGGTAATTGAGACCATAATAAAGGTCATTTAATTTTTACATAACCTTTCGGAACAATGATATACATGTCGACAGAGCAGGTAAACGTGGAGCCTTCAGACAGCTGGAATTCAGTCAGCAAAGGGCTACCGAGACCTCCGGAGCCATACCATCCGACATAATCGCCAACGGTCCATGTTCCGCTATTGTCAATATCTTTCCATACATCCAGATAGTAATTTCCGGGATTAACACCTGTAATAGTGAAACTAACTGAGGCACCTGATCCTGAAGTTGCGCTGAATTTGATAGGCTGGTTCACATTCCAGTTTTCATAAGATGTATAAAGGCTAACCTTTGCATTGGAAAGGTCACCTGATGTTCCTGCAGGAAATTTAGCGGTACCTGTAACCTGCGTTACGGCTTCAAGAACAGTAAGTGCACCGTTGCCTGTTGCTGAACCACCTTTACCGTCAGTTACAGTAACAGTTACTGAGTTTGCACCTGCTGCTCCGGGTGCAGTCCACGAAACGTTGGGTCCGGTTCCTACAATTGCGCCTCCTGTAACAGAATAAGAATAGTTCAAAGCATCACCGTCGGGGTCTGATGCCGTAACGGTGATCATTGCTGTTCCATTTGCATTCACTGATGCAGGATTTACCTGCACAGATGTAATAGTGGGGTTTTGATTTGCGTCGTCTTCATCTTTCTTACACGAAGTGAAAACAAGCAAAACTGCCATGGCAGTGATAAAAATAAAGGGTAGAGTTTTCTTCATGATGTGTGTTTTTAAGGTTACTGATGAACTTGATTGAAACAAATATAAGAAAATAAAACCTATTTTCCAAAATCAAACAACCTTTTGTTATAATATTCACAATTCATGAAAAAAATGGTAGGATATTATGCTAATAATCCCCATTGTAATGGTTCGGCTCCGGGCATAGTATTAAATCCGGGCTTACTGTAGCTGTATTCGCTTATCTCATTTCCATCATCAACAAGAAATGATATTAACTTACCGGTGCGGGGATCCTGAAGTATGGTAAATATGCATGCTGAACTTAAATAATCGACCGTCAATAATCCGTTTATCTCTCCTAAGGCGTTCATTGTGTGTAAGTTTCGTTAGTTTATGGTATTACAACAGCAGGAATTATATAATGTTGTGAAAATTTTACATGATTTGCACAATTTTTTCCAAAAATCACGAAAATGGAGAGATTTACCCGTAAAATTAACAAGGCTGCCTTCAATGGCAGCCTTGTTTAAAAAAGATTCGAATACGGTTGACCTATTTTTCAGTGAAATACTTATAGAACCAGGGTATGGTTTCTATGCCTTTGCGGAAGTTAAACAGTGGATAGTTCTCGTTTGGTGAATGGATAGCATCTGACTCCAGGCCAAAACCCATGAGTATGGTTTTAATTCCCAATACCCTTTCGAATGTGGAAATAATGGGAATACTGCCGCCACTTCTGAAAGGCACAGGTTTTTTACCAAATGTTTTTTCGTATGCCCTGCTTGCAGCTATATACGCTTTATCACCTGTTGGAGAAACATATCCCTGACCCCCGTGCAGGTTGGTAACTTTTACTTTAATTGAGGTTGGGGCAATATTCATAAAGTGCTTTGTAAAGAGTTCTGCTATCTCTTCATGATTCTGATCAGGAACCAGGCGCATGGATATTTTAGCATAGGCTTTAGATGGAAGTACTGTTTTTGCACCTTCACCGGTGTAACCGCCCCAGATACCGCAAACATCGAGTGTAGGCCTTATGCCTGTACGCTCAATGGTGGAGTAACCGGCTTCGCCGTGCACTTCATCCAGATCGAGTGCTTTTTTGTATTCCTCCAGGCTAAACGGGGCTTTTGCCATTTCTGCACGCTCATCGGCAGTAAGCTCCTGCACTTTATCATAGAAACCAGGGATGGTGATGCGATTATTTTCATCGGTCAGGGAGGCAATCATTTTTGCCAGAATATTAACAGGGTTGGCAACTGCTCCGCCAAAGAGACCTGAATGCAGATCGCGGTTTGGTCCGGTAACTTCTACTTCAAGGTATGCCAGTCCGCGCAGGCCAACTGTAATACTTGGTATATCCTGGGCAATCATACCGGTATCGGAAACAAGAATAATATCTGCCTTAAGTATATCTTTATGTGCCTGACAGAATTGTTCCAGGTTAGGAGAACCAATTTCTTCTTCTCCCTCAATCATAAACTTTACGTTACACGGAAGCTCTCCGGTTTTTACCATGGCTTCGAAAGCCTTCGCATGCATGAAACCCTGCCCCTTATCATCATCGGCTCCGCGTGCATAAATCTTCTCTTCTCTGATTTCAGGTTCAAAAGGTGGGGTTTTCCAAAGGTCAATCGGATCAACCGGCATTACATCGTAATGGGCATATACCAGTACAGTTGGCTTTGATGGATCAATAATTTTTTCACCATATACCACCGGGTTACCTGGTGTAGCAATTATTTCTGCCTTATCGGCTCCTGCTGCCAGTATGGTTTGTTTCCAGTACTCAGCAGCTTTAAGCATATCGGGTTTGTGATCACTTAGTGAACTGATAGAGGGAATGCGAATGAGTCCGAAAAGTTCCTCAATAAATCGCGCGTCGTTTTGTTGAATGTACGTTGTTACTTTTTCCATTATGGTAGTTTTTATTATTTCCTGTACCTTATCCTGCGAAGATAAGAATTAATTGAACTGACATTTTTTTGCACCCGGATAACGATGGTTCTATTTTTATATATATTTGCAAGGTGCCGGGTACTAATAACAGCATTTGAGTGCTTTATGATTCACATATTGAATAACATCCCTATGCTGAACTCCGCATTTTGTCACCCGTAAATTGTAAACAACAGGAAAATGAGAATTTTTACAAACTTCACTTTTTCAGGCAAACTTGTCCTTTCATTTTTGCTCTTTTATGCTGTAATGCTTCCAAACGGGTTTAGTCAGTTTGGTAACGAATTCAGGGTTACAACAGGCTTTACAGCGCAGGAACTGGTTGATGAACTCATAGGAGATGGAATTCAGACTTCGAATGCGGTGATTACCGGACCAAGTATTGCGATTGGGAAGTTTACCGGAGAATCAAATCTGAATATTGCTTCAGGGGTAGTTATTACAACGGGGAAAGCCATAAATGCTGTAGGTCCGAATAATAATGCGGCTATAGCATATGCAAGCCCTCCCGCTCAAAACGATGGAGATCCTGATTTGAAAATGCTTGCGGGCAATGTACACCCTTCGCACGATGCTTGTGTACTGGAATTTGATTTTGTCCCTGAATCTGATAAGGTGGAGTTTAGATATGTTTTTGGCTCAGATGAATATATGGAGTATGTCTCCGGAAATTACAATGATGTATTTGGATTCTTTATTAGTCCTGCACCCCTTCCCGGACCTTATACCAACGGTGCCGTAAATATTGCCCGATTACCTATTCTTGGAGGACCGGAAGTATCTATTCATAATGTAAATGCCAATACCAATTCACAGTTTTACCTCGATAATACCGGCGGAACAAGCATACAGTATGACGGATTTACAGTAGTCTTGACGGCAACAGCAACGGTAGTTCCCTGTAATACCTACCATATTAAGCTTGCTATATCCGATATTTATGATGAAACAGTTGATTCAGGGGTGTTTCTTGAATCAAACAGTTTTTCCAGTGTAGGATTGGCTGCGAATGTTGGCTTTACCTATATGCAGGTGGATACTGCTGTGGAAGGTTGCAACAGCGCTTCGGTTACCTTTCAGTTAGCATCACCCACTTCATCCGGTTATCCTATTCATTTTGAAGAGATTGGTGGTACTGCCACTAATGGCGAAGATTATGAGGAAATTCTTCCTGACCTATTTATTCCGGTTGGTCAAACAACAGCTATCTTAAATATTATCCCTTACGAAGATGGTACCCCGGAAGACGATACAGAAACTGTAACGCTGACATACAACTCCTCTATTTGTGGTGTAGATATGGAAACTTTGACGGTATACATCAAAGATCTTGCACCCTTCTCCAGCTCGGCCACGCAGGGGCAGGATATATACTGCCGCGATACAATTACACTTGTTGCCTCCGGCGATGGAGGGCAGGTACCCTATTTCTATGAATGGTTGCCTAATGGAGAGACAAACGACAGTCTTATTGTGAGCCCTGACATTACAACAACATATACTGTTAAGGTGCGCGATATCTGTGGACAGGGACAAGCTGATCAGCATGATATTCTTATAACGGTATTGCCCCCTGAAGTAGCAATAACCGAAGAAACATTCCTTTGCTCGGGAACAACCATGTTCCCTGATCTTACGGGTGGAGCTATCTGGTTATGGTCATCTGACCCACCTGATCCTATGCTTGTTGGTCATGAAACAGAGCAGAATCCCGAAATCGGACCAACGGTTTATACAGAATACACGGTGATTGCTTCAGACAGCTGCGGAAATGATGTAACAAAAATACTAAAGGTAACGGTTGATCAGCTGACAGCTAATGCCGGTGCTGACGATCTGATATGCAAGGGATCAAGTTACATTCTCTCTGCCAATAATGTGCCTAATGTTACCTATACCTGGAGCGCAAACCCTCCTGATCCTTCGCTGGCTGGTCATGAAAATGAAAGGGAACCGGAAGTATCACCAACAGTAACTACGGTATATACTGTGGTAATGGAAAATACCTGCGGTAATACATCAAATGACGATGTGGAAATTCAGGTTATGGACATGACGGTTAATGCAAACATTGATAAACCGGAAATATGCTTTGGAGAGACTGTTACTCTGACTGCAAGTTCTAATCCGGCAGGTACATTTCTGTGGAAAGATCAGGATGGTACAACGGTAGGATCAGGGGCTTTATTAACCCTGCAGCCCGATACTGACGCAACATATACTGTTACTGCAACTGCAGGATGCGTAATGGATGGAAATCCTGTAAGTGTAGTGGTGCATCCGCTTCCGGCAGTAAGCGCTTCAGCTTCTTCCACAAGAATATGTCCGGATGATAATGTGCAACTTACCGGCACAGGAGCAGTGAGCTATGTATGGACAAGTATTCCGGTTGACAATACGCTAACTTTGCAAAATACCTTAGCAACACCATTGGTAACACCTGCTGCAGATACAAAGTATATGCTTGAAGGAACCGATGTTTATGGATGTAAGAATACCACTGATATAAACATTACCATTAAGCCACGAATGTATGCTGACTTCAGTGCTGCAGCGCCCTCTGTTTGTCAGGGAGATGAACTTGTTATTACCTATGATGGTAATGCAACGCCTGATGCACAATTCGACTGGGATTTTGGAGGAAGTACCTATACCAGTCAGCTGGAGGGCCCACATGCTGTTTCCTGGAATACAGAAGGCTTAAAAACTATTACACTGGTGGTAACAGAAGAAAGCTGCGTTAGTGCTCCTTTCACGCTTGATATATTGGTAAATCCAACACCGGTATCTGATTTTTCATCAGATATTGATAAAGCGTGCATACCGGCAAACGTTCAGTTTACCAATCTCGCTTCAAATACCATTGGCACCAGTGCGTATGAATGGACTTTTAGCGGAGTTGGCACTTCTTCCGATAAAGATCCTTCTTTCACTTTCCTGAATCCCGGAACGTACGATGTTTCTTTAACGGTTAGAAATGGTAATTGCTCTAATACCAGATCAGTATCACAAATGATAGAAGCATGGCCTTTACCTGTTGCAAGCCATGATGCCAATCCCGAAAAGGCTACTATGAAAAACCCTGTAGTTACCTTTACCGGTACCTCAGGAGATAATATGCAATATTCATGGGAAACAGGCGATGGCTCTGTATACAACGATAAATCGTTTACGCATACCTATGCCCTTGAAGGTTTCTATAATGCTGTGCTCGAAGTAACCAATGAATATGGTTGCGTTGATACGGAGGAGTTTGTTTTTGAGGTTACTCCAAAGTATATGATTCAGATACCTAATGCCTTTACTCCCAATGGAGATGGTGTAAACGACAAACTTATTGTTTCGGGTAAAGGTGTTAAAGAAATACGCTTTACCATTCATAATAAATGGGGCTCGCAAGTCAGGAGTTACCATTACATAAATCCCGGAAGCGATGCTTTCACTGAATTTGAAATATGGGCTCCTGTAAAGGAGGATAAGGATGCTTTATTCGGAACGTATGTATACAGAGTGTTCTTTATGGACCTGAACGGGGAGACCACGGAAGAAACAGGAAGCTTTGTTTTATTCAGATAAAAAAAGAGGGGCCAACGCCCCTTTTTTATTTAAACAGTAACTGAACCAGATCGGCAAGTCGTGCAGCATATCCGCTCTCATTGTCGTACCATGCAACAATCTTTACAAGGTTATTACGGTCGCCCAAGACAGATGTCAGGCCTGCATCGAATATTGCAGAGTGGGGATTGCCTATGATATCAATGGAAACAATGGGGTCGGAAGTGTATTGAAGTATACCTTTTAGATATCCTTGTGCAGCATCTTTAAATGCCTGGTTAATTTCGTTAATGGAAGTAGGCTTGCGGACCGTACACGTTAGGTCAGTTAAAGAGCCGTTGGGTACCGGTACTCTGATGCCTGCTCCTCCCAGATTGTTTTTAAGGTGCGGGAAGATACGGGTTGCTGCTTTAGCAGCACCAGTGGTAGTTGGTATTATGCTGTAAGCTGCAGCCCTTGCCCTTCGCAGATCACTGTGAGGTGCATCAATCAGATTCTGGTCGCGCGTATAGGAATGTACCGTGGTGATAAATCCTTCTTCTATACCCCAAAGATCATCGATAACTTTGATCATTGGTGCAACACAATTGGTTGTGCAGGAGGAATTGGAAACTATTACGTCGTCAGGACTGAGGATGTTATCATTTATACCCAGAACAAGATACTTAACATCTTCCTGCTCATCCTTTGCCGGGGCAGAGATTATCACTTTTCTTGCACCGGCTTGTATGTGGCGGTATGCAGATGCTCTGTCAACAAACTTACCGGTCGATTCTATTACAACATCAATGTTAAGTGCTCCCCAGTCAATACTTCCGGGTTCGCGACTGCAGAATACCTTAATGCGGTTGTTGTTAACGATCAGGTAATCACCATCAACATATACTTCGCCCGGAAAATTCCCATGCACAGAATCGTACTTTAACAGATGGCACAATGTGTCAGGGTCGGTCAGGTCATTAATTGCAACTACCTGCACATTTTCTTTTTTCAGTAAGGCTCTTAATGTAACACGACCTATTCTTCCGAAGCCGTTGATAGCTGTTCTGATAGTCTTCATAGCGCACCGCTTTAGCGATTATAAAGGCGCAAAATTAAGGATATTTATTTAAAGAACCGGTATATCTCGGCCTGTGATCTGATTACCGGAGGTGCACCGGTAACATAGGCATTTGGAAGGTTGTTGTTTACGTAGCGGGCCTTTGTGTTGTCCTTAAGCTGAAGTAGTAACATGGTTTTTAACTGATGACGTATTTCTTTGTCGTATATGGGGCACGCAACTTCAATTCGGGCATCAAGATTCCTGACCATCCAGTCGGCCGATGAGATGTAATACAGTTCATCGCCTGCATTGGCAAAAACAAAGACACGGCTGTGTTCGAGAAACCGGTCAACAATGCTGATAACTCTTATGTTATCGCTTACACCGGGAATCCCCGGCACAACAGCACAAGAGCCTCTGCAGATGATATCAATCTTTACGCCGGCCTGACTGGCCTGATATAATTTCCGCGAAAGCTTCTCATCCATAAGGTTGTTAAGTTTTATAATGCACCAGGCATCGAGACCTTGTTGGGCATGCCTGATCTCATTATTGAGCAGCCGGATAAAATGCTGACGCATGCCAAAGGGTGAAACAACGAGTTTTTTGAATTTAGGCGGGTTATACTTGCTTTCGAACAGGTGGAATACGCTGTTTATCTCTGTTGTAATTGATTGATCGGCAGTTAATAAACTGTCATCAGCATACAGGGTGGCTGTTTTTTCGTTGTAGTTGCCTGTGCTGATGTTAGCATAATAAACGTTTTTTTGGTTTTCTTTACGACGAATAAGTAATAGTTTGCTGTGTACCTTGAACCCCGGAGTTCCCTGAATTAACCGAACTCCCTCATCGTGCAGCTTTTCGGCATACTGAATGTTTGCTTCTTCATTAAAACGCGCCTGAAGTTCCATAAATACAGTCACTTGTTTGCCATTTCTTGCAGCATTAATAAGTGCGTTGATAATATCAGAATCAGAGGCAAGCCGGTAAAGGGTCATTTTTATTGATCTCACCGAAGGGTCAATGGATGCTTCTCTTAAAAGATCTATAATATAGTTGAACGATTGGTAAGGCGTGTGCAGCATTATCTCGTTCCGTTTAACAAGTTCAAAAATGCTTGTATTAGCGGGCAACCTGGGATGCGGCAAAGGGGGCATGGGATCATAGTGCAGAGATGCCGGCCCTAACTCAGGAAAAGCCATGAAATCTTTAAAATTGTGGTAGCGCCCTCCTTCAACAATAGTATCGTTGTCGGTTACCTCCATTTTTTCCTTAAGCAATCGCAACATATTCTTTGGCATTTTACGGTCATATACCAGTCGTACAGCGGCAGCCTTTTTCCTTTGCTTCAGGCTTTCAGACATGATCTCGAGGAAGCTTTTCGAAACATCGTTGTCAATATCCATCTCCGCATCGCGGGTAAACTTGAAGGTATAGGCTTCATAGCTGTCGTAACCAAAGATTGCGAATACATCGTTCAGGCAGAACCGAATAACATCTTCGAGCAGTATCAGGCAATAAGTACCTTGCGGGGAAGGTAACTGTATGAATCTTGAAAGGGGTTTTACCGGAATCTGGATTACAGCATGTTTTATATTGTTGGGGTTATCTGTGCAGGATAGCTTAACAAGCAGATAGATGCGCTTGTCGGCAAGGGTGTTTAGCTTCAGGAAGTCGAGCATAATTGGAAAGAGCTTTGCGCGCACCTTGTCGTGAAATACTTTGCGTACAAAAAGGCCCTGTTCTTCGTTCAGCTCTTTTTCATTGAGAAGGAAAATGCCACATTTCTGCATTTCAGTTAGCAGGCTGTGGTAAATAGAGGCAAACTGCTTTTGCTGGTCCTTGATAATTTTGCCAATCTGTTTAAGAACGCTTCGGGGGTTTTTAACTGAGATGCCCAGCTCTTTTCGATTGATCAGATCGGCCATGCGATTAAGCGTTGCAACGCGCACTCTGAAAAATTCGTCGAGGTTATTAGAGTATATACCGAGGAATTTAACCCGTTCAATGAGAGGATTGGATGAATCAGCAGCCTCCTGCAACACCCTTGCATTGAACTCCAGCCAGCTTAATTCGCGGTTGATAAGAGGGGCATTATTGGCGTTCATGATGCACTAACTGAAATTACTGGTTAAGCACTTATTTAATGTCGCCTGGCTTAAGATAAAAGTTTACTTTGGGAACAGAGATGTACAAATTAATCCATTTATCTATATTGAAAGAAGCCGCTAATATACCTGCTGTTGCAAGATCGTAGTTAACCTTTAGCAGGCTTGAAGCGAAATCACTTATACCCGGATTGTGACTCACTATCACTACATGGTTCCAGTTATCGGGTAAGCTAAAAATGCAATCTTCGAATGCCGGGATGTCTGGTTTGTACAGTTCATTGTATACAAGAATGTCATCTTTGGGAATGCCAAACTCATGACCAAAGGTTTTTGCGGTCTCGAATGCTCTCACAGCAGGGCTGCTTACCATGTGCATGATGTGGGCATTTGATTTCTTTAACTTTCTCGCAATGAGCTTAGTATTTTCAATTCCTTCAAGCATCAGCGGGCGGTCAATATCGGCAATGCCATTCATGTCTCGTGAAGCTTTTGCATGACGCAATAAGTAAAGGGTCTTCATGATCTGATAAATAAAGTCAACATTTCAAAATTCGAACACTAATATACAACTTTAAAGAATATAAACACAAATGTACAAGCAGTTGTTGTGAGCATAAACCGTTAAAATAATGTTGTCTGTTTTTTTTCTTAAATTTGATCTGCTTATACAACCCTGACTCAAATGCCTGAAAATATTAATAATCACAAGGTTTATGCTTTGTCGGAAATAACAGAAAGCATCGCCCGGATGTTTGAAAAGCATTATAGTCAGCCATACTGGATAAAAGCAGAACTTTCGGCTTTAAATTTATATCCGTCAAGCGGACATTGCTTTCCCGTGATGGTTGAGAAGGTGGGAGGCAGGGTAAAAGCTCAGATAAAGGCCACTATCTGGAAAGATGACCTGTTTTATATTACTTCGAAATTCGAAAAAGAAACAAAGGAGCAGTTTCGTGAAGGTCTCAATCTGATGTTTCTTGCGCATGTTAAGTTTTCATCGGCGTATGGTTTGACTCTGCAGATTGTTGACATTGAGCCTCTTTTTACCCTGGGAACTATGGCGCTCGATAAAATGAACACCATTAACAAGCTTAAGGAGGAAGGAGTCTTTGAATATAACCGCTCATTAACCCTGCCTGTGTTAATTAAAAACCTGGCGGTTATTTCTGTTGCATCAAGCAAAGGTTATAATGATTTGATAGTAACTCTCGAAAACAACCGAAACGGCTATTGTGTAATTACGAAATTGTATCCTGCTGTGATTCAGGGCAAAGGTGCGGTGGAATCAATAACCGCGCAGTTAAAGGTAATAAGAGGCTTTGCAGCAGCATTTGATGCAGTAGCAATTGTTCGCGGTGGAGGAGATGATGTAGGGTTGTCATGTTATGATCATTTAACGCTTGCCCGTGAGGTGGCTACATTCCCGTTGCCAGTTATTACCGGCATAGGGCATTCAACGAACGAAACGGTTACCGAGATGGTAGCCTGCGTCAATAAAATAACTCCCACAGATGTTGCCCATTTTATACTTAACCTGTTTATGCAGCAGGATAACCGGTTGCAGGGTATTCGTCAGTTTTTGAATGACCTCACTTACGATATCCTCATAAATGAGCAGCAGAGATGTAAAGATAACTTATTGTCACTCCGTAAGTTTTCACAACAACTGATTTCGGATGAGAAGACAGGATATGCAGTGATTTCGGGTAATTTTATCAATAATTCGCGGGTATTAATATACAATAATCGTATTCAGCTTAGCCGGTATACCAATTCTCTGGTTAATCAGCCATTCATGTTGCTCAGTAAGGAAGACGCTTTGCAAAAGAACTATTTTGGGAAGTTGTTGTTTATTGAAAAACATTTTATAACCGCTAACAGAACAGCGCTTTCTGCTCTGCAGGAAAAGCTAAGACTACTCGATCCGGTTAATGTGCTCAGGAGAGGGTATTCTGTTGTTCGGGTGAATGGGCGTATACCGGAAACAAAAGAAGATGTGCGGGTTGGTGACACAATGCATGTTACCTCATACGCAATGAATATTACCGCAACAGTGCAAGAAGTAAATGATATGTTTTTTGTAAATTTACCGGATTGATGTTTTATAATGCACAGCCAGAAATATGAACGATAACGGCAAAAATTCAATAGAGGGACAAGAAGAGGGTTTAACCTATGCTCTTGCAGTAACAGAACTTGAAAACATCATTAAAGAACTGGAAGATTCGTCAGTGAGTGTAGATGAATTATCAGAAAAAGTTAAACGTGCATCGCATCTCCTGCAGTTTTGCCGCAATAAGCTAACATCAACGGAACAGGAAGTTAATACTGTGCTGAAGGCATTCGAAAAAGACCAAATCTAATACAGTACAATGGCCAGTCGAAAACACCGTAGCATATTAATCAATCTTATACTGATAATAGCGGTTACTGGTATTGTGTATTTTATTTACGATGCAGGAACAGCGCTTGAAGTAACAAAGGGGATTATTAAAGATGCATCAGGTATCGACCGGACCAGGGTCTTTGATTTCTCTGGTTCTTTTAATTTTCAGCATCCACTCTCCATTCTTATACTACAGATACTTGTAATTATTATTGCATCGCGCATTCTCGCCTGGGTAATGTCGCTTATAAGCCAGCCAACAGTGATTGGTGAGATAATTGCCGGTATTATGCTTGGGCCTTCGTTACTCGGGATGTTCTTCCCTGAGATCTCGGCTTTTCTCTTTCCTGTTGATTCGTTGTCAAACCTGGAGTTTCTGAGTCAGATAGGTTTGATTCTGTTCATGTTTATCATTGGAATGGAGCTTGATATGGGGGTAATCCGCCACAGAGCAAAGGCCGCATTGTTTATAAGTAATGCCAGTATTATATTTCCTTATATACTTGGGATGGGGCTTGCCTATTTCACGTATACGAGATTTGCACCTCAGGGCGCAACGTTTATAAGTTTTGCTCTTTTTATGGGCATAGCTATGAGTATTACTGCGTTTCCTGTGCTTGCCCGCATTGTGCAGGAGCGGGGAATCAGTAAGTCGCCTCTTGGAATGACAGTTATTACCAGTGCTGCTATAAATGATATAACTGCATGGGGCATACTTGCTGTTGTTGTTGCCATTGCAAATGCTTCGGCACTTACCGGTGCTGTTGCTACCATATTGCTTTCATTTGCCTTTATAGCATTTATGCTGCTGGTCATCAGACCATTATTAAACAAATTAGCTTCGAGGTACCAGGTTCCAGAAACTGTTGGTAAGAATATTGTTGCTGCTGTTTTTGGGCTTATGCTCATTTCGGCATTTATAACAGAAAGCATCGGCATCCATGCCTTGTTTGGTGCTTTTATGGCTGGAGTTATTATGCCTGAAAATGCACGGTTCAAGGCTATCTTGTCTGAAAAGATTGAGGATGTTAGTCTTGTGCTTTTGTTGCCTTTGTTCTTTGTATACACCGGTTTACGGACAGAAATAGGATTATTGAATGATGTAAGCCTTTGGAAAGTTGCCGGCATAGTTATATTGGTTGCCGTTGCAGGAAAGTTTCTGGGGAGTGCATTAGCTGCCCGTATTACAGGACAGTCATGGAAAAACAGCCTTCTGATCGGTTCGTTAATGAATACCCGTGGTTTAATTGAATTAGTGGCATTGAATATTGGGTATGATATTGGCATATTATCACCTGAAATATTCACTATTCTGGTTCTGATGGCATTGGTAACTACATTCATGACCGGGCCGTTAATGGAATTAATTAACTGGTTGTTCAGAAGTGGTGAGTCGCTTGCCAGTGTCAGCGGTCTCTTTAAAGTACTTATATCCTTTGGACCTCCGGCATCCGGCATCCGGCTGCTCACACTGGTGGCTCAGTTGTTTTCAAAAGATAAAAATCAAATGAGCATCAATGCTTTGCATTTGACTCCCGATACGGAAATATCAAAAGACAGTGCTGCACAGTTTGAGGAGGAAGCTTTCAGAAATATTCTGAAAATTGCTGAGATGGAGGGCTTGAACGTTACAACAGAGTACCGTACCTCTGAACTGGTGCAACAGGAGATAACCCGAACAGCCAATAGGGGTAAGTATAATTTGTTGGTAGTTGGCAGTTCCCGTCCGTTGTTAAGTTCTGATAAGACCGGTGGAAAGGCACGTTATTTCTTTGAAAAGGTAAAAAGTGACGTTGCCCTTGTAATAGATAACGGATTTAAAGAGATAAAACGGGTGCTTATTATTTGTATGGATAATGAATCGAACCAGTACCTGCAGATGGTTGCCACGCGATTCAATGATGAAATAGAGGTAGATAACCACTGCCTCTCCGATAACCCTGAACCACCCGCTGATTACACGGATTACGATCTTATTATTACAGGCGTGGAATGCTATCGCACTAACCGCCAGGCAGGTGTTGCATGGACCCTTGGCCCGGTTTCAATAGTGATCTTCAGTCAGTACGGCGAATAGTTAACCCATCGAAAAAGGCTGCAGATTAAGGTTACGATACCTTTTTCTACAGCCTTTTTTATTCGAACTTTCTACAGCCTTTTTATTTAAAAAGACTTTACAGGAAATGTATTACCAGGCAAATAACGGGAAGCCTGACATCATATCGTTAACCTTATCGCGAACACCATCAATTACTGTTTGATTGTCGATATTGCTGAGTACTTCGTCGATCAGATCAACGATCATTAGCATATGGATCTCTTTCAATCCACGGGTAGTTACGGCTGGTGTGCCAACCCGTATACCCGAAGTGGTGAATGGTGAACGGCTGTCGAAGGGAACCATGTTCTTATTGATGGTAATGTCTGCCTGAACAAGGGTGTTTTCAGCAACCTTACCTGTAAGATCAGGGAATTTAGACCGGAGGTCAATCAGCATTAAATGATTGTCGGTACCGCCTGAAATAACATGGTATCCTTTATCAACAAATGCCTTTGCCATAACCTGTGCATTCTTTTTAACCTGGATGATGTACTCCATAAACTCATCGGACAGTGCTTCACCAAAGGCAACAGCTTTAGCAGCGATCACATGCTCCAGCGGACCACCCTGTACACCTGGGAATACTGCTGAATCGAGCAGTGCCGACATCATTTTGGTTTCTCCCTTTGGTGTCTTTAAACCCCA
>CAZXQT010000008.1:86332-108005 GCA_964643225.1 uncultured Lentimicrobium sp. | reverse complement strand
AGAAATATAATAAATGATTTATACTCCTGTCCAATTTTTTTAGACCACTACAGTCCACCTGTCCACGGTAGTAATAAACAAGTTAAACGCAAAATGAAATCAGAGATTGGAGCAAGATACTGCAGAAAGTCAGAAAATTTGCTTAAACTCCACAATCCCTCCACTCCAACTCCATAGCAACCCTATACCATCTCCGCCTCAAAGCTACCTCAAAGCTACCTCAAAGCTACCTTATGTCTACCCCCACCCGTAGAGTTGAGGTAGAGATGAGGTAGCATTGGGGTAGAGTTGATACGGACTTTATACCTACCAGTTACCCACCGCATACCTATCCAAAATAAGCCTGACCCTCCCTCTCCACTTACCGATTCGGTAAAATTCTGGTCCAAACCCGAACCAAACCCGAACCAGTCCCGAACCAATCCCAAACCCGAACCTGTAACAATCCATTCCCACCTACCGAACACATTTCAACCTGATAAACACCTAAATCCTTCCAACCCCCCTCATTTTCAGCCTATTTTAATCTTTGTAGCAATTTTGTTCCCTCTCCGGGGCCGCCCTGTAGTCCTTTTGTTCCCTTTAGTAAAGCAGGTTTTCTCACTGTTTGTCAGAATTTTGCAAGTGTACTAATGCAACAAAAAATGCAAAAGAAAAAACTCAAAGAAACTACCGCTGCCGATACCGGAGCGGACCTGGCTCAGGAGCTCGAACGGCTCGCCAGCGAAAATAAGGCCCTCAAAAAGGTCCTTGAGAAGATCAACCCCTTTAACTCCTCTAATGCTTCCGATTCTTCTGATCCCTCCAATGCTGATGCAGAGGAGAAGGAAAGCCAGAAGGAGCGGAAATCGCGTGGACCAAAGCTCAGCATGGTGCTGGCCTTTAGTTTTATGCTGCTCTTTATGATCGGGAATGCAGCAGAGCCTGTTAAACGCTTTGCACAAAAACCCGCTAACAACACGGCCGCAAAAGCTACCCGCAACGGTCCCGTACTGTACGACCAGCTGATGCCGCTGTCATGGGGCAATATTGTTAGTCACGACATCACTGATGCTGCCAATGCTGCCTATACAAGCTTCGCTGCCGACGATTTCGTGGTCCCCGAAGGCAATACCTGGCAGGTGGCCTATGTTAATGCTGCCGGTTCCTACAACGCGTATTCAGGTGCCGATATACCGGCCATTAATGTGGTCTTTTATGCCGATAACGGCGGTATGCCCGGCGCTGCCCTGCATACATTTAATGATGTTACTGCCTTTAACCAGGTGCCGGTTGATCTTACTATGGGCATTTTCCTCTACGAAATATCGCTGCCTCAGGTGGTTAACCTAACCCCGGGCCGCTATTGGCTGGGCATTCAGGCAGTGAGCGACTACTCGGTTACAAGTCAGTGGGGCTGGCATACACACGAGTCCCTCATTATAGAAAATGAGTTCCACTGGAAGAACCCGGACAATGGTTTCGGTCTCGGTTTCACCGACTGGACCGCGGCTTCCATGTTTTCATGGGGCAGCTATAATCTTGCCTTTAACCTCTGTGCACCTGGCCTTGCCGGCGACGTTTCCGCGAAAGCGATCACTAACCCGGTTAGTGCTCCCGGACTCACCGCCAGCGAGCAGATAACCGTGCGCATTAAGAACGAAAGTGAGTCGGCTATTACCGGCATTAACATGGCTTACCGTATAAACAACGGCACCCCGGTTACGGAGAACGCTTCGTCGCTATCGATCGGTCCAAACCAGTATTCAACCTATACCTTTAATACTCCAGCCAACTTATCGCAGCCGGGCCAGTACACGATCACCGCGTACACCAATAACGCACAGGATCCCAACCACGCCAACGATACCACAGAAACCATGGTGTATAACCTCGGAACGGTTTACCCGATGGTTGCCACCGGAACACA
Source organism: uncultured Lentimicrobium sp. (assembly GCA_964643225.1). Lineage (GTDB taxonomy): Bacteria > Bacteroidota > Bacteroidia > Bacteroidales > Lentimicrobiaceae > Lentimicrobium. The sequence continues at coordinate 106,096 of CAZXQT010000008.1, read as the reverse complement.
AACCATTACCACCTGTGGCGGAACATTTACCGATTCGGGCGGACTCGAAGGTAATTTCGGCATGAACGACGATGCCGTAACCACACTGCTGCCGGCTAATCCGGGCGACAGGGTAAAAATAAGCTTCCTCGAGTTCAACGTGAGCTGGGGTGCGTTCGAGATCTATAACGGCACCGGCACCGATGCACCGCTTATCGGTAACTTCCTCGGCACCGACAACCCCGGCGAGATAGTCGCCATGAACACTGACGGAGCCCTTACCATCCATTTTATGGGCCCCGGATGGGAAGAGGTTTCGGGTTGGGTAGCCTTTGTTTCGTGCGTTACCCCGCTGGCCGATGAGTTTGAAATGCTTTCCCTTACGGGAGACCTCAGTACCGTTTTTGAAGGCAATACGCTTACGCTGACGGCTACTGTACAGAACACCGGAACGGCAACAGCCGATAAACCGGTTACCTTTAAAGTTAACGGCAATACCCTGATTGTGGTGAATACCGGCGCACTTGCCCCTTTCGAAACCGCAAACGTTACTGCACAGTGGACCGCTCCCGAACCCGGAAACTATACTTTCGATGCCTGCCTTGCGACGGATGAAAACAATACCAACAACTGTCAGCTAATGGAACGCAATGTTCTGGCATGGAACGCCTTCTTCGAAGACTTCGAGAATGAGGCATTTCCACCGGCTAACTGGCGCCATGGTGGCTTATGGGCACGCACCAATGCAAGTCCGGCACTGGGCCAGTACCATGCTACCAGCATGTTCAGCAATACCCAGAGCGATACTCTGGTCACCTGCCGTGTAGATGTGGGCGAGAATCCCGTACTCACATTTTATGCTAAAACCAGCATGTGGTGGATGGGTAACCTCGATCTGTACTATTATAATGAGGCTACTTCAACATGGAACTTTATAATGAATGATCCACTCAATGTTATGACCTACGGACTGATTACCGCTGATCTGTCGGCCTTTGCCGGAACAACCGGGCGCATTGGGTTCTTTGTGAGTGTTACCGATCCTAACTCCTGGTCAGGTCAGGTTGACCTGGATGTGATAACCGGAATGAACATCACCGTGCATAAAGACGATCGCGATCTGAACCTGCTGGCAATGGAAGGCGACAGTTTCTACACACTCAGCCAACCATCCGCGTTCAGCGTTACAATGAATAACAACGGTCTGCTGCCCGTTACCGGAAGCAGTTACCGTGTAGAACTGATGTCGGCCGATGGAACCACGCTGTATTCCCTGCCGGGCAACGATATACAACCGGGCGAAGAGCAGATGTATACCCTGCAGTACACTTTCCCCGAAATACAAACCGAAGAAGTACATGCAGCAGTGGTTTATGCGGAAGATCAGTACCAGGCCAACAACCGCAGCAACAGCATATTCCTTAACGGTATTGCCGATTCATCGGAAGTAGTGGTAGTGGGCATTGATGAAACATACTACGAGGCACCCGTTTATTTCGGTTACCGCAACAGCCTCAGCGAAAGCATGTATACCGGCGAACAGGTTGCAAAAGAAGGCGTAATTTTCGGAATCCGGTATAAGTTCCTTTTCGACGGAGATGAACTGAACGTGCCCATAAAACTCTGGATTGGTCAGACCAGTCAGGCCGATCTTTCTACCTGGGTGCCTGCAGGCGACCTTACCCTGGCTTTTGAAGGTGATGTGGACTTTTTAAAGGATGCCGGATCAATATACATCCCGTTCCAGACCCCATTCCACTACAGCGATACAACAATGAACCTTGTGGTCATGGTGCAGAAGACCAGCGACTATACTGCAAACAACCGCATTTTCCGCTCTACGGGTACGATGTTTACCAGCACACTGCTTGCTTCTTCTAACAGCGAGGTGCCTGATCCGTTTGCACCGCCGGCAGCCGGTACGTCGAATATTAATCCCGATATGGATCTCATCTTTAACGATAATATTGGCTCTGTTTCTGGTAATGTACACGATGTGGCCGCTCTGCCGCTTAGCGAGGTTAAAGTGCAGGTTGTACCGCTTAATATAACCACCTACACCGATGCAGCCGGTAACTACAGTCTGCCGTTTGTCCCCGCAGGTAGCTATGCCACTTCGGCCGATAAGTTTGGTTACCAGGTAGTAACCCATTCGCTCGGAACCGTTGCCGGACAAAATACCGTGCTTGATTTCGAACTGCCGTCGCTTGCTATGGTTACCGTTTCAGGTTCCCTTACGGGGAACGATGACCCATCCGCAGGTATTGAGGATGCTGTGGTTACCCTCGACGGGTATGCGCCGTACAGCACCACCAGCGATGCATCGGGCAACTTCGTACTGAATAATGTTTACATTGCCGATAATTACCAGTTAAGGGTAGTTGCCGGGGGATACGAAATCTACACAACCACAGTCGACATTCAGCAGACCACACAGCTGGAAAATATTGTGCTCACAGAAGCCATGGAAATTGCCAGGGCAGTGTATGCAGAGGTTGACAGTACATCGGCCATGGTTACATGGTTTGAGCCCTACACCGCATCGAACGGCGTTGTTGCTACCGACGACGGTATGCATGAAAATGGCTTTGCAGGTGAGCCCAGCGAAAAAGTATGGCTGGGTAACCGTATGCAGTTCGACGAACCACTCACCGTTACCAGCATCGACATGTTCTGGGCCAAATACGGTGTTAGTCAGCCGGGCACCAACAGGCTTACCATCTTCGATGCAGCCGGTCATCATGTTTACACCTCTGCTCCGTTCACCACGGTCGACGACGGATGGGTAACCGTAGATGTTCCGAACCTGAATATGCAGGGTAAGTACTATATCATGGCGTTGTTCGACGTTTCCGGATATCAGGTTAACTACCTTGGTATGGACACCGCATCGGCAACCACCCCCGATAATGCATTTTATCGCTACGAAGGCGGCGACTTTAGTCTACTTTCGGGATTGACACTCTATCACGGATCGTTCCTTATCCATGCCAACGTTAAGTTTACGGAGAGTGCCGGCTATGCAGCAAACAATACATCAGGCAATGCTTCGGGCCGTTCAGTAACCGGTTACAAAGTTACCATGGGTAAGCTCGACGATATTGATAATGCATCGGGATGGGCATTCGTATCGGATATGGTAAATACCACTTCGTATACCGACAATGTAACATGGCCTCCGGCCGACATTGCATACTATGTGTATGGTGTGAAGACGTATTATACCACCGGCGAATCGGAACTTTCGTTCTCTAACGTTATTCCATGGGGACCGGTCGGTACACAGAAGATTGAAAAACCACAGATCAAGGTATGGCCAAATCCGGCAACCGAAGTATTGTACGTTCAGGCTGGTGCAGGTGCTACCGTTACACTGCTTAACATGCAGGGTCAGCCCGTGATGAAAGCGGTTGCCGACGGCACACAATACCGGCTAAACGTTAAAGGTATTGGCTGGGGCACATACCTGGTAGTAGTGATAGGCAAAAACGGCATAGTGAGTGAAAAGGTGATTATTCGCTAATTGATTGATGATTGGACAATAGCAGAAAGGCACACAATAGGGTGTGCCTTTCTTGAATAAAATCAAAGGAATTTAACTAAATAAGGGAACGAATGCAGATAAATGCCGTACAAGTTGAAACCCCAGAGATTAATAACAATGCAGAGAAATATGGATTATTAGAGCAAATTTTATCACCCGAAAACCTGAAACAGGCATACCTGCGGGTATTGCGCGACAAGGGAACAGAAGAGAGTGAAGACGAGAAAGTGAGGTGTTTGATCTATTTTCTTGTCGATCATGAAGAGGAACTTATTACCTCGATATTAAATGGCACCTACAATCCTGAAGAAAATGGACCTGCTGTAGTTGACCGGGTAATTCAGCAGGCAATGGCGCAGGCGCTGACGCCCATCTTTGAGCAGGAGTTCTCAGACCATAGTTACCCGATACGATCGCAGCACAATGCACACGATGCATTGCTTCAGAGTGTGAAGTATATAAATGAAGGCTATGTGTATGCAGTAGACATGGAACTGGAAAAGTTCTTTGACTCAGTTGACCACAATAAACTGGTACGGGTGATATCAGAAACGATCAAAGACGATCGCGTGGTATCGCTGATCAATAAATACCTGAATGCCAAAGTGCTCACGAGCGAAGGTTTTAAAACCAACGAGCTGGGCGTACCTGTTGCAGGACCATTAAGTCCTTTGCTCGGCAACATTATACTCAATGAACTCGATAAGGAACTTGATAAAAGGGGGTACAAGTACGTACGTTATGCAGGCGACATCCTGATCTTATGTAAAAGCTTAAAATGTGCAGAGAGAGTAAGGGGAAGCACTGTTGCTTTTATCGATAAGGAGCTTTTACACGGAGTGAAAGCAGATAAGCAAGTAAAGGAAGAGAAGAGTTTAAATCAAGCCATAAAGGAGAAGATCAATACGGGAAAAGCGGCTGATGTTAAACTTCCGGATTACTTCTCCATGATAAAAGAATCGCCGAAACAAAATAGCACAGCCCCGATGATCAATTATAGATTAGCAGTATTTCAGAAGCTGTTTAAAAATGTTTTTTCCTATATTTGTTTCAAATAACTGGAATGAAGCACTTGTATTCAGCAAAGAAAACGGCGTGGCTGGTGGTACCGGTAGTTTTTCTGTTGTTTTTGCTGAGTAATGTGCAAGTTGCTCCGGCTGCCGTCCCTGTAAAGGGCGAAAAGAAGATTGACAGCCTGCTTAAGGTTATTTCGGCCAATTTGCAGCCCGGGGCCGATTCTCTGAAGAACGGGGAGGCATACGGAATGCTGGCCGATCTGTTTCTTGATAACCGTAACTATACGCTTTCGCTGGATTACTATTTCAGGCAGCTCAGGATACTCGACACAGATAAGCAGGGCACGCAAAAGAATTGCCTGAAGTATGCCGGACTGTATTCTCAGATAGGTTTGTGCTATTTTGCGATGAATAATCCCGGCAAGGCTCTCACTTATTTCAATAACGGGCTGCATGTGCTGGAGAATTGCAAGGACCAGAGCGACAGTGCAGTTTACACCAACCGGTATTACAAACTCATTATCAATGTGGGGTCTGTGTATCTTGAAAAAAAGGACTTTGAAAAGTCCCGCGCCTATTTTGAGCGGGCTTTGCGCAATGAGCAGATCCTAAAAGATAAAGTGGTGAGTACTGCCCTGTACAACAACCTGGGTATAATAGCTGTGGAACTGCAGCAGTACAGTAAGGCATTTGAATACTACGACAAGGCACTCGTGCAGCGAACTGCCCTGAACGACACGGCCGGCATGGCACAGGTGCTCAATAACATGGGCAAGATCTACTTTCTGACCAACGATCTGGCAAATGCCGAAAGAGTGCTTAAGCAGTCGCTCAGGCTTACCGCTGGAAGCAGTAATGTGCGGTCGGAGATATTTGCCTACCAGGCCCTTTCGGCCACCTATGAGCGACAGGGCAAAATGGGCGACGCTCTCGAAATGCACAAGCTCTACAAAGCACGGTACGACTCTCTGATAAACAGTACTTCGGTTGCCCGGTCAGCCGACCTGGAGATGCAGTACCGGTTCGAGAAGCAGATAAACGACCAGAAGGTACAGCAGCAGCTTCTTATGAGCCGTAAAGAGCGTACCGCCACCATATTTATTGCCGTTGCCGGCATTCTGTTCCTGCTGGTTATCATAGCAATGCTCTGGATAAGAAACCAGCGCATTCGCATTAGTCAGGTACAGCTGTCGAAAAAGGGGCTGGAGCTCGAGAGCCGCAACCTTGCACTCGAAAAAGACAACCTGAAGCTGCTCAACGACAAGCTGAACACAGAGCTCGAATACAAGAAGAAGGAGCTGGCGACTCAGGTAATGTATCTGCTGCAGAAAAACGAGCTGATCGCCAAAACAATTAAGGAAATGCAGGAAATACGGCAAGGCGGTGCCGAAGACCAGGCCCTGCGCTCCATACTGCGGGCGTTAAAATCGAACCTCGACTCCGGTACATGGGAAGAGTTTGAGGTCCGCTTTCAGCAGGTGCACCACGATTTTTACGACAAGCTGCAGTCGCTCTACCCCGACCTCACACCCAACGAGATAAAGCTGTCGGCCTTCCTGAGGCTTAACATGACCACCAAAGACATTTCGGCCATCACCTTCCACACCCCCAAGAGCATCCAGGTGGCCCGCACACGCCTTCGCAAGAAGCTGGGCATGGAGCGCGACGAGAATCTGATAACGTATTTGCAGCAGCTGTAGGTTTTAGGGGAGTGGTAGGACTTGTGGGACGAGTGGGGCGAGTGCGACTTGTGGGACTTGTGAGACTAGTGGAAATTAAGGAACATGTGGGGATCGCTGGCCCTGGGGTAGACGCAACGCTGACGCGTTGTGGTTCAGACTCAACGCTGACGCGTTTTGGTTCGCCGGTTTTGTGGAACGTGTGAGAAATGGCGGCCACTAAATTTAATCGATATTTTTGAAATATTTTTTTTAGTGCAATAGTTCTTTATAATTTTGATGGATATAAAAAGTATTCGTCATGAAAAAGACTAATCTAAAACTTCTGCATCTGAAAAGTCCACTGCAGTACTCGATTGCGCTTATTTTTTGTATTTCGGTTATCATTGCGGGTTGTAAAAAGGATGATCCGGAAGAGGTGAATACTCAGTATCTTCCTGAAATTGAAACGGTTGGCACCCCTATTGTTAGCAGTTCAACCGCTGACTGTTATGGTATGGTTAAGTCGGATAAGGGTTTTACGGTTACGGAGAGGGGCTTTTGCTACGGAACAGTAATTTCGCCAACGCTGGCCGATGAACATATTGTGTGCGGGGCCGGTTCTGGGAATTTTGAAGGGAAACTGATTAATCTGCTGGGGTCAACAAGGTACTATGTCCGGGCATATGCTACGAATGAAAAGGGCACTTCCTATGGCAGTGCGGTATCCTTTGAAACCGGTCCGCCTTCTGCTCCGGTTATGCAATTATACGATGCTGCCGATATCACCGCCAGCTCTGCTACGGTGCGTATGGTGGTTACCGACCGCTCAGGAAGCATCATCACGGAATATGGTATTTGTTATGGTACGGAAGAGAATCCGGATATTACCGGACTTCATATAGGTAAAGGCGATAATCTGTACGATGCAGTTTTTACTTTAACCGGTCTTACTGACGGAACCCGATATTATGTGAGGGGTTACACCAAAACAAATGCAGGAGTTCAGTATTACAGCCAACAGGCTACCTTTCAAAGCGATCTGTTTTCAGCGTATGTTAAGGATATAGACGGGAATAAATATCTGGCAAAAAAGATCAACGGTAAAATGTGGATGTTTGAAGATTTGAGGGTAATAACCCTGAATAACGGCACACCCATTTTTAAACCGGATCCCTTTGAATGGCCGTCAGCCGGATTAGCCTATCGGGAATGGACCGATCAGCCTGATAAAGGCTTACTGTATAATTTTAATGTTGTGGAGTCTGAAAAGGTTTGTCCTCAGGGCTGGCATGTTGCTACCATGGATGAATGGGAGGCTTTGGCGGAGTCTGTAGACTACAAGACCGAGGCTTTGAAATCTATAGGGTTCGCCACGGATCGTAATGCGTTCGTAGGCGGACTTGAACTCGAAATTCCTGAAGGATTCGTCAATTACTATTGGTCAGGCGACGATCGGGTTGTAGTAGTTATGGACTTTGATCAGGAATTTTTTGATGTATTTTATGATGCGGAAAATAAATTAGGAGTTTCAGTGCGGTGCGTTGAGAATTAGGCGCTGTGCGATTAGTTTGGGATTATACGGTTCAGGGGGTTTCGTTTGATCAGCTGCTGCAGAACAAACTGTTCCGTTAAGGCACCCTTAAACTCTGTTAAGAGCGTGTTTTTCTCCAGAAGTACTTTATGGTCGAGATTGCCCATTGCCGATAGTAATCCCACATCGACAATATAGAGCTTAAATGCTCCCTGATCTTCGTAGGCTTTGAGCGGAAGACCCGGTTTATTCACGCGGTGTATTTTATAAACCTGACCACAATCAGTGAGCCAGGATATTGCACCTTCGTAGTCTCTGGCCCTGGAACCTTCTTTAATTAATCCGTAAATGAACTTTTTATTTTCTTTTGCCAGTTGGGCCAGTACGGAGTTCCAGATCATTCTTATGCGTGGAACCGTGGCAAAAGGTGCATGTTTTAAAAAGTCAAGTTCATAGGCACTGAGAATTTTCTTTTGTATATCGCGCACTTCCTGCCATCCTTTGCCCTCAGTGAAGGCTTTTACTGCTTCGGGCATGCCACCCGTTAAATAGTATTCTTTTAAGCGGTTTGTGAGGTTTGTTCTAAAGACAGACAGCATTTCCCAGTCCTCTTTTTGCATCAGTTCAACAAAACGCTCATCACCACAGGCATAAAGGAACTCTGTAAAGTTAAGCGGATATAGATCCATAAACTCGACCTTGCCTAAAGGAAACGACACGTTATTGTGCATTGCAACTCCCAGAAGGGAACCGGCTGCAATTACATGATATTCAGGCGCGTCTTCGCAGAAATATTTGAGAGAAGTAATTGCTTTGGGTATGGTCTGAATCTCATCAAGAATGATCAACGTATTGTCGGGCTCAATGGTAATCCCGGTTTCGAGCTCTAACGCCCTGATTATTCTCTTAATGTCGTATCCACTATGGAAAACTTCTGACAGTATTTCCGACTTCTCTAAGTTAAGGTAGGCAACTGCATTATAAAACCGGCTGCCAAATTCCATCATCAGCCAGGTCTTGCCTGTTTGCCGGGCCCCTCTTATGATAAGCGGTTTCCGGGCAGGCTTATTTTTCCATTGCAGGAGCTTTTTAAGTCTTAGACGTTCCATTTGATTTGAGGTGTTTTGTACGCAGTTTATGAATGCTCCTTCGAAATAATGGATAAAGTTACAAAAATTCCTTTGAATTTATGTAACACACTACAGAAAATCGAAGGAGTTAAGGTTTTTACGTCTATATGGTGTAACAATTGTACCTTTGCAACGCAATGAAAGTTAGCAATATACACTATAAGACTCTGTGGATGGAGGGCAGTGGCACGGTCTTTATGATCGATCAGAACCGGTTGCCTTTTGCTTTTGAGATAAAGGAGCTGTACACGTATACCGAAACCTGTGCGGCCATTAAGGATATGACGGTCCGCGGTGCCGGTGCAATAGGCGCAGCAGCGGCTTTTGCCATGGCGCAGGCTGTGCTGGCAGGCACCGATCCCGTTAAGGCAAGGGAAGTGATTCGGAGCACCCGGCCAACAGCGCGCGATTTGTTTTATGCCGTAGATAAGGTGTTTGAGGCCCGTGAAGCTGCACTGGAGGCTGCACTTGCCGTTGCGAAGGAAAATGAGGATGCCGGCAGACAGATTGGTGTGTTCGGAAACAGTCTTATCCCTGAAAAGGCGGGCATATTGACGCATTGCAACGCGGGATGGCTGGCTTTTGTGGATTACGGAAGTGCTCTGGCGCCCGTTTATGAGGCCTTTCGCGGGGGTAAGCAGGTGCATGTGTTTGCCGATGAAACCCGTCCGCGCGGACAGGGTGCACGGCTTACGGCCTGGGAGTTGTTTAATGAAGGCGTGCCCCACACGATCATTGCCGATAATGCGGCGGCGTATGTGATGCAGAAAGGGCTGGCTGATCTGGTGATCACGGGGGCCGATCGTATTGCAGCCAACGGCGATGCAGCGAACAAGATCGGCACACTGGAGAAAGCTGTCCTGGCAAAGCATTTCGGACTGCCGTTCTATATTGCCGCGCCCATGAGTACATTCGACCGTAACACGGCCACGGGCAACGATATTGTTATTGAAGAGCGATCGGCCGATGAAGTTCTGTGGCAAACAGGGGCTGATGCGGAAGGCAGACTGCACACGGTGCGGGTGGCTTCGCCGGGGTCAACTGCCCTCAACCCTGCGTTCGATGTAACGCCGGCATCGCTCATCACGGCCTTTATCACCGAAAGGGGTATTTTTAAACCTTCGGAAATCAGCAGTATGCTTTCACCGATGAGGGCAGGTAAGGTATCATGACACAGCGCCCGCTAACTGACTGGTTGCCGGTTACCCGGGAAGAGATCCTGAAGAGGGGTTGGGATACCGTGGATGTGGTGGTTGTTACGGGCGATGCCTATGTTGACCACCCGTCGTTCGGAGCTGCGGTTATTGGCCGCATCTGCGAAAGCCGGGGTTTGCGTGTGGCAATACTGCCGCAACCGAACTGGCGCGACGACCTGCGCGACTTTAAGAAACTGGGGCGCCCGCGGCTGTTTTTCGGGGTTACGGCCGGTAATATGGATTCGATGGTAAACCATTATACGGCTAACAAGCGCCTGCGGTCCGACGATGCCTATACGGCAGGCGGTGCGGCAGGCTTCAGGCCCGATCATGCATCGGTGGTTTATACACGCATCCTCAAATCGCTTTACCCGGATGTGCCTGTGGTGCTCGGTGGCATTGAAGCTTCTATGCGAAGGCTTACACATTACGATTACTGGGAAGATACGGTTAAGTCAGGAATTTTGAGCCTTAGCGGCGCCGACTTGCTGGTGTTCGGGATGGGTGAACGCAGCATTATTACGGTAGCCGATCATCTGGCTGCCGGGAATGCCCTGAGCACGCTTATGACGGCAGAGCAAACGGCATTCAGGGTGCCCGAAGGAACGCAGTTGCCTGATCCGGAAGGGTGGCAGACCATTAGCCTGCCTTCGCACGAGGAATGCCTCCACGATAAGCAGACATTTGCAAAGCATTTCAGAATTTTTGAAGAAGAGTCGAACCGCTGGCAGGGAGCGCGGTTGCTGGAGAGGGAAGCCGGCTACATAACGGTGGTTAATCCGCCCTATCCGCCTATGCAACCGGGGGAACTCGATGTTGCGTTCGATCTGCCGTATACGCGCGAGCCGCATCCGCGCTATGCGAAAAGGGGACCGGTGCCGGCCTTTGAGATGATAAAGAACTCCATAAATATGCATCGTGGCTGTTTTGGCGGGTGTTCCTTTTGCGCCATTTCGGCACATCAGGGCAAGTTTGTTGCCAGCCGGTCGGCAAAGTCTATACTGCATGAAGTGAAGGCAGTGGCAGCAGACCCTTCGTTCAAGGGGCACATCACCGACCTGGGTGGTCCATCGGCCAATATGTATCTCCTTTCGGGGACAGACACTGACAAGTGCCGGAAATGTAAGCGCCCGTCGTGTATATTCCCCACCATCTGCAAAAACCTTAATACAGACCACCGTCCGATGACCGCACTGTACCGGGAAGCCTCGCGGGTGAAGAACGTGAAGCGCATTACCATTGGCAGCGGCATCCGGTACGATATGCTTATCGGACGCACAGAGGCAGAGAACAAGGCATACGGACTAGATGAGTATCTGCGGCAGGTAATTACCCGTCACGTATCGGGCAGACTCAAGGTGGCACCCGAGCACAGTTCACCGGCGGTGCTGCGCATCATGCGTAAGCCCCACTACAGCACCTACCATATTTTCAGGAAACGGTTTGAAGAGATCAACCGCGAAGCCGGTCTGCGGCAGCAGCTCATTCCGTACTACATATCGAGCCATCCCGGCAGCAGGCTTACCGACATGGCCGAGCTTGCCTGCGAAACCATGAAGCAGGGCTTCCACCCGGAGCAGGTGCAGGATTTCACACCTACGCCCATGACACTGGCCACCACCATGTATTATACGGGCTTAGACCCCTATACCATGCAGCCCGTGTATGTTGCCCGCACCCGAGAGGAAAAGCAGTCGCAGCAGCGTTTCTTTTTCTGGTATAAGCCCGAAAACAGGCACTGGCTGCAGGCTACGCTGCGCAGGATTAACCGGGAGGACCTGCTGAGGGAGTTTACAAAACGGTAAACTTTAGATCGATCACTCATTCACCATTTTCAGAACATGCTCCAGGGCGTTATCAGCGGCGATGGGGATATCGGGCTCTACGCCCAGCAAATCCAGTCGTTTATTGTCAACGGTATAGTAATCGGCCAGAGGAAGGATGAGGGTAAAGTTATCTTTCAGGTAAAAGGGCGATGAGCTCAGCATGGCTCCCGCGGTTTTCTCGCCTACAATGGTAGCCAGTTTGTTGCTTTTGAGGGCGTACACAATGGGTTCGCAGGTGCTGGCCGTCTTCTGACTGGTTAGCACATATATACGGGCTTTAAAAACTGTATTGCCAGGTGAAACAACAAGCTTTCTGCCTTCAGAGCTTTTTAATTCCTGTATGAATTCCATGGTGGTCCGGGATTTGGTTGCCGGTAAGTTCTCCAAAGCCGCATTTTGGTTGGTTTGATGGTTTGCATAGAACTGATTGGTGACGAAATACCCTGCATTCAGTTCAAGGGGGCAGGTGTATTTACCAAATGCAAGACCAGCCTGTATCCCCCCGCCGGGATTGTCCCGGAGGTCAACAATCAGATTGTGGTATGGGTGTTCCATTATCTGCAGGAATATACTGTCCATCTCCTTAGCTTCTCCACCGAAGCTTTTAATTTCAACATAGGCAGTTCGGGGGTCAATTTCTTTCCAGGTTATATTGCCTGATGACGGTTCATCCAGCGTATTCAGTTCGGCTTGCGAAAGCAGGATAAGGTTAAAATGCGAGAACGGAAGTGCGGAACACTGCATATTGACTCCAAAGAACATCTCTGCATCGTCAGCAGCCTTGCCGGCAATCTTTGTTAGTTTACGTTCAAATTTTTTCCATCCGCGCCTTTCGAGAAGGGACTTGTCATAAATATACCGGCGGGTGGTATCGAGCAGTTGCTGCGCAAGTCCGGTATAGTCAAAGCGGGTGCTCTGGTCGGTTTCATAACCGGTAAACTGAGCAACTACCTTTCCGTCAGCATACAGCGCACCGGTGATCTTACCGGCAGTCCTGATTCCTGCAAAAGGCCTGACACCTATCATGGGAATTATGAAGGTACTGTATAGACTGTCGGTTCCCGTGTTCTGAGGTACGATCCTTCCGTTCCTTGCCTGAATTAAGTAACCGCCTTTGGGCATTTTCTTAAATGTGCGTGCCAGCGTGGCTTTAGGGAAACCTAAGATCCTTCGGTCGGCATTTTTTGCAGAATGCATGGTGAAGGTATTTGCATTTTCTTCCAAATACAGGAAGGTGTTGACCGGACCAATGCCCATGTTGATAAACTGGAGCCGGAAGTTCCATCTTTGCTGTGCTTTGAGGGTGGGGTGGAAGGGACTGATAAGAAGAATTACCAGTAATACCATGATGTTTTTCATAACAGATATAAATAGAATTTGCACTAAAATACCGGATATCTATTTTATGTAAAGGTATAAAAATATGTTTACTATAATTAGGGGCGGGACATTTTGTAATCAATCAGTACAAATTGTCGGATAATATGTACTGCAATAGTACAAATTGTCGGCTATTTACTGATCACTTTATCTGACGGCCTGTCGGTCGGCTCTTATGTGCCCTAGGCTGATGTTGAGCAGCTGGTTGAATTCGAAGTCCTTTTCGATCATAGGGTAGTGTCCTGTTCCGGTGATGGTTCTCAGCTCGTATCCATATTTGCAGCAGTGGGAGAGGGCCTGCTCATTGGTGGGCTCTTTGGTGCCGTTTATCAGGTACAGCCTCAGCGGAAGCATCTGCAGGTTTTCATGGAGTTTTGCTTCGTACAGCATTAGGTTTCGGAAGGTTTCTTTGACAATCACCCTGTCGGTTTTGCAGAAGTCGGTCAGCACCCGGTCAATGGCCTGTGCAGGGGTTACCGGCGATAACAGGTAGGCCCGGACATAATCCTGAACCGCAGCTATGTAATCGGTGTCGAGGTGCTGTATGAACTGTTCCACTTCGAGTATTTCTTCGAGGGTGATTTTTTCGGTCACATTCTTAAAATTGTCTACTCCGATGATGCCGGTGATCACATTCGAGGTTTTGAGCACTACGTCGAGGGCAATCATCCCAGACATAGAATGCCCGATCAGGATCACGTTTTCCAGCTGCAGCTGTTTGATGAAATCGACAATGTCGAGAGCAAATTCTTCGATGGTCCATTCGGTACGCTCGGCGGTTGACTCCCCATAACCGGCCAGATCGACGGCATAAACCGTGTGCTCCGCCTTAAAGACCTCCATCTGCTTTGTCCAGTAGGTGCGGTTGATGCCCCATCCATGAAGGAAGAGGAGGTTAGTATCGCCTTCGCCTTCTTTGGTGTAATGCATGGTTACTTTATCAGCACGGAGTTTGATATTCTTTTCAGCCATTGTTGTTTGTTTTATTAGTTTACGTTTATTGGGTATTGGGGAACAATGTGTATTACGAAATGCCGCGGTTACTAATAGGACTGATAAAGGGTGGTTTTGGTTCAAAACTTACCCGGAAATTGTTTTATCAAATATTTGAATGCATAAGAATTCTGCTAAAACGTTTTAATGGAATGTTTACCTTTGCAGTATGCAAACTCCTGATACTGTATTATTTAAACTTGCTACAACTCTACAGATACTACTGATTGCTGCGGCCCTTGGTGCTCCTTACAGAGGCACAGCGGGCAAGGCAGATTCATCGGCAAAAGTCAGTTACGATACGGCTGCTCTTGCCGAACTCGAAAATTACAATACGCTGCTCATGGATGCTTTTAAGAAAGGGTATAACTATAAAGCCCGTGAGTATGCTGCCAGGGCGTTGATTGTTGCGTTAGGTAACCGTATGGAGCACAAAACCGGTCTTGCCTACAGCAACCTTTCCATTGTGAATGCACGAATGGGTGACTATGAGAAGGCTAACCAGCATAATTTCAACGCACTGCGTATTTTCAAGGCGCTCAACGATTCACTGCATATTGCGCGCTGCAACCTGAACATCGGTAATGTATACATACGGCTCAAAGAGTATCCGAGGGCACTAAGCTACATCAGCGAAGCAAAAAACACCTTTTACTCGCTGCACGACCAGCTGGGATACAGCATTTGCCTCTCCAACACGGGTTCCATTTACCTCGAAATGCGCGATTACAAAAAAGCGCTCCCCATATTCTTCGAAGCAGTGGGCATTGACGAGAAGAACCACGACGTGGAAGGTACGGCCTCCAACTTTGCCAGCATTGGCGAGGTGTACATACATCTGAACAATTATGAGGCTGCCGCAAAATACCTGAACAAAGCGCTGGCTATTGAGAAGGTAATTGGCGATATAAGCGGCAAGGCCAACATCTATAAGCAGTTTGCCCGTTTAATGTTGCTTTCGCGGAAACCTGACTCCGCTCTGTATTACAATAAACTGAGCTCCGGAATGTACCACGAAGCAGGGGAATTGTCGGAAGTTGCCGTTACCTACAAACAGTTCGCCGACATATACGAGGCGCTCGGGGATTATAAAACAGCGTTCGGTTACCAGATCAGGTCGGATGCCCTCAGCGACAGCTTGCTGAATGTAGAAAAGGCGGCGCGCATTGCCATGCTGGAGGAGAAGTTCATAAACGAGAAACTCAACCACGATATAGTGGCTTTGCAGTACCGCAGCAGTTTGCAGGAAGCGCGCATTAAATGGCAAAAGACCATCAATACCGCATGGTTGTCGGGGCTCATCTTGTCGGGAATTGCCATCATAATCATTGTTGCCCAGTTACGCAAGAAGAATGCGGCCTATCGTTTTATAGTGCGCAAGAATCTCGATATGCTGAACAGGGAGCGCGAACTGGAAAGTGCCCGCATTAAGCTGCAGGAGCTGAACGAGGCTGAACTGAACGAGGCTGAGGAACAGGAGATCGCGGATAAGAAAGCAGGGGAGACGCTCACCGGCGAACAATACGGCGACCGGTCGAAGCAACGTCTGGTACTGGCGCCTTCTGATAAGGCCCGCTTACTGCAGAAGCTCCATAACGCCCTTTCGGCCGAAAAGATATTTACCCGTGCTGATCTTACCATTGATAAGCTTTCGCGGAAACTACAGACCAACCGCACCTACCTTTCGCAGCTCATAAACGAGGAGTTCGGTCGCAGTTACTCCGACCTGATCAATGAATATCGTATACGGGAGGCCATGGCTCTGCTATCCGACAAGGTGCTCGCTCAAAAATATTCTATTGAGGCCATTGCCCACGAATCGGGTTTCAACAACATTTCAACCTTTAATGCGCTCTTTAGAAAGCATGTGGGTCTTACTCCTTCCATTTTTCGCAAAAACGCTCATTTACAGTCGGTTGCGACTCCTGAAATCATCAATGATTTGACCAATTCATAAATACTTTTCTTGGTCATTAGCTTTTTTGAGGTTTCATTTGCACCGGTTAAATCTATCTACTTGTATGAAAAAACACATCACGCACTATCTGCTCTTAATTGCTGCTGTGCTGTTGCTTTGCCGTCCGGTGAACGTGCAGGCCCAGTGGCTCATCAACGAAAGTTTTGAAGGTGGCGTCATCCCCACTTCATGGAAAGTTTACGATGTAAACAACGACAATTCTAAATTCAGGGCCTTTAACAAGCCCACGCACGCGCATACAGGCAATTATGTATGCTTTGTTGACTGCTACAACAACAACGGCAATGACTGGCTGGTAACCCCGCAGGTAGCGGTGAGTGCGGGCGATGCATTCAACTTTTTTGCCCGCTCATGGTACGGCACCGAAAACATGGAGGTACGCTTGTCGACTACCGGCAACGCCATGTCGAACTTTAATGTGGTTCTGGGCAGCGTTACCGGAATAGGAGCGGCCTACCAGGAATTTAACTACGACCTTACCGCTTACGCGGGACAGAACATCTACCTGGCCATTAAATGGACCCAGGCCACGTACGGATTCCTTGTTGACGATATTAAAGTGGGCAAGCCCCTGCCCAGCGATGTGGGTATACTGAACGTGCTTTCACCGGTGGGTTTTTCGGTGCTGGGTAATCCGGTTACCCCGGTGGTTACCCTGAAGAATTTTGGCACCGGTGAGCTGACCAGCGATTTCCCGGTGCAGTTCAATATTCTGGATGCACAGAACAACAGCGTGTATTCCATGCAGCGCACCTATACCGATGCCATGGCAGCAGGGAGCACTGATACACTGCATTTTCCGGCTTTTACTGCCGCCAGTGCAGGTGTGTACACCCTGAAATGCTATACACAGCTTGCAGGCGACGCAAATACCGTTAACGATACCATTACCGCACAGTTCGAAGTGGCAGTGCATTACGGTGTGGGTGGACCCGATGCAATGGGCTACCGGTGGATTGACAGCGACGAGCCCGATGGGCCGGCCTACAACTGGACCGACATCAGCACGACCGGTACATCAACCGTTATGTATGGTGTTAATGCCTTTTCGGGTGACGACAATTTCTCTGAAGCCATTCCTATAGGTTTTAATTTCCCGTTTTACGGAATACCGCGCGCGTTTTTCCATGCCGATATCAACGGAACGCTGCTGCTTGCAGATAACAACTGGGTGAAACCTTTCCCCGATCAGGGCTGGGATAACGACGGTAACATTTTCAACTACCATCAGTACATTCCGGGTTACAGCGGAATGCCTGCGCTTATTTCGGTATTCTGGGATGACCTCGTAGCCGTTGAAGGAACCGGCAATGTGTACTATCAGACCTTTGGAACGGCCCCTTCGCGGTATACGATCGTACAGTGGGATAAGCTTAAATTTGCTGCCGGCACCGGCGGAACACCGACTATTACGTTTCAGGCAGTTCTGTACGAAAACGGGGAGATCATAATGCAGTACAAAACTGTGGCAAATGGTCAGACCGGTGGTGCCAATCCGCACGACTTCGCCAAAAGCGCCACTATCGGAATTCAGAACGACGATTACACTACCGGGCTCGGTTATCTGAACGAGAATGTGGTTAGCGGTAACTATATCGGTCCCGATCCGGCCGGCAACCTGCTGCACAACGAAATGGCCATCAGGTTCTATCCGGGCGAAGACCTGCAGCCGCCTATGATTACTACTAAGAAAGTATGGAATACCTTCAGCTCTTCGGCAACATTTGAGGCTATTATCACCGATATGTCGGGACTTGTTTCAGACTCCCTTTACTACAACCACGGAAGCGGCTGGATGGCTGTACCGCACGACTCTGTTAACCAGCTTAACCACTACCATTACTCCGTGCATAACATCCCGACAGGGTCGACGGTACAGTACTACTTTGTGGCTACCGACAATTCAGTGAACGCTAACCGTGCAGTGATGGATACACTGTTCAGCGAAAACCTTGCCTACACCGTGCTCCCGACCGCAGGTACTGAAGTCATTATACTAACACCGGGTAACATTGCCGGATATCAGGATTACCAGAACAAGGAACTTCCTGAATATACCACAGCGCTCACCAACGCTGGTGTGCAGTACGATATCTATAACTGGACAGCCTTCGACTCGTACGATATTCCGTTGCAGTACAAAACCGTGTTTGCCTATGCGAACTCTGCCGGCATTACGCCCATTCACGATACTCTGAGCAGGGCACTGATGGAATTTCTTGACAGCGGAACTACCCAGCAACCGAGAAATATTTTCTTTGCCGGCGATAACCTGGCATCTGCTCAACATGGTCTGCCCAACTCACGGTACCTGAACAGGTTTGTAACCGGTTATCTAAGGGCCGGGTATGAGGTACAGCCCAATCCTCCAATTTTTGGTGGTACGGATGGTCTTGGCGGACCAGACACCCCGGGCTACCATGATGGAACCATTATTGGTGTTGCCAACTCACCCATCGGTACAAACGGTCTGGAGATAGCAGTCAGTGCCGACAGTCCCGACGTAATTTACCGTCGCGCCTGCCCCGACTGGTTTGCCGGCGAAGTCACAAATCCGGAAATACAATCAAATAATTCGTTCAAGTTCAGCGACGGTCCGATATCGGGTGACGCCTATTCAAAAGGAAACACCTGCGCCGTATGGCTCGACAACAAAATTTACCGCTCCTTCTTTATCAGTTTTGATATAAGTCAGATCGCCGCCGACAACGATGTGCAGACTATGATTGACGAAGCGCTGGAATGGTTCAACACCCAGATGTTTGAAGTAACTGTGGAAGCGGTACCCGGTGATGCAGGAACGGTAACAGGTGGAGGTGCCTATGCAGCCAATACTACAGCAACGATTACAGCAACTGCGGGTTCTATCTACAACTTCCTAAACTGGACAGAGAACGGCACGGTGGTGAGCACCAGTCCTTCGTACACCTTTACCGTAACAGCCAACCGCAACCTGCAGGCCAACTTTGAAGTAGCCAGCTACACCCTTACAGTGGCCGTTATGCCTGCATCGGGCGGAACCGTTACCGGAGCTGGTACCTATGTGTACGGCACCGAGGTGGCCCTCGAAGCATCCCCGGCAACGGGTTACGAATTCCTGAACTGGAGTGCCGACGGAACGGTAATTTCAACAGAATCTTCCTTTACCCTGGTTCTGCTTTCTGACTCTTCGCTGGTTGCCCATTTCCAGTCGGCCACTGCTACCCATACCGTTGCAGTTTCGGCAGATCCCGCAAACGGCGGAACAGTAACCGGAGCAGGTACCTATGCCGAGGGCTCCCCTGTTACGGTGGAAGCCGTTGCTAACGAAAACTTTAAATTCCTCTACTGGGAAGAGAATGGCGATACCGTTTCGGTGCAACCTGTTTACACATTTAACATTCTTGCAGACAGAAACCTGGTTGCCATCTTTGCAGATGTAACCGCTGTTGATTACCTGTCGCTCCGCAACACTCTCGGCATAACCGTGGGCCCGAACCCAACCGGCGGCCTGATAACCATAACCCATCAGCCCGTTGGCGGCAATACTG
>CAZXQT010000008.1:79051-86232 GCA_964643225.1 uncultured Lentimicrobium sp. | reverse complement strand
GCTGCCCGCATAACCCATCTGCAACTGTACAATGCAAAAGGGCACATGCTTTCAGGAAGCACTATAGACCGCAATCTCACACATACCGGCACCGCTGTTCTGCAATATGATCTCAGCGACTACCCCACAGGCATCTACTTCCTGAGGATAGTACTTTCGGACGGGAAGACTGGTGTAGTAAAAGTTCTGAAAACGAACTAACAGAATTTATTTGGTGAAGGTTGCAATGTACTGTGGCAACCGTATGGGAGGCTGTCTCGATAAGAGGCGGCCTCTTTTGTTATACATGCAAGAACCCACCTCACGCGCATTTATGCAAGAGGCGGCCTCTTTTGGTTCGCTAAAACTTTACAAGTTTACTGACAACGCCTTCGCCTTTTAAGAAGTAGGTACCAGGGGCGATATCTGTGAGATCGAGAATTGTATTGCCTGCCCTTAACCTGATTTCTCTCAGGCATTTACCTGTAATGTCGTGCAGCTGCAGTATAATATCTTCCGGGTTGTTTATACCGGTATACTGAATCGTTATTGTGCTGGCGGCAGGATTGGGGTAAACAGTAAAGGAAGAAGAAAGTGGTAAAGGTTTCTTTGTATCGACCGGTACACTTTTCTTAAATATTCCATGGCTGGTCATTCTCATATATATATTGTTGTATTCAGCTTCAACAAGCGCAAATGGTGGAGCATTTTCCGGTAACCCTTCCATATCAGGCACCCAGATGGCGCCTTTATCGGTCTTATATAAAACATTTTCACTGATAACATATAGACCATTGGCTGCATCGGTATAAAGTGAAGTGATCTCAAAAGAATCAGGTAAATTAACAAGAGTCCAGGTTAAACCGTCGTCATTCGATGTATAATAGTAGGCAGGATTACCGTAAGTACTGTTCTGTGGGACACCAAAATAGATGTCACCTATTCCGTTAGTGTGGAAATCGATGGAATAGTTATAGTTGTTGGCTCCAAAGAATGGCTCAAAGACAGCCGTCCATGTGTTCCCGTCATCTGTAGACCGGTAAATGTAATATGGTTCGAAACCCGCAAGGCCGCTTCCTACAAGGCACAGGACGGTGCCAGAGCTGAGGCACTTCACTCCCCTGACATATACATCCGGAAACACTGATCCTGTTAGCACAGTCCATGTATCCCCAAAGTCTTCCGACTTAGATAATCCATTTAGATCGCCCATATATGTATCACCGTCGGCCCTGGCGCTGAAGCAATTAGGCCATCCCGGGTGGAACAGCACCTCCCACTGGCCGTTACCGTCATAACGGGCAAACCTGTAATGACTGTTAGTCGCATAATAAACCCAGAAGTGGTTGCCTGAATACATGATTTTTTGACATTGATCAAAATTTGGAATCTCCTGTCTAGCATCTTCCCAGCTTAAACCGTTATCGGGCGACCTCCACAACCCTGAGCCCCCGTCTGTGGAAGCAAGGATAACACCTGATTCTGATACTGCCATCTGGGATATACTATTAGGAGTAATCCCGTTTGAACCCCATAACCAAGTGTAGCCATTATCGGGCGAGTAGTACAGTCCGTGATTTGACTGTCCGCATATCGTATCTCCGGGAACATCATACATATACTCGACAGACATACCGGGAACTCCGGTACCGGCAGTTTGCCATGTAAGGCCATCATCAGTTGATCTTCTGAATGTCGTGTCATTTACTATTACGATAAGATCGCCGTTATCTATCTGTGTAAGAGACATTGGCTGGTCCTCACCACCCGAACCTACATAGAGCAACTGTTGCCATGTGGCCCCATAGTCTGATGACCGGACTACATACCAAAAGGGTGGATAAGTGTTATCGCCATACGCTATGTACAACCTGCCCTGCCGGTCTACATAGAAATCCTGGTGGTACGTAATGTAATTGGGTAATTCGGTAGTATCCCAGTTAATGCCATCTGCTGACCTGTACAGGTCACCAGATGAAATATAACTGACATAACCGGTTGCCGTGTCTGTCATGAGATTGTAATAGATGTTGTTTTCGTGGGGTGCTGAACTCCAGTTCGATCCCAGATCGTCAGTGATACATATATACTGATCATCGGTCTGTAGTTGTGAAATGCAAACGATGCGCCCTCCCGGAAGCTGTACCATACTGGTTATAGTGCCAACGAGCCCGTTTGACGCATCCTCCCATGTGTTTCCCCCATCGTATGACCGGATGGCGCCTGAATTTGTTGAAACAAAAAGCACTTCTTCCGGCGTTATCAGAATACAGCGGTGTATGTCGGCAGAAGTTTGGATGGTTTCCCACCCTTCGCCAATATCATCCGTCTTTAAAAGGTCAATGCCTGAACAGGCATAAAAATTTCCGGAGCTGTCCGCCACAATCCCACTGATTCCTCCACCATACGGGCCTTCTATTGATGACCACTGGGCATATACAATCTGTGGTAAGGCTATCCCGGTCATCCCTGCCAGGAAGAGAACTAATACAAATAGATTTTTCATGACGTACCATCTTTAATCAATACGACAATTAAAAAGAGATTTACCCTAAACAAGACGTCGTTTTAATATCAACTACCTGCCATCTTAAAATTTCTCTATATCAACTTTGCCCGTTTACAAAGGGTTCACGGGAGGCTGGTACTGCCAGGGTTTATAATAGGCTCACCTGGCCCGTTTACACGGATGCTTTGCAGGTATTGAAAAAATCCTATATTTGAGGACTTAAACTGCAACAATGGAAATAAGATCCTTGTTCCGGCGGAAGTCCGTCGAATCCATTCTGGCCCATGCTGCCTTCGAAGACCAGAGCAGCTCCATGAAAAAAGATCTGGGTGTAAGAGACCTCACCTCTCTCGGTATCGCAGCCATCATAGGTGCCGGCATCTTCAGTACCATCGGCAACTCGGCGGTTGCAGGGGGGCCGGCGGTGTCGCTGCTCTTTATTTTTTCGGCAATAGCCTGCGGATTCTCGGCGCTGTGCTATGCCCAGTTTGCGTCGTCCATCCCGCTCAGCGGAAGCGCCTACACATACGCCTACGCCAGTCTGGGTGAGCTGCTTGCATGGATCATCGGCTGGGACCTGATCATGGAATACGCGGTGGGCAATATTGCGGTCGCCATTTCGTGGTCTAGCTATTTTACCGGACTAATGCAGGGCATCGGCGTAAGCATACCCGAGTTTTTTACGATTGATTATCTGAGCGCTTCACGCGGATTTGCGAAGGCCGCCGAAATGCTGGCCGGCGGAACTGCCCTTAACATGCTGCCTGCAGATGTGACCGAGGCATACCTTGCGTGGACGGGTGCGCCGCAGCTTGCCGGTATGCGCCTCATTGCCGACCTGCCGGCATTTGCTATTGTGGTTTTGATCACCTGGCTGGTGTATGTGGGCATTCATGAATCGAAGACCGCAGGCAACATCATGGTGCTGCTGAAGGTAGCTATATTGCTGGTGGTGATCGCCATAGGAAGTTTTTATGTGGATCCCGGCAACTGGTCGCCTTTTGCTCCGAACGGAATTGGAGGTGTGCTGCAGGGTGTTTCGGGGGTTTTCTTCGCCTACATCGGGTTCGATGCCATCTCTACCACTGCCGAAGAGTGCCGCAATCCGCAGCGCGACCTGCCCCGCTCTATGATATGGTCGCTCGTAATAACCACGGTGCTGTATGTGGCGATTAGTCTGGTGCTCACCGGGATGGTAAGTTTTGAGAAGCTGGGTGTGGCCGATCCGCTTGCCTACGTATTTCAAGAGCTGAACCTTACCCGGCTTTCGGGCATCATAGCCATCAGTGCCGTAATTGCCATGGCCAGCGTGCTGCTGGTATTTCAGGTTGGGCAGCCCCGCATCTGGATGAGCATGAGCCGCGACGGACTGTTGCCGC
This sequence comes from uncultured Lentimicrobium sp., assembly GCA_964643225.1. GTDB lineage: Bacteria > Bacteroidota > Bacteroidia > Bacteroidales > Lentimicrobiaceae > Lentimicrobium. Next base: position 82,365 of record CAZXQT010000008.1, on the reverse strand, counting down.
CCATCTTTTCGAGGTTGCACCCAAAGTACCGCACTCCGGGCTTTTCGACCATCATCACCGGCGTTCTGGTAGCAGTGCCTTCGCTGTTTATGAACCTCACCGAAGTAACCGATCTCACGAGTATCGGCACCCTGTTTGCCTTCGTACTGGTTTCGGCCGGCATCCTCATCCTCGACGGCGGCAAGGTACCCGTGGGCAACCTCGGTGGCCGCGGCACCGGCAAATTCAGGGTCCCCTACTTCAACAGCCGCATTTGGCTCCCCCTAATCTGGGTGGGTGTGATCGTCCTCTTCATAACCCTCGACTCAGCCGACTATTATGCCCTGTTCAGCTTCGACCGCCTGCCCGGCGAATCGGCCTGGGACGTGATCAAACACAAGATCCCGCACATGGCCTTCCTTATTGTAGCCATCACCGTCACCATAGCAGCCATTTACAAACAGCTTTCGCTGATACCTGTGCTCGGCCTCATCACCAACTTCTACCTCATGTCGCAGCTGGGCATCACCAACTGGCTGCGTTTCCTGATCTGGCTGGTCATCGGGCTGGTAATCTATTTCGCCTACGGGGTAAGGAAGAGTAAGCTGGGGAGGGGGTAAAGAGGGGGGGGACTACTTCTCATCTTTTTCCATATTTAATTCCCTTACCGTGTTTTTTAACTGTTTGCCTTTTTTAAAGAAATAGTTAAACCGGATAAGGACGCATTTGGAATCTGTGTTACCCGAAGAGGTTTCAAGGTAATCGCTATTCCACCTTTTTTCCTGATATTCATCCAAAAGAAAATAGTTTAAAAGCGATATGCTAATTTCACCTTTACCCTTTAATATGCTCATACCCAGAGTGACTTCATCTATCAGGGGATTTTGCAGGTAATACCCGTCATAATAAAACTCTTTTCCCTGAATGGAAGCATCAATGTTCAGATATAAATCCAATGGCAGTGAGAATTCTGTAGACAGCCATGATTTAAACGACCATCCATTATACTGACTGTCATCAAATCTGTTATGATAGCATTCGAAATATAAACCCGGATGAATGAAGCCTAATAAAAGCGCCTGCGCATACAGGTACCCGCCAATTTGATCTGATTTCGCTATATTGTCATGCTTTTCAATTATTACATTCCTGTCTGACAACCTGGTCCTTATGCCGATAAGATCTGTCTTTTGCTTATAATTTATGGAGACTGAAACAAAGGTGTACTTTTGTTTGTATGAGTAATTTAACTCCAGGTTACTGAGTTTCTCCGGTTTCAGATAAGGGTTGCCCGAGGAGATAGTCATAGAATCTCCTGAATAATAAGTATATGGCGAAAGCAGCTGATAACGCGGGTAGCTTAAGTATTCTTTATACAACAGCTTAATTTTACTCTCTTTGCTCAAGTTATAAAGAGCAGATAAGGAAGGCATATAATTCCACTGATTAAATTTAATCGAATCATAGAAATTTATGTAGAAGTTTTCGCAGCGGATACCAATCTGTGCTGAAAATCTGTCTTTATTATAGCTCAAAGTAGCATAATAAGCAGTCCTGAAATCGTTATACTTAAAAAACAGAGAATCGCCGTTTATTATTTGATTACTTGTGATTGTCCGTTGATATAAATTGACGCCTGTTTCAGCATAAAATAGCTTGCTGAAGGGATGGGTATAATCAAGTTTGGTGTTGACAGAATTATTCTGATTGTGATCAGAGATGTTTCGTTTAGTGATAAGCTGAGCCGGGTTAAGGTGAGACAGGTATTCCATATTCTGCAGTAAATCCTTATCCCGTCGCATGAAATAGACATTTGTATTTAACGTTAATTTCTGATCTTCGCTGTTGAATTTTCTCTTAACAAATAGCGTATAATTCTGAAACCTGTTTTTCCCCTTATCATCAGAAAATAAATTAGCTTTATATATGAGCGCATCATCAACAACATAGCGGGAAACAGAACTCAGGTTACTGGTGTTAGTGTGAATTTCATAATTTCCTGTAAAATTTATAAGAGTTTTCTTATTTATCAAATAATCAATGCCATATTGAAAAATGTTGCCCACATGCGCGTTCTTATTGTTATCACCCGAAGTGTTTGAAATACTGTTTGAGGCGCCGTCAACTTCAGTTAACCGTTCTGACTGGAATTCATAATGCGTAGTGTGGCTTGCATTTAATTTATACAATCCGAAGACCCTGAACTTCGAAAATTCATAATCTACCTGGATGTTCGATGTATTGTGTTTGTTCTGGCTGAAATAAGTCAGGTTAGTTGATATTTTTAAGCCCTTTTTGCGCTCTTCTTTAAGGACCACATTAATTACGCCCGGAACATCAGAATCATATTTTGCGGAAGGATTATTAATGATCTCAATTTTTTCAATGTCATTAGGTTCCAGTGCACTAAAACTTCTGTTACTATTGGAGCCGTCGATCAACACAAGCACTTTAGGGTTGCCAATTAACTTAATGGTCTGATCGGCCTTACTAACAGATACACCTGGCGCTTTGGCAAGTAAATCAAGTCCTGTAGCCGAGTTCTTCAAACTGATGGAATCCGGAACAAACACAATCTTATCAACCATTGTCTTCACACCGGTCTGCTCGCCTTTAATAACAACTTTTCCAAGCTGATATTCATCGGTGGTTAAAGCTATGTTTACAAAAAAGGAACTTCCTTTTGCAGTTATTTCCCTGTAGAACTTTTTAGTTTTATAGCCTATGCTGCTGACAACTATTTTATACCATCGACAATCTACATTGGGAATAAAGAACCTTCCGGCACTATCTGAAATTATGCCATACTTGAACTCTACCGAATTACTGTCGAGCAACTGAATAGTGGCATACTCAATCCCTTTCTTACTGGTGGAATCAGATACTTTTCCATACAAATCACTTTTCCGTGCTTTCTGCGAAAAGCAAACACTGCTGAATATTGCCAGAAAGGACAATGTTAATAATACTCTCATTGGATCAGATCTCCAATAACACTAAAAAACCTAGTCTGCATCTTATAGTAACCATTTTATAGTAACCATTTGCCTTAAAGGGGAGAGTTCGTTTAAGAATGAATAACTTTAAATAGAAGTCTCACTCGTCCCACTAGCAGCCCACCAATACACTAACCCACCACCTACCACTAACCAAGTCACACTAAAGCCAACTGACTAAACCCGAATTAAACATTAAGGAAGGGGCCATCGTCCCGGGTGGCCCCTCTCTTAAAAACTTTTATCCTAAAACTCGCCGGCTCGCCTAAACGCAACCCGTCCCACTTGTCCCACAAGTCTCACAAGCCCCACTCGTCCAACCCCAACCCCCCCCCACCG
>CAZXQT010000008.1:0-79007 GCA_964643225.1 uncultured Lentimicrobium sp. | reverse complement strand
ACTCACGTACACCCCATGTTCGAAACTACACACTTACTGCCCTACAACCATTGATAATTAACCTTTTGCAATCTTTGGCACAATAACTGTTATTTATATTTTCTTTAACCTACGGTATGATAAGACTAACTAACCTCAACAAATCCTACATCACTGGTTCCAATAGATTACACGTACTCAAAGGCATTGACCTCCAGATAGGTAAAGGCGAATTTGTGTCGATCATGGGCTCCTCGGGGTCGGGTAAGTCTACCCTCCTCAATATTCTGGGAATACTGGATGAGTACGACGAGGGCGATTATTACCTCGACAACATGCTTATCAGAAACCAGTCGGAAACTAAAGCTGCCGGACTGCGCAATAAATACATTGGGTTCGTTTTTCAGTCGTTTAACCTGATATCGTTTAAGAACGCGGTGGAGAATGTGGCGCTGCCGCTCTACTATCAGAATATCAGCCGCAGGAAACGGAACCTGATCGCCATGGAGTACCTCGATAAAATGGGACTTAAAGACTGGGCAAACCATATGCCCAATGAGCTGTCGGGGGGGCAAAAACAGCGTATCGCCATCGCAAGAGCGCTGATATCAAAACCAAAACTGATACTCGCCGACGAGCCTACAGGGGCGCTCGATACCACCACGAGTTACGAGGTGATGCAGATACTGAAGGAAATTAACGGCGAAGGCATTACCATTATCATTGTTACCCACGAGAACGATATTGCGCATATGACCAAGCGGATCATCCATCTTAAGGACGGTCTCATTGAACATGAACAGCACAACGGAGTTAGTCATCCGAATGTAAACAGCACAACGAATTGAGACCCTTTGAACCTAAACAGCACAACGAATTAAACCATGTTTGATACGGATAAATGGAGCGAGATTTTCAGTACCATCAGTAAGAACAAGATGCGTACTTTCCTTACGGGATTCAGTGTTGCGTGGGGAATATTCATGCTGATCATTTTGCTGGGTTCGGGCAACGGACTGAAGAACGGGGTGAATAAGGAGTTTGCTTCGTCGGCCGTTAATACGATTTGGATATGGAACGGTCAGACAAGCCTCCCCTATAAGGGCATGAAGCCGGGCCGTAATATTCAGATGAAAACAGAAGATTACAACGCGGTGATCAGAAAAGTGGAAGGTATTGAATTGGGTTCGCCCCGAAATAACATGTGGGGAAACAATACGCTCTCGTATAAAAGGCAGTACGGGACGTTCAACATCCGAATGGTGTATCCTGATTATCTGCTTATTGAGAAGCTGCAGATTATGCAGGGACGTTTCGTTAATACTACCGATCTGCAACAGTTCCGCAAAGTAACCACGATCAGCACACTGGTCGAGGAAGCCCTGTTTAAAGGGGAATCGCCCCTGGGCAAATACATCAACGTGAACGGCATTCCGTTTAAAGTGGTGGGCACGTTTAAGGACGACGATGAGCGCGACGACAATATGCGCATGATCTATATACCAATGACCACTGCGCAGCGGGTCTTTTCGGGGCAGAACAACATAAACACGATCGCAATCACGGTGGGCAGCGCATCGGTGGAGGAAAGCAAGCTGATTGAACAGAATGTAAAATCGACACTCGCAGGCATCCATAAATTCGACGTAAAAGATCCGCGCGCCATAGGCACATGGAACAGCGTGGAGGAGTTTACGAAGTTTCAGCGGCTGTTTTCGGGCATCAGCCTGTTTATCTGGATCATTGGATTCGGTACCATTATTGCCGGCATTGTGGGCGTTAGCAACATTATGATGATTGTGGTGAAAGAGCGCACCAAAGAGATCGGCATCCGCAAATCGATGGGTGCCACGCCATGGAGCATCATCAGCCTGATTTTGCAGGAAGCTATTCTCATTACTTCCTTTGCGGGATATGTGGGCCTGGTGCTCGGTGTGGTGGTGCTCGAAACCGTTGGCGCAAAGATTGAATCAAGCTTTTTCTCGCAGCCGCAGGTTGATCTGAAGATTGCTGTGTATGCCCTGCTGCTCCTTATCGGAAGCGGCGCACTGGCAGGCTTTATACCGGCACGCCGGGCTGCTGCGATTAAACCCATTGAGGCTTTGCGCGATGAATAACAAGAATTAAACTAACAGAAATTAACGACTATCGACTATGTTTGATCTTGACAGGTGGTACGAAATATACTACGCACTGAAGGCGAATAAGATGCGCACGTTTTTAACGGCATTCGGTGTGTTCTGGGGTATATTCATGCTGGTGGTGATGCTGGGAGCAGGCAACGGGTTGAAGAACGGCGTTACCAGCGACTTTGGTGACTTTGCCACAAACAGCGTGTTTATGTGGACCAGAGCTACCACCATACCGTATAAGGGTCTGCCACGCGGAAGGTATTACAACTTTAAAGCCGATGATATCAAGGCACTGCGACAGGAAATACCGGAAATAGATATTCTGTCGCCCCGTACCCAGGGTGGTGACAGCCAATCGGGAAACAACGTTGTGCGCGGCACTAAATCGGGTGCCTTCTCGGTAAACGGCGATTATCCGGAATGGAATGAGATTGACCCGGTGCGGATCACTTCGGGCCGTTTTATCAATGACGCCGACATTAAGGATAAGCGCAAGGTGGCCGTTATTGGTTCGAAGGTGGTCGAGATCCTGTTTCAGCCGGGCGAGAACCCCATAGGGCAGTACATTCAGATCAGCGGCATGTACTTTCAGGTGGTTGGCGCATTCAAGCCCTTGAATTCGGGTGTTAACTTTGGTGGCGATAAGGCATCAACGATCTTTATACCCCTCACCACCTTTCAGCGGGTGTACAACTGGGGCGATGTAATTGGCTGGTTTGCATTTACTTCCGTGGATGGAGTGCCGGCCTCGGAAGTAGAGAAAAAGGCCAGTGAGCTGCTGCGGCGGCGACATCTGGTTGCGCCCGAAGATGCAATGGCTATCGGCTCCTTTAACCTCGAGAAGCAGTATAATCAGATGAACGGTCTGTTTACCGGCATCAACGGACTGATCTGGATTGTGGGCATTGGCACACTGCTGGCCGGGGTGATCGGCATAAGCAACATTATGCTCATTATTGTGAAGGAGCGCACGAAAGAGATCGGCATTCAGCGCGCTATTGGTGCTCCACCAAAGAAGATAATCTGGCAGATAATATCGGAGTCAGTTTTTCTGACCACTTTTGCAGGATACATTGGTCTGGTGGTAAGCGTTTCGCTGCTCGAATTCCTGAATACCATTCTGCTGTCGCCGTCAACGGGCGAAAACACGATGTTTAAAAACCCGGGTATCGACTTTAATATGGCCATGATAGCACTGGGAATTCTGGTTGTTTCGGGGGCCATTGCCGGACTGGTGCCTGCGCGAAAAGCGGTAAGCATTAAACCTATTGACGCTTTACGGTACGAGTAATAAATAAAGAGAATAAATCATTAACCTCATAAAAGAATGAAAACTGCATTAAAAATTCTGATCGGCCTGCTAATTCTCGTGACCTTTGGTGGAACTATTGTTTACCTGTACCGCAAATCGGCTGCGAAACCGGTAGTGTATGAAACCACTTCGGCATCCGTTATGAACCTGGCAAAGAAAACGGTTGCTACCGGCAAAATTGTTCCCCGTAAGGAAATTGAGATCAAGCCACAGGTATCGGGCATTATTGCAGAGCTCTACGTGGAGCCCGGCGAAACGGTGCGCAAGGGTGATATGATTGCAAAGGTGCGTATTATTCCGAATATGATTAACCTTAATGAGGCCGAGTCGCGGCTCAACAGGGCAAGTATCAGCTATGAGGATGCACAGCGTAATTTTGAACGGCAGAAACAGCTGTTCGACAGTAAGGTTATTGCCCAGGCCGAGCTGCAGACCTATGAGGTAACGCTACGTAATGCGCGCGAAGCAGTGGAGGCTGCTGAGAACAATCTGCAGCTCATTAGAGAGGGTATTACCAAGAAGTCAGGCGAGGTGAGCAATACCATTATACGCTCTACAATAGAGGGCATGGTGCTCACGGTGCCTGTTGAAATTGGCAATTCGGTGATTGAAAGCAACACGTTTAACGATGGCACCACCATTGCTACGGTGGCCGATATGGGCGAAATGATATTTAAAGGCAAGGTCGATGAATCGGAAGTGGGTAAGCTGCATCAGGGCATGGAGCTGATTCTTACCATCGGAGCCATTGATACAGAGCAGTTCAGCGCAAGTCTGGAACATATATCCCCGAAAGGGGTAGAAGAAAACGGCGCCATTCAGTTCGAAATACGGGCCGCCGTGCAGCTTAAAAAAGATCAGTTTATTCGGGCCGGCTACAGCGCTAATGCGGATATTGTGCTCGACAAACGCGATAGTGTGCTGGCTATTCCGGAGAGTCTGCTGAAGTTCAGCGACGATACGGCCTGGGTTGAAATAGAAAAAACACCGCAGGTATTTGAAAAGCGTGTTGTGAAGACGGGCCTGAGCGATGGTATCAATGTGGAAGTTCTGGAAGGACTGACCAAAAATGAAAAGATCAAGATACAGATCGCCCCGGTAGAGGAGACTAAATAAACAATTGTATGCTTCTCAGGTTTATGTCATCGGAATGTTAACCCCAAACATAACCGATGGATAGATCAATTTATAGTCAATGGTTCCTTGACCCCATGAAGAAATTCATGAGCAACAGTTCGGCCAGCGGAATCATACTTTTTTCTTCGGCAGTATTGGCAATTATTCTGTCGAATTCACCCCTGGCCGATTGGTTTCACAGCATCTGGAAAATTAAGGTTGCTTTTTCGTTTGGCAATTTCAACCTGTCGAAAGATCTGCACCACTGGATCAACGATGGTCTTATGGCTATCTTTTTCTTTGTGGTAGGGCTGGAACTTAAGCGGGAGATTATAGCCGGTGAGCTTTCGCAACCCCGCAATGCCATACTGCCGCTGACTGCTGCTTTGGGTGGTATGTTTTTCCCCGCAGTTATATATCTGGCGTTTAATGGTACCTCGTCAGTTACTGCCGATGGTTGGGGAATACCTATGGCCACCGACATTGCCTTTGCTCTGGGCATTTTGTACCTTCTGGGCAATAAGGTGCCGCTGTCGCTCAAAATATTTCTCACCGCGCTTGCTATTGCCGACGATCTGGGAGCAGTGCTGGTGATTGCGTTCTTTTACACTTCGGATATTAATTTTGTAAGCCTGGCCACGGGAGCTGTGTTTCTGATAGTGCTTGTTATCGGAAACATTATGGGTGTGCGTAACACGCTGTTTTACGGACTGATAGGCATAGGGGGCTTATGGCTCGCCTTTCTTATGTCGGGTGTGCATGCTACGATTGCGGCTGTGCTGGCTGCATTTACCATCCCCGCAAGGGTAGAGGTAAGTGAAAACATGTTCACTAAACGCATGCAGGTTTTACTCGACAAGTTCCAGAAGGCAAAAATAACCGAGAAGTCCACACTCACGCCGGAACAGCTGACCGTGATGTCGAAGATCAAGATACTTACCGATAAAGCAACCACACCATTGCAAAAACTGGAACACGCGCAGCATGGCCTGGTTTCGTTCTTTATACTGCCCGTTTTCGCGCTGGCGAATGCAGGGGTAACCATCACTGCCGATACGCTTGCCGATCTGTTGAATCCGGTTACATTGGGTGTATCGGTCGGACTTTTTGCGGGGAAGCTTATTGGTGTTGCCGGGTTATCGCTACTGCTTGTAAAACTTAAGGTAGTTTCTATGCCGGCGGCGACCAACAAATACCATATAATAGGTGCCGGCTTTCTTGCAGGGATTGGATTTACCATGTCGTTATTTATTACCGAACTCGCTTTTAGTGAGGAGTATCTGGTAGAACAGGCTAAGGTTGGCATACTTTTCACATCTGCTTTATCTGCATCTATAGGTTACATGATTATAAAATATGCTGGCAGTAAAAAAAATGTGTAAAAAGGAGTGCATTGAATATTTTTATATCTTTATCGGAATAATTTGGCAGTATGAAGCATGACCAATCAGCGCTTACCGAATTGGATCAAACAATGTCGTTTAGTGATAGTACGCTTGAGTTTGCAATAAAAGCACTTAATGCCGGTGTCTGGAACCTGGTTACCGACACAGAAACCCTGCATTGGAGTGAACGGTGCTATGAGTTGTTTGATCATAAGCCCGGAACAGTTACCATTGATTCCTGGCTGAAGAAAGTGCACGCTGATGACACCGCAAAGTTGAGGGAAATGCTGCATATGACTCCATCGGGAGGCAGGTTCAATCTGGAATGCCGCACGGCAGAGGAAACAGAGGAAAAGTGGATCAGGCTTTCGGGCTATTTTATTGCCGCCGATCCGGTGCATGATGTGGCAGAACATATTTCGGGTGTGATGATCGATATTACCGAAGAGAAGTGTTCAAAAGCAAAGATGGAGGAAGTGAACTTTACCAAGGACCGGTTCTTTTCTATCATTGCCCACGACCTCAGAAGCCCGTTTACCTCTATACTGGGTTTTTCGAGGCTGCTGAATGAAGAGTACGACGACTTTACGGATGAAGAACGGAAGATGATGATCAAACAGATCCTTTCATCTACCGAAACTACCTTTCAGCTGCTCGATAACCTGCTCACCTGGGCAAAAGCACAGCTGGGCCGTGTTAACTTTACACCGGAATACTTCGACATCGGCGCGCTGATAAATGAGGCGCTCGGTGTATCATCCGCGCAGGCGAAGATTAAAGATATAGCCATGAGGGCAATGCTCATGGAAAAAGCTGTAGTACATGCGGATGTGAACATGATACGTACGGTGCTGCGCAACCTTATTTCGAACGCCATTAAGTACACGCATCCGGGCGGTACCATTACTGTAGAATCAGCCCGGGTAAAAGACGGGATTAAGATCTGCGTGTGCGATACAGGAACAGGTATAGAACCTGAAACCTTAAAAGTGCTCTTTAGCCTCGATAAAAAAGTCTGCTCCATGAAGGGAACCGCTAACGAAAAAGGTAGCGGACTGGGACTGATTTTGTGTAAGGAATTCATAGAGAAAAACGGTGGCACGATCTCTGTAGAGTCGGTGCACGGCGAAGGCTCTAAGTTTTCTTTTACGCTGCCGGTTAAATAATCAGGGATATCTTAATTAATGACTCTAAATTACCCAAAAATCTTACGATTTATGTTCAGAAGTACACTTGTATGCGTTTCCATGTGCCTCACATTGGCTATGGTAACAGGATGTGCAAAAAGCACTCAGAAAAGTGAAGAAGAAATGGAAAACCAACACAAGGGAATTTTCCCCATGGGTTCGGCGCTAAATGCTGACCCGCAAACAGATGTGGCCCAGCGCCTCTCAACCTATGCGCCCTTTACGCTTACTGCGGATGTTAGTCACCTGAGCAACAACGAAAAGCAGATACTGGTGAAGCTGATGGAAGTGGCCGAAATAATGGACGGCATTTTCTGGCAACAGGCTCTTGGCGATAAAGAGGCATTCCTGAATTCCATTGCCGATGAAACCACCCGCAAATTCGCTCAGATCAACTACGGTCAGTGGGACAGGCTGAACGGTAACAAGCCGTTTATTGAAGGAGTAGGCGAAAAACCGCTGGGTGCCAATTTCTATCCTGCCGACATTACCAAAGAAGAGTTTGAAGCGCTGCAGGATGCCGATAAGGCCAGCCTTTACACGCTGCTGCGGAGAGATGAGCAAGGTAAACTTAAAGTGGTGTGGTATCATCAGGCATATGCATCGAAGGTTCAGAAAGCTGCACAACTGCTTAAAGAGGCTGCACAGCTTGCAGAAGATGCAGGACTGAAGAAATATCTGGAATTGCGTGCCGATGCTCTGCTTACCGATAAATATCAGGAAAGCGATTTCGCATGGATGGATATGAAAACCTCTAATCTTGACTTTGTATGCGGCCCCATTGAAAACTACGAAGATGCCTTTAACGGCATCAAGGCTGCCCATGAAGCCTACGTGCTGATTAAGGATGTAGCGTGGAGCGAAAGGCTGGCGCACTTTGCAACCCTGCTGCCCGAACTGCAGAAAGGATTGCCTGTGGAGCAGAAGTATAAGAACGAGGTGCCCGGCTCGGATGCCGACCTTAATGCATACGACGTGGTGTACTATGCAGGCGATTGCAATGCCGGCAGCAAAACCATTGCCATTAATCTGCCCAACGACGAAGAGGTACAGCTGAAAAAAGGATCGCGCAAGCTGCAGTTGAAGAATGCCATGCAGGCTAAATTCGATAAGATCCTGGTGCCTATTGCCGATATTCTTATCGATGAATCGCAGCGTAAATACGTTAAGTTCGATGCGTTCTTTGCAAATACCATGTTCCATGAAGTAGCCCACGGCCTGGGTATTAAAAATACCCTTGACGGGAAAGGCACGGTACGTGAAGCCCTCAAAGAACAATATTCAGCTATTGAGGAGGCCAAGGCCGATATTCTCGGTCTGTATATGGTTACAAAACTCTTCGAAATGGGCGAACTGAAAGAAGGTGAGGTAATGGATAACTACGTTACGTTTATGGCAGGGATTTTCAGATCGGTACGATTTGGTGCCGCCAGTGCACACGGTAAGGCAAATATGCTAACTTTCAGCTATTTTAACGAGAATAATGCTTTTGAATACAAAGATGGCACATATCTTGTAAACTTTGAAAATATGAAAAAGGCTGTTGAGGGTATGGGAGGCATGATCCTTACCATGCAGGGAAACGCTGACTACGACGGGGTAAAACAACTAATTGCAACTAAATCAGTTATTCCGGCTACTCTTCAACAAGACCTCGATAAATTGAAAGACGCAAATATTCCTGTTGACATTGTCTTTAATCAGGGCAAATCAGAATTAGGATTGTAAAAATGTGTTCAAAAATGAAAATAAACTGTTCGTCTGTGGACAGAAAATGAGAGAAACCTAACAAACAACACACATAATAAACTTTTATGAAAAGACTTACCTTTTTACTTTCGTTACTCTGTGTACTCAACTTTGCGAATGCGGTTAATCCTCCCGACGAAGGCATGTGGCTGCCTATGTTCGTGGAAAGGCTTAATTATACCGATATGCAGAATATGGGGCTGAAGCTTACACCTCAGGAAATATACGATATTAATAACTCAAGCCTTAAGGATGCTATTGTTAACCTGGGTAACTTCTGTACCGCCGAGGTTGTGTCGTCACAGGGATTACTTTTTACCAACCATCATTGCGGTTACGACGCAATTCAGTCGCACAGTTCCATTGAGCATGACTATCTTACCGACGGTTTCTGGGCCGGCAGCTTTGAAGAAGAGCTGCCCAACGAGGGACTTACCGTTGCATTTCTGGTGAAGATGGACGATGTTACAAAGATTGTTACCGAAAAGATGACACCTTCCATGTCTGAAAGTGAGAGAAGAGCCACGGTTGGTAAGGTTATAGAAGATCTGAAGAAAGAAGCATCAGAAGATGGCAAGTACGAGGTTTCAGTAAAGAGCTTTTACAATGGAAATGAATACTACCGTTTTGTTTATCAGATATATGAGGATGTTCGCCTGGTAGGTGCACCCCCTTCAGCCATTGGCAAGTTTGGTGGCGACACCGACAACTGGATGTGGCCACGCCACACAGGCGACTTTTCTGTTTTCCGTATCTATACGGCTCCCGATGGTTCTCCGGCTCCCTATGCCAAAGAGAACGTGCCAATGCGCCCGAAGTACCATCTCAGAATATCAACCAATGGTGTTAAGCCCAACGATTACGCCATGGTGTTTGGTTTCCCCGGTTCTACCGACAGGTATATGACCTCGTACGGTATTCAGGCAAACCTGAACGAGGTTAATCCTGCTATCATCAATATGGGTGGCAAGATCCTCGATGCCATGAAGGAAAATATGGACGCATCGGACGAGATCAGAATTAAATACGCTTCGAACTATGCCGGGTTATCGAACTTCTGGAAAAACAAAATAGGTGAATCACGTGGTTTGAAAAGACTAGACGTTTACGAAAAGAAGAAAGGCATTGAGGAGCACTTTACCGCATGGGTGAATGCCGATCAGCAGAGAAAAGAAACCTACGGTAATGTGCTGAGCGATATGGCTCAGGTATACAGTCAGTTCACTGCTGCAAATTACAACAAGCAGATGTGGTATTTCGAGATCGCATTCTTTGGTTCACAGGCATTGCCTTTCCCGCTGCAGAATCAGGGTATCATCAATATACTGAAGAGCGGACAAAAAGATGCAGATCTGCAGAATTCACTGGCTCCATTGCGTGAAGCTGCCAAAGAGCACTTTAAAGACTACGACATCGATACCGAGAAAGAGATCATGATGGCTATTTTGGAGACCTTCAAAAATGAGATGCCCGAAAATGCGTTGCCCGATATTTACAATACCATCTCTAAAAAGTACAAGGGCGATATTGGCCAATTCGCTGATAAGCTGTTTGCAACTTCTTTCCTGATGGATGAAGCGCGCTATAATGCATTCCTCGATAATCCTTCCCTTAAAAAGATGGAGAAGGATATGGCCTATCAGCTTACCAATTCGTTCTATAATTTCTTCCTTACACAGAATATGGCTCAGACAGCCGCACAAGAGAAACTTAGCAGGGCAGAGAGGTTGTTTGTGGATGGTCTGCGTAAGGCAAATCCCGATAAGGTATATTATCCGGATGCAAACTCTACCCTTCGTTTAACCTACGGAAAGGTGCTGGATTATTTCCCTGCCGATGCAATACACTACGATTTCATGACGTATGCAGAAGGCATCCTTGAAAAAGAAGACCCGACCAATGAGGAGTTTATAGTGCCGGCTAAGCTTAAAAAGCTGATCGAGGCCCGCGACTTTGGTAAATGGAAAGACGAGAACGGCAGGTTGCCCGTGTGCTTTATCAGCAATAACGACATCACCGGTGGTAACTCCGGAAGTCCGGTTCTCAATGGTAACGGTGAACTGATCGGTCTCGCATTTGACGGCAACTGGGAAGCCATGAGCGGCGATATTGCCTTCGAACCGGAACTGCAGCGCACCATCAACGTCGATATACGTTACGTACTGTTTGTTATAGACAAGTACGCCGGTGCTGAAAGACTTATCGGAGAGCTGTCGTTCGCCCGCCATAAATAATTCGGGTTACGAACGCACCGCTTCTGAGTTTTCAGAATGCAGGATAAAAACATAAAGCTTCTGAGTATTTGAAGTTTGGACATATAGTTGACAGGAAAGGGTGCTCAGGTGCCCTTTTCTGTTATTCTATCCTGCCTTTCTCACTCTGTAGGGGTAGCCTTAACTGTATAGAAAAACAGGGTATCGATGGGTTTGTGCGAGAAGATAAAGGGTGGCGTTTCCATGGTATTCGAATACCAGCCTGCATCGGCTGTATAGACAAAGGAAAAGGGTGAAGGCCGCAGCACAATGCTGTCTGTTTTATGCAGGATAATTCCGGTGTTGATAGTCTGGGAAGGTATTTTAGCAGGAGATATAAAGATGTCGCCGGCAAGGATAGTAGTATCGGTGATGCTGTATTGACGGTATCCTGCCTTCGTTGCATACCACTGCCAGCCCCAGTGCCCTGTGGTATAGATGGTACGGGCAGTATTGAGGGTACTGATAGTGTTGTCTGTATGTTCGGTATCGGTGATATGGGCAGTAGTCCTGGCTATACTGAATGATATCATCCTGCGATAGTAATCAGCAAACAGGTAATCAGAGATGCCGAGGAGCAATCCCGCGAAAGCAGTGTATACAACGACAGCGCGTTTCCACGAAAGTGGAGCCTGTTCTGTAAGCCCTGCACAGAAGATCAGAATGAACGGCAGTATCAGCAACAGGTGCCGTGTGGCATTGAAGGGTGCAAACAGCAGCGTAAAGGCAGCCAGCGCGCTGATCATTAAAGCAATGGTTGCCTGGGGAGTGGAGATATACCGGCTGAGGGTATGCTCTCTGATGCCTGCAAACAGCTGCCGGAACAGGATGTAGACGATGTAGATGCCTGTAAGGATAAAGCTGTAGTTGAGCAGCAGGCTGCCCATGGATTCGTTCATGAAACGGGCAGCTACGGCAAGTGCTGTAATAAAGGTAATTACAATCCCCGAAAGGGCAATATATTTCTGCCAGCGTGCTCCGGAAGACCGCGGAACAATGAGAGGGGCAAACACTGCAATAGCGCCCAGGCAGGCTAATAATGACCATAGCCGGTTGATGTGAATTTCTATACCGGAGCGGCCCGAAAAATGAAGTGTGCCAAATTCATGCAGGTTCCATAATCCCCAAAGCGTGAGGAGCCCTCCAGGGATAAGCAGAGCGGGGAGTGCCCTGTAGTGTTTCCGAAGCAGCATTACCAGGGGTAGTACCACCAGCAGCGGCAAAAGGGAATATTTGATGAGCAATCCGATACCCAGCATCGAAGCTGCGGTATAGTAGTCGGAGGTGCGTCCCTGCGGCAGACCCGCTTTGAGCAGGAAATATGCAAACAGCAAGAGTACCAACAACAGCGGTATGTCGGTCATCAGGTTCTGATTAACAAGGAATGCCGGGTTAAGTGCGAAGAGCAGCAACAGGACAGTTGTATGTTTTATCTGCAGCAGTTTAAGTAAACGGTAAAAGACTATCAGCGAAAGCAGGGAGAAAACTGCCATGAAGAGATGCAACAGGATTTCGCCGGTGCCTGTGACTTTGACGACCTGTGCCAGCAGAAAGAAAAACAGCGGTGGCTGGTTGTGGTTATGCATGGGGGTAGGCTGGTCGTCCCAGTTTATTGTACCCGACATGGGGGTAGTTGGGTGGTCCTTTAGCCAGATTGCCGCTTCGAGATGGAATGTGTCGTCAATGTGAAAGGCTTTGTTTAGGTTGAGGGCAGTGGCTACAATCCAGACGGCTGCAATGATCAGATAGTGCTTTCTCATGGCGGATTATTCGATAATACCCATTTGTTTCATCAGGAAGCTGGCATTCATATTTTTGGCAATACCGGACCGGATGGTGTAGTCGAACGAAAGTTCCTCGTTTTCGATGCGGGCTTCAAAACAGTGGTTCGTAATTTTTTGTGGGAATGTATCGATGAGCTTGCCCAGCTCCAGATCGTGGGTGGCAATCATGCCCGACGCCCGTTGTTTAACCAGGCGCGACATAAACGACAGAGACCCCTTTTGCTTGTCGAAACTGTTGGTGCCTTTAAGGATCTCGTCAAGCAGTATGTAGGTTTCGTTACCGCCGGTAAGGAAATCGGTTATTTTCTTAAGGCGCTCCAGCTCAGCAAAGAAGTAGGACTTATTGGCACTGAGGGAGTCGGATGTGTGCAGACTGGTATTCAGCGGAGCAGGGTAGAAGCGGAACGAACCGGCACAGACTGGTGCCCCGGCCATGGCAAGCAGAAGGTTGACACCGGTAGTACGCAGGTAAGTACTCTTGCCCGCCATATTTGCTCCGGTTATGATGTTAAAGGTGCCCGGGCCGTGAATATTGATTGGATTGTATACACGCTTTCGCGGATGTATGAGCGGATGGCAGGCATCGGTTGCGGTTATGCATAGCTTGTCAGTGACAGGTTCCGGGTAAACGAAGGAAGAGTTTGCCAGTGCAAAAGCCGCAAGGCTACCCAGCGCTTCAAATTCTGCAAGGGTATCGAACCAGGTTGCCAGATCTTCTTTATGCTCCAGCTGCCATTGTTCAAGTCGTCGTATCTGCCTTATATCCCATAGCAGGAGGTAGTTGAGAATGATCCATACGAGCAGGTTGAGACGGGAATCAAGCGCCTGAATGATCTTACCAAGGTGTTTAATGGCGGCATTGGCAGAGGAAGTGCTGTTTTGTCTGCGCAGAAGTTTGTTGCGCAGCTGCTGCAGGGCAATGGAACGGAAGTCTTCTTTTTCTATCATCTGGAGGCGACCGGAGTAATTGGCCAGCATTGCCGACTTTTTGCCTACCTGCATATGTCTGCCCGAAATAGCTTTGGTATAGATCCCTGTTAAGCCAAAAGGGACAAGGAGGTAAAGCAGGAATAGGCTGAACGGTATCGTACCCGCAATAAGCAGTGCGAGGAATAACAGCGATAGCAACGGAATACCCAGGACGGCTATTCCAAAGACCTTTTTGCTGAACAGTTTATCCGTATTTAGCCAGTAGAGCAGTTCCGTTTCACCGCTTTCGCTCAGGTTGTCCTGGATACCAAGACACCTGAAATGCAGCAGCCATAAAGGTTTGGTGCTCAGCTCCTGCACTGCCTGCTGACTTTGCAGTATGTAGTCAGCATTGGTGGTGGAGTGAATGAACCGGCCGGCCAGATTACAGCTGCCGTGCGCTGTGGTAGTGCGGTTAAGTGCCTGGAATAATGAATTGTCGCCAAATACATCCAGATCGTTGTTATTCGGGTGATCGTCCCTGATATACTGCCTGCCTCCATCAAAATTAAATGTGAAATCCATTGCTGCCAGTTCATCGGAAATTACTCCTGCAAGTGCCTGTTCATACTGCAGTTTCCTGATCAGGCGCAGATGATGAACTATGGTTGCAGGAAATGCCACCAGAAATACCAGAGTGGAAATCAGCGCCCATGTTTGTAAACTGGCTGCAGCTATAACAGAAGCAGCCAGTGCAACAAACAAAACCAGCCTCGACCAGGAAAGAATGGTACTGAGTTTCTTTAGCTTACGTATTTCTGCCAGCGAAGTCTCATACCATTCCCGATACTGACGCGCAATGGTTTCTTCCATTTAATTTACCGTTACGGTACTTGCAGGAGCACTTACCTGTTGTGCTTCAGGTTTGATCCTGCGGGTATTGACAAGAGTTAACTCGTTAATGAGATTTTTCGCACCGGCATATTTATCGATGATAAACAGTACGTACCTAATGTCGACATTGATGGTACGCTGCAGTTCAGGTTCGAAGGCAATATCGCCGCTCATGGCTTCCCAGTTACCGTCAAATGCCAGACCGATCAGTTCCCCGTTTCCGTTGATCACCGGGCTGCCCGAATTACCACCGGTAATGTCGTTGGTAGAGATGAAGCAAACAGGCATTTTACCATCAACACCGTAAGGACCGAAGTCTTTGCTTTCGTACAGCTGTTTCAGCTTATCAGGTACTACGAATTCCCAGCTGGTGGAGTCTTCTTTTTCCATTACGCCTTCAAGGGTTGTAAAGTAGTTGTAATGCACTGCATCGGCCGGATAGTAGTCGAGTACTTTACCATAGGTAAGGCGCATGGTAGAGTTGGCATTGGGATAGAATTTACGATCGGGCTGCATTTCGCGAAGACCGGCTATAAACAGTCTGCTGCTGCGCTCAAAAGTTTCGTTTGCCTGTTGAACAGCTTCCTGGTTGGCTTTGTATTTATCGTAAAATAACGACATGAGCTTGTATGCAGGGTCGTTCTGTAGTTTCTTGTTGTCGGGTTTAGCGATGAAAGCATCCACGGTTGCCTTTTCATCCAGCATAGACTTTTTGAAAATATCTTCGGCCATCTTTGCCCAGTTCAATTTGTATTTTTCAGCCATGGCTCTGAATTCTGCAGGTTGCTGAGCTACCGAAACCTTTTCGTAATACATCTGCAGCATTGCGGTAAGCAGTTTCAGATCGGTTGGTCTGTTATAGTTCTTGAAGTGCCTGTCGCTGTATTTAACCAGTGATTCTTTTATGCGTGCTATCTTAGTCTGATCGGGTTTTTCGGCCTTGAGTTCATTACCCAGACCCATGAAGGCTTGCGCAATGGTCATGATCTCCGCACCACGCATGATGGCTTCTGAAAAGTATACCCGCTGCTGCACATATTCGTCAGTTACCTTGTATGCAGATGCGAAATCGGAAAGAACGTTACCGTATTTTGCTTTCCTTTCAGGAGAAGCATTTACCCATGCTGCAAATTCGGCTTCAATTTTCTGCTTGTCTTCGTATACTTTCAGTCTTTTTAATCCACGGGTCTGGCCGATGAAGTACTTCCAGTAATTGGCGGTGCTTGCGTATTTCGAGGCATATTTAATGTTGATGTCTCTGCTGGCATCCATATCCTGTCGCATTATGGCAAGTTTCTTTGCCCTGATGCTTACAACGGTAGGGTTGTAAAGGTTGATGGACTGGTTGACACCCCAGGAGGTCATGTAACGGTCGGTGCTACCGGGATAACCCATGATCATTGCAAAGTCGCCCTTCTCTACACCGGCAGTTGATACCGGTAAATAGTGGTGGGGTTTAAGAGGAATGTTGGTTTCAGCGTAGTCGGCAGGTTTGCCTTCAGCATTGGTATATATTCTGAAAATGGAAAAGTCGCCGGTATGTCTTGGCCACATCCAGTTATCGGTATCGGCACCGTATTTGCCAATGCTTGACGGTGGTGCACCAACCAGACGTACGTCGCGAAACACTTCGTAAACAAACAGGTAGAATTCGTTGCCGTTGAAGAAGCTTGCAACCCGTGACTGATAACCGGTGCCGTTTTCCGCTTCATCTCTGATGGTTTTTGATACCTGTGCTATCTTTTCGGCTCTTTCGGTTTCGGTCATCTGATCATTAACACCTTCGAGCACCCGTTTGGTTACATCCTCAATGCGCACCAGGAAACGGGCAGTTAGTCCTTCGTTTGGAAGTTCTTCTTTCATTGACATGGCCCAGAATCCATCGGCAAGGTAATCGTGATCGACGGTACTGTGCGATTGAATTTGTCCGTAGCCGCAGTGGTGATTGGTAAGAACGAGTCCCTGACTGCTGATAACTTCACCGGTGCATCCGTTGCCAAACTGAATGATGGCATCCTTAAGGCTCGAATGATTGATGGAATAAATTTCTTCGGCAGTGAGATTCAGTCCTTCCTTCTGCATATCAACATAGTTGAGGCGCTCGATTAACAAGGGAAGCCACATACCTTCGTCGGCCCTTACCAGGGTAGAGAGGGTGATGAAGAACAATAAAAATAGCTTTTTCATAAATTGCACTTTGTATTAGATAGTATTAAACGTATTTTTCTCCTTTTTCGATCATTACATCGTTAACGAACTGCCTGATGTGCTGTTCATCTTCTTTGCGGCATATGAGCAGGGTGTTGTTATCTTCCACCACAATGTATCCGTCAAGTCCCTGTAATACGACGAGTTTGTCTTTGGGCATATGCACTATGCAGTTCTTGCTGTCGTACATCATTACGTTCTGCCCGACAACTGCGTTACCCTCCGTATTTTTATTACGGGTTTCATAGAGTGATCCCCAGGTACCGAGGTCGCTCCAGCCGAAATCGGAAGCCAGCACGTAAACATTGTTTGCTTTTTCCATTACTCCGTAATCGATAGAGATGTTTTTACACATCGCATAGGTGTTCTCGAGGAACTGGGTTTCTTCGGGAGTGGCATACTTTCCGATGCCTTCGCGGAAGAGATTGTCGACTTCGGGAAGGTGCTTAGCAAACGACTGCATGATGGTTTTGAGTCTCCAGATGAAGATACCTGAGTTCCACAGGAAGTCGCCGCTGGCAAGAAACTCCTTAGCCATTTCAAGGCCCGGCTTTTCGGTAAAGGTTTTAACCTTTCTGATTCTGTTGTCCTGCAGTCCGGTTTCACCATCCTCGAACTGAATGTAACCGTATCCTGTATCGGGTCGGTTAGGCTGAATACCCAGTGTAAGGAGCCAGTCGTGGTTTTTGGTGGTTTCGAGTGCAGCGAGTATCACTTCCGTGAAAACGTCTTCTTTAAGAATGATATGGTCGGATGGGGCAACTACAATGTTTGCATCTGGATTGCGCTGCAGGATGGTATAGTTGGCATAGGCAATACAGGGAGCGGTATTCCGCCGCGACGGTTCGCACAGTACCTGCTGACTGCTCAACAGGGGCAACTGCTGCAGTACCAGATCGCGGTACATATCGTTGGTAACCACGTAAATATTTTCGGCGGGACAAATTTTAAGGAACCTTTTGAAAGTTGCCTGGATGAGGGTTTCACCGGTACCAAGGATATCGATAAACTGCTTGGGATGATCCTTTCGGCTCATGGGCCAGAAACGGGCACCTATACCGCCCGCCATGATAATGCAAAAATTGTTCTTGTCCATTATTAATTTTTTAAGATCAGTTCAGTTTAAACACCCATAAAGGAAAGATTGTTACCCTGAACGACCGGTTTTTACTCGTCTATTTTCTCTATAGCCACCAGGGGGCTGAAAAGATACATACGTTTATTGTTCAAGCAATAACAGCGGTAACGCTTTCTTAGTTTCTGCACCGTCTTAAACATGCGGCCATCGGGAAGCCGGAAGAGTGTATCGGGCTGCAGCATGCTGACTATTAGCCCTTCCGGCGCACTGTTATCTTTATGCTTTGCCGGAGCATCGTATTTTCTAAGTATCAGCGACAAGTTAACATCGACAGTACTTGATGCCCCTGGGTTTACCATATGGCTGGAATATGCAGAAAGAACGTCGTCAGGGAAGGTATCTGGAGTTAAAAAAGGCTCAGTAATTTTAATATAGGCATTTTTCCAGGTTGTTCCGTGAGGAGCCGTTCGCTTTTTGGAGTTAAAATGCACTTCAGCATGCGCCATTTCATGCAATAGGGTAATGAGGAAACTGTACTTGTTAAGGTTATGGTTAACAGATATGTACGATAGTCTACCGGGTACTGACCCCCGGAAATCGCCCAGTTTGGTAAGCCTGTTTCTTGTTATACGTAAGGCAACAGGATGTTTATCAAACCAGTCGGCCACCTTTTTCACGGCAGCCTCAGGTATGTAATCAGGCAGAGCTTGTGCAAGCGGCCTACTTTGTTTCATTCAGACTCAGAATAGCATTATGGTGCTGTTGCGGAGCCGTCATGCATCCGCAGTCACGGAAACGTTTGCCTGATTTATATTTATTCTGACGATAGGCAGGGGTAGAACACGAGGCAACCATAACCATGAGTAAGAACAGCAAAATAGCTGCATAAGATCTTGAACCTATTTTCATCTATGTTATTGTTAAGTGGGTTTAACCGGCTTCAAAAATAGCAAATAAATTATAACAAACGATTGCAACATGATCAAATTGCGGCAGTTGCATGTTACTAAAGTGATCATTATACGCCAACACTATTTAACCGTTTTTATAGTTAACTTAGCTCACTCATATTTTTTGACATGAAAACCCTTGTTATACACACCGGTCGCTACATACGTCTTATGCGTCTGGTATTTAAAAGGCCTGAGAAACAGTCTATTTACTTCAGGCAGATTTTCATAGAGATTGAAAATCTGGGTATCGACTCTATTGGTATTGTTATATTCATTTCTATTTTTATGGGTGCGGTGCTGGCTATTCAGATGGCATTTAACCTCGACACTCCGCTTGTTCCGTTATATACTATTGGTTTCGCAACACGCCAGTCGGTAGTGCTGGAGTTTTCACCAACTATTATTTCTCTTATCCTTGCCGGGAAGGTGGGATCGCGCATTGCTTCAGAGATCGGAACCATGCGTGTTACCGAACAAATAGATGCACTGGAGATTATGGGAATAAATCCGGCAACCTATCTCATTTTCCCGAAACTTGTAGCGTGCCTTTTCTTTAATCCCATACTCATTATGATGAGTATTCTGGTTGCCAATGCAGGCGGATGGCTCGCAGGGTCGCTTACCGGAATGGTTCCATCGGCAGAGTTCCTTTACGGATTGAAAGCCTTTTTTGAAGCATACGATATATTTTATTCGCTCATAAAGTCAGTGGTGTTTGCCTTTCTGATTGTTTCTATATCGGGTTATCACGGATATTATACCAAAGGCGGTGCCCTGGAGGTAGGGGAGGCCAGCACTAAAGGTGTGGTGCATAGCAGCATTGCTATTATAATTTTTAACTTACTCCTTACCAATCTGTTGCTGGCATGATGACGGATACACGCATAAAGAAAATGTAATGCTATGATAGAAGCAAAGAATGTATCAAAGTCGTTTGGCGATAACAAAGTACTGGATGGTATTTCGATAGTATTCGAAACCGGAAAGTGCAACCTGGTGATCGGACAAAGCGGATCGGGCAAAACCGTTTTGATGAAATGTCTGGTGGGTTTGTTTGAAATAGATGAGGGTAAGGTTATGTTCGACGATAAAGTGCTTTCGCGCATGTCGTTCGACGAAATGAAGATTGTTAGGCAGGAGATCGGAATGCTTTTTCAGGGAGGGGCACTTTTTGATTCGATGACTGTGGAGCAGAATGTGATGTTCCCGCTTGGCATGTTTACCGACCAGACTATCGAAGAGCGCCTTGAAAGGGCTAACTTCTGTTTATCGAGGGTGAATCTGGAAAATGTAAATAAACTTTATCCTGCAGAAATAAGCGGTGGTATGAAGAAACGTGTTGCAATCGCACGCGCCATTGCTATGAATCCGAAATACCTGTTCTGCGATGAGCCAAATTCCGGACTGGATCCGCATACCGCAACGGTTATCGATAACCTGATCAAGGAAATTACCGAAGAGTACAATATTGTTACCGTCATTAACACGCACGATATGAATTCTGTTATCGAAATCGGCGATCGGGTAAATTATGTGTATAAAGGCAAGATCTGGTGGCAGGGCGACAAGGACAGTATATTAGTCAGCGACAATAAGGAGTTGAACGATTTTGTATTTACAACCAAACTTACCCAGAAGATAAAAAAAGGCTGACAACCAAATGAGCCAGTTGGATATATATATTCTGATAGCTGCAGGTATTTTTGCCATCAGGGGTTTAATGAAAGGTTTTATAGTAAGCATTGCCTCGCTGGCTGGCTTAGTACTGGGATTTTACGTTGCACTAAGGTTCTCGTGGTATCTGGAGGGTGTGCTGAGTAACGCAACCGGAAGCAATTCTATGATGATCCATATTATGGCCTTTGCACTTTCGTATATGCTGGTGATAATACTGGTGTATATCATTGGCCGGTCGCTGCAAAAGATAGTTGAACTGACTCCATTGGGGTGTGTTAACAGAGGAGCGGGTTTCTTGTTCGGTCTGTTTAAAGGACTGGTGCTGGTGTCGGCTGTAATTTATCTCATTGAAATTGTAGATATGAACAGTGTATTCCTGAAAAAGGAAAAGAAAGAGGCCTCTGTGCTCTACATTCCTATTGCAAAGCTGGTGCCTTCTCTTGTACCTGAAGTTAAAGAAGGTATGCAGGAATTAAAGATAAAAAGTCAGAGCCCCGCTGCAACGGGAAAAGATGCAAATAAATAAATAGGCTGTCTCAAACATAAAAAAGAGGCTATCTTTTTAAGACAGCCTCCTTGCAAAACCTTCCCCTATAAATTTTTAGTTGTGGCTCAGATAATCTGCTACCCCATCGTGTGTGGCAACCATTGTTTCTTCGCCTTTGTGCCAGTTTGCAGGACAAACTTCACCGTTTTCTTCGAAGCACTGAAGTGCATCAACCATTCGTAAGGCCTCTTCCACATTTCGGCCCAGCGGCATGTTGTTGATGAGTTCGTGCTGCACGATGCCTTGTTTGTCTATGAGGAATAAGCCTCTGTAGGCAACCATTGGACCGGTAGCAACCAGCTCACCGTTTTCATCGTAATCGTAATCGCCTGCAAGTACACCATAATTAGAACTGATGGTTTTTGAAGTATCAGCAACTATTGGATAGGTAACACCCTGGATACCACCTTGCTTCTTCGATAACTGAAGCCATGCCCAGTGCGATTCTTCTGTATCGGTGGAACATGCTACTACAGCGCAGTTACGTTCTTCGAACTGTGCCAGTCTTTCCTGAAATGCATGCAATTCAGTGGGACAAACAAACGTAAAATCTTTTGGATAAAAGAAGAATACAACATATTTCTTGCCAAGGTACTGGTCAAGACTGAAACTCTCAACAATCTCATGACCTTTTACTACTGCACCTGCATTAAATAAAGGAGCTTTTTTTCCGACTAGTGACATAGGTTAAATATAGTTTTTTGATTAAAAAATTACTGACCCTGCAAACAATCGTAAACTCGGATTGTTTGCGTCAGCTGGTGATTTAACAAAAAAAATCAGCGATTACTGTTTGTCGTAACGCAGCACTTCTTCGTTAACATAATCGAGCAGAATACCGGCCTGTCTGAACATTGTTTCGGACTCTTCGGCGCTATGGTACTTGTGTTCGCAAACCACCCTTACTATACCGCAATTGATGATAAGCATGGCACACGTGCGACAAGGGGTCATTCTGCAATACAGGGTTGCCCCTTCGAGAGGAATACCCAAACGGGCAGCCTGACATATGGCGTTTTGCTCTGCATGAACGGTACGTACGCAATGATTTGTGATTTTGCCATCGGTGTGGGTAACCTGCTTGAACAGGTGCCCTACATCGTCGCAATGGGGCAGCCCTATAGGCGAACCTACGTAACCGGTTACCAGTATCTGCTTGTTTTTGGCTATAACACAACCACTCCTGCCACGGTCGCAGGTAGCTCTCTTGGCAATAGTATTTGCAACCTCCATGAAATATTCATCCCAGGTGGGCCTTACATATCCGTTCGCGTTTTCTGTCATACAGAGGTGTTTGATGCTTCTTTTTGTTATGAGTGGCCGAGTGAATCGGTGTCCTCAGTACTCCATACGTAATTATACAGTCCCTCCAAAAGACGTTCTTTCTTTTGTTCGGAAGTTAATTGTTCGTATGCTTTCTTTTCCTCTTCAAATTTACGTCGTTTTTCTTCTTCAACTTCGTGAATTGTTGAAAGGTACCTGTGTTCGATGTTTCTTTTAAGGTACTCTGAAGCTACCGCTGGAAAGAGTTCAAGAAGGAGTTCTTCTTTTTCGCCTTCAGCCAGTTTAACGCCGCCATATTCATGAAACACCGGGTTATCCTGTTTCTTGTAGAAGCGTGTATCGTATGGTGTTTCTTCCTTAACTCCGGCTATTTTGAATCTGAAATCGGGGTCAACCGGAACAGGGGTCTTACCGTAAATTCCCTTTACGAGGTTTACGAACTGTATGGACCTGGTTGTAAACATCGGTTGGTTTTTTGTTTCGTCGATAACACAGTTAACAGCCTGCACACCAACAATCTGACTGGTAGGCGTTACCAGTGGCGGGCAGCCGGCAGCCATACGAACCATGGGTATAAGCTCAAGGGTACGTGGCAGGTGTTTTTCCAGCTTAAGCTGTTTCAATTGAGCCAGCATATTGGTATACATACCTCCCGGTACTTCGGCTTCTTTTACTTTTTCATCCGGTTCAGGGAAGTTGAAATACTTTTCGATTCGCAGGGTAGTTTCAAGCAGATCCTCTTCCTTGTCGGCTTTGGCATAACCAATGGCCAGTTCGAACAGCATGTCGATGTCCTTTGGCAGTTTGTCTTTGGTGATGTCGAATTCTATTGGGAACATTTTATAGGAATCGAACTCATCGAGCTCTTTTCTTACTTCGCGGAGTATCTTGTCAATTTTAACGACTGCATCGAGGTTCACTCCGGTATCAATGCCCAGCTTGTTACAGAATAACTGAATTATTTCGAACGAAGCAGCTGCAGGTCCGCCGGCAAACGGCATGATGTTGGTATCAAGTATATCAACACCGTTTACAATAGCCATCAGCATAGAAGCAAGTCCGTATCCCGGAGTGCTGTGGGTGTGAAAATCAAGCGGAACAACCAGATTTTTCTTGAGCAAGCGAACCAGACGACCGGCGCGCAATGGTGGAATAAGTCCGGCCATGTCTTTGATAGAGATCATGTCGGCACCCATATCCTGAAGTTTCAATGCTTTTTCAAGGAAGTACTCGTCGGTGAAAATGCGGGTGTTCACAATTTTACCCTTCAAGGCAGACTTTATTTTAAAGCCGGTTGATAAGTGAGGATCAACCGTGTAGCATATTGCACAGTCGGCAATACCGCCGTTTTCCTTTACGGATTTGATGGTGCTTCCGATGTTATCGGTATCGTTTAGTGCATCAAAGATCCGCATGATATCTATACCCGATTTAACAGCATTACGGTTGAAGCCGTCGATTACATCATCCGGATAGGGATTGTAACCAAAAAGATTACGCCCCCTTGACAAAGCTGTCAGTTTGGAGACACCGCCAACCTCCTCTTTAATGCGTTCGAGCCTGGTCCATGGATTTTCATTCAGATAGCGCATGATCGAATCAGGTACAGCACCTCCCCAGACTTCCATAGCATAAAAGCCGGCTTCTTTGTAGAATGGGAGTACCCTGTCTATTTGCGCCTGTGTCATTCGTGTAGCAAACAGCGACTGCTGGCCGTCTCTTAAGGTCAGGTCTCTGATAAGCAATTTCTTATTCATATATCGATGTATTTAACTTTATCAAGAATATAACATTTTAACATATAATTGGCAAACTGTCATTTACTTCTGCAAAGGTAAAACAGTTATTCGACTCTTGTTAATGATTTCACAATTATATTTTGCGCCCCTTCACTGATTGTGAATTATTCAACAATCGGGCCAAAGTGATGTTCACAGACCCTGAATTACATAAAAAACTGTAAATCAGAACAGTATAAAGACATTACTATTTAATTTATCAATAATCTTGCGGGTCTTTTTTCCCGGCTTAAAAGGCATTTCGGTTGTGGTTTGGAGGGCATCGTGGCGGACGAGGATTTGCCAGTTGTTATCTTTAAAGAGCGTTATAAGGTCTGCTAACGGTATGGTTACTGAAAAGCGTGAAAGGTATCTTTTGCCATCTCTTTCATTAAAGAGCAGCTTTGCATCATTTGCCGTTACCTCATGTAAAGGATTCTGTAAGGTAACCTTACCGGGTATTTTGAAAAGTTCTGAGCTTATGATGCTATAGTTTATTGTTGCGTTACCCTTAATTTCGTTGTTATAACGGAACACAATATCAAGGATAAGCTGGCCATCTGCCGATTCGAAACTTAAAGGTTTAATGAAATACTGAGTTCCTTCTTCTCCGACAAAGAACGATTCATAGTACTTCTGGCCAGACCTTACGGCACCCGGCTTAACAGACATACAGGAAGATAAAAAAATGCTGAGCAGAGCAATTAATGTGATTCTCCATGAACATCGGGCATTGTCAGAAAAGAACGGCTTCATCATCATTCGGCTTTTTTAAGCGTGAATCTTTTTGAAAGGGCTTGATAATTCAACAGGGTGTCAACCATCGTTCCGGGAATACCCATCGTGGTATCTGATTTCCGAACCCCGAGTAAATATACCAGGTTTCCATCAAAGTCAGCAATGTACTCACAGTACATTTTCTCTTTATCTGCATGCGTGACAAAAAGATAGGTAAGGCTGTCGCTCTGTATACGGGCGGTGCTGTCGGTAGCCTTTAATGCATAAAATTCCTTTACGGAAGTATTAACGGGAATGCCCAGAAACAACTCATAGTCAGAGCTTTTAATGTACCTGAACAATGGAACCTGAATGCGGTTGCTGTTAAGCAGCAGTGCATAGCCTGCCTGTATTTCGGGGGTTATACTGCCAATGGTGTCGTGCGGTGTTAAAGAGAATACAATGTTGTTGAAGACGGGTATTTCACCGGTTTCAAATACCCTGGGAGCTTTAGGGTTGCATCCCGTAAGGAAAAGTAGCAAAATCAACAAGGCAAAGCAGGAACGTAGCATAAAGAATTCAAAAAAGAAAGAAGTGAATACGGATATGCACTTCTTCCTTAACATTAAGTGTAGATTATTCGCCTGTTACGATTGTTTCGTAAGTAACAATCAGGTTCAAAATGCTGGTTTGTTTGATGTCAACGGTTGAGATTCTGGTAATACCACCATTCTTTGCTGCTTTCTGAATGCTGGCATCTGCATTAAAGAATAAAATACCAAGGTATCCGGTTGCTGTTGCGGTACCTACTTTACCTCCTACCGGATTGCTGGTAGCACCTACCGGTAATGTAAGTGAGCAGCTTGATAACATTGCTACAGCAGCTAATACTGCAATTCCTGCTTTGATTTTTCTCAACATTGTTTGTGATTTTTTAGTTTTCCTACTCTTAAGGCTTTTCAGTTACGCCCCGTTTATTAATGTGGTTTCTGAACTCCACTTGCAAAGACTAAGCAACCAATCGATGCTTTATGCTATGAACACAAAGAAAAATTGGTTAACCCTTATGCAAATTCAAATATAGTAAGAAAAAACATAGAATCAAGTCCGTTGAGCAAACTTATTTTTAGAATATAATAAAGGGACAGGCTTATTTTTCTTCAGGAGCAATTACCTGTAATTCAGCAGCCTGCAGTATTTCCTGCGTCTCTACTTCATAAATAAAGGCTACAACAGTGCAGTTTTGGGCATTGAAATTACCATCGATTGTGTGGTTGAAGGTCTTCTCAATTACATCAGGATGAGAAGAATCTGTTACTGCAACGGGTGTGCCTTCCAGTCCGTTTATATCACCACGAAGTATATGGTTATGCACATAGTCGGTGATTATAGGTACCGGACCTATTTCGGCTTTATTGTTCTTTTGGGGAGACACTACTCCACTCTCTGTCAACACTACCATAAGATTCAGGTTGCGGTTTACCTCTCCAAGAAATTCGGTGGTGGCAGTAACCGTTAATTTGCGTGAGGTAGTATCGTATGCATTTTCGAGGGTTACATCCACCAAAAGAGGTTCATTGAGAGCGGGTTCAATGGCACTGCTCCATCCGGCAGGTGAAAGGATGTGCTCAGCAGAGGGAAACCCTTTCCGGTTCACCATACCGTTAGGATTACCGGCATTGGAAATTCCAAAATATGTATCCCATTTATCGCCTATTTCGGTGGTATAATCGCTGGTAAAGCCATTAAGCGGTGTTGTTTTTGCAAACCACCCGGCATGTACGGCAAGCAATACCAGCTTTTCGCCGTAGAAGGTCTTAAGGTCGTGTGCAAGCAGTGCTGCTTCGGGACAGTTAACACAGGTATGGCCTGTGTAATCTTCGAGCAGTACCCTTTTAAAATGGACTACCGTATCGGTTGTATCGGTTGTATCGGGGTCGGGCTGACTGATCTTTCTGGTAAAGGGTTCGTCTATTTTTTCACAGGCACTAAATGCAAAGACTGCCAGGAAAAATACCAGAATATAGTTACTTATTGTGCTGCGGTTCATTGCTGACTATTTTTGGTAATGCAAGTTATTTAATTAGAAACTGCTGGTAAGTGTAACGGTTAAGCCGTTCGAGGCAGGCATTGTACGACAAACGCCGCCAACACATATAATGCCATCGTTTTGTTTACCGTAGCTAACTGACAATCTGCTGGCTCCCTGAGTATAGCCCACTGCGAGGGTTGGATAGTGCAGGCGGTTGTCTTTGTCGCTGTTGCCATAGTTATACTGATCAATGACCGTTACAAACCATGTAGGAGCAAATGTATATTCGATCAATAACTGAGCCCATTCGCCCTCATCCTGTTTTGTACTCAGGTGCTGCACCTCGGTTTTGACAGCATTACGTGCATCAAGTTTCCAGGTAACATCTCCAATTAAAATGTTAGCGTTTACCATCTCTTCGCCCGGATGCCCTTCAATTACATCAATATTGTATTTGAGATTAACCCACGATACCAGGGCTTTTACATTGCTGTTAAACTTATGCTGAACCTCTATATTAAAGTCGCGGAAATAGAGATCATCGCCAAAAGCAAGGTATTTTGTTTTATATCCCAGCGTACCGCTTTCACTCATTGGGTGACCAGGAATACTGTCTTTTTTCAGGGAAGTAACCCGCGAGAAATTTAATGCAACATCGGTACCGTATTTGCCACCAAGCAGGGAGCCTTTAGGAATTTTGTAATTCAACTGTCCCTGAACAGCAACTTCACCATTGGGTTGTGTAGCATATGGATACATGGCTGACAGAGCATATGCATGCTGTCTGGTAAGTGCGGGCAGATAATTTATGTCAAGAACATTACCCTTTTCAGTCCGCTTAGATTTGAAGCTCATGTTATCGGTTACTTTACCCGAAAGAATAACTCCGAATCCCTTTTGTGAATAGGTTGCCTGAAGCAGCATTCCCTTACCGGGCTTGTAGATGAAGTTGTTCACTGCGGAGGGGTCGTTATACTTATGGGCATATTCGCCATCGAGGATAAAGCCTTTATGGTTGATGTTAAATCTACCGGCAACGGTAGCAACATTCTCGGGGAGTATAAGCACATTATCGCCACCTACAATAATCTGAGAAGAAGGTTCATATTTACTTACAAAGCTTCCGCCGATAGAAATGGCAGGCATATTCGGGTCCGACAGTTTAAACACATCGTTAAGAAAGAAATCGCCATCCAGTCCACGCACAATACCGGGTGCTGTTTCCCAGAAAAAGCGCTGTGATCCGATAAGTGCTTTCAGGGTAATTCCCTGATACGGTCTGAAGACAAACCGGGCACCTTTAATAGCGTTATCATAGCCCAGGTTTCGTTCCTCATAACTCCTGAGTGCCATTCCGCTTCCAAATTGCTCATAAAAATGTCCAACGGTAATTGCAAAGCTTTCTTTTTCCCAGCCGGCAAACCAGTATGGAACTCCGGTGCCCTTATACCGGGCATCGTATCCGAGAATAGGATTGATATAAGACTCGAAGCGCAAGCCGGCAGAGAAATTTCCCTGGGTATACAGCAGGTTGGCAAATGCATTGGAAAGCAATTTCTCCTTTACCTCCTGTGCCCCAATGGTGCTGTCGGCTTTATATAGCATTGCATCGAGCTGAAAGTTACCGGTAACTTTTCCCTGCAGAAGGTCCTGTGCTGTAACTTTTGCCGTGAGTGCTGACAAAAGAATGCAGGCAACAAATAAATATTGTCTCATTGAATCAGGTTGTTAGGTAGTGTAATACTATTGCAGTGGTTGATTGGCATTGAGTTTTCTGACCATGTCAATTAGCTCCAGTTCACTGCCTTCGCTAAAGGAGGTATGCTGCCACACTATTTCGCCGTTACCGTTAACCAGAAAGGTATGCGGTATCATGTTTACGTTCATGGCTCTTTTAAAGTCACCATTTGCGTCGAGGAGCACTTCGTAATCCCACCCTTTCCCGTTTACTGTAGGCCCCACTTTTGCTGAAGACCGGGAGTCGTCAATAGACACAGCAACCAGCTTAACACCGGTTTCAGTCTTCCAGTCCTCGTATACATCTGCAATGGTAGTAAGCTCGTTGATACAAGGTTTGCACCACAGCGCCCAGAAGCTGATAATCATGGGTTTGCCATCGTTGTTCAGTTCGGCCGTGTTTATAGTCTGACCTGTTAGGTTCTTTACGGAAACTGAAGGAAGTTTTTTAAGGTTCTGATCGCCTTCCTGAGCATAACAGAAGCCGGCAGCAAGGAAAAGAACAGCTGACAAAAGGAATAATTTCTTCATAAAGGATTGAGTATTAAGGCAAAATTCGGGTGCTAATTTATGAATACTTCCAATATCTTTGATGTTTCGGATGGAATCAAATCAATACGGTCAATAATTGCCGGTATTAAAACTGCTTCTCCTTTTTTAATGACAACTTCCTTCACTTCTTCGCCATCGTGCACCAGTGTCAGCTTTCCTTCAACGCAGATATAAATTACAAAGCTGTCGAGCTCAGAATAATCTTTCGCGAGCGCTTTATCCAGCACAATTATGTTGGTGTTGAAATAAGGAGAACTGACTACCTCTGCAGAAGCATTATGTATTTCGCGATAGTCGGATCTATAATCATCGTGGGCATCGAAGTCAATTGCATCGAGCGCTTCTTCCGTATGCAATTCTCTCGGATTACCCTTGTCATCGACCCTGTCCCAGTCATAAATCCGGTAAGTGGTATCTGAGGTTTGCTGTATTTCGGCAAGCATGATGCCTGGTCCCAGGGCATGTACTCTTCCGGCAGGCATATAAAAAACATCACCGGGTTGTACTTTTTCGCGGTTCAGCAATTCGGGCAGCCGTTTATTTTCAAGGTAATTCAGGTATTCCTCACGGGTAGTATCACGTTTGAAACCGGTGATAAGTTCCGCATCCTTATCAGCCGACATAATGTACCACATTTCGGTCTTACCGTTACCGATACCGCGCCGCTCTGCGAGCTCATCGTCAGGGTGTACCTGAATGGAGAGGTAATCGGCAGTATCAATAAATTTAATGAGTATAGGGAATTCAACACCAAAGCGATTAAATACCTCATCTCCAACAAGGTCGCCCATATACACTTCGATCAGCTCATTCAGTTCGTTGCCTTCGAGGAAACCGTTTTCGACCACTGAAGGATTGTCTGCAACACCTGAAATTACCCAGGCTTCACCACAGTTGGGCAAGGGAGAAAAATCAATGCCCAGATCGGTTTTTATTCTGTTGCCGCCCCATATTTTATCTTTAAGGACAGGAGTAAATTTTAAGGGGTAGAGTTTGTGTTCCATGCTGTTTTGTATGTGAGGGTGTAAAATTAGTGTATTTTAAAAAAGTAAGCAGGCATAAAATATTCTGCTCTTATTAACAATGCTGTGTATCAAGTGTTATAAACAAAACAAATGATCACTATGAACAAAGAGTCTATGTTCATCCTCCTTGCTGAAGACGACGAGGATGACAGGCAGTTTTTCAGAGAAGCTATTGAACGTATGAACCTGGATACCGTACTCCATATGGTAACCGATGGAGTATTTCTGATAGAA
Source organism: uncultured Lentimicrobium sp. (assembly GCA_964643225.1). GTDB lineage: Bacteria > Bacteroidota > Bacteroidia > Bacteroidales > Lentimicrobiaceae > Lentimicrobium. The sequence goes on along the minus strand of CAZXQT010000008.1, from coordinate 48,486 downwards.
TATCTTAAGAATAACCCGGAGAAGAGGCCGCACTTGCTTTTTCTCGACCTTCAGATGCCACGTAAAAATGGCTTTGAATGCCTGCACGAAATACGAAATGTGCTTGGATTAACGGAACTACCTATAGCCATTTACTCCACCTCCGATGCGGCTACCGATATGGAGGAGGCTTTTAAACTTGGCGCTAACATTTATATACAAAAGCCGGCTGATTTTGACCATCTAAAAAGGATAATCACAAAAGTGGTATCCATTAACTGGCATTACCATAACAATGGTTTGAATTTTAAGAATTTCGTTTTAAGCATTTAAGGGCACCGGCTTTGCTTTTTTACATCTGCCTTATGGAAATGAACTGATTTTTACGCTTATCCGGTAAACAGCTTTTTTTTAAACGGCCGTCTATTTTTTTTAATTCTTATTGGTGGAGTTTTTCTATTTTCGTTTAGTTGAAATTAACCGACTAAACCCTATAACAAAACCATCAAATCCTTGAAAAAAGTATTCAGACCCTTATCGGTCATCACCCTGGTGATGCTGGTAGCCGGTATATTATCTGCTGTTTCGCCGGCATATGCGCAGAAGAAAAACAGTGCAGAAAAGACAGACAGCCTCAAGAGCAGCAATTTCAGCGGACTTAAATTCAGGTCTATTGGTCCGGCTTACTGTTCCGGACGTATAGCCGACTTTGCGGTTAACCCTAAGAACCATGCGGAGTACTTTGTTGCGGTTGCATCAGGCCATGTATGGAAAACCACCAATGCCGGAACTACCTGGCAACCGGTATTTGATAATTACGGCAGCTATTCTATAGCGTGTGTGGTGATTGACCCGAATAACCCGCATACGGTGTGGGTTGGAACAGGAGAAAACAATCACCAGCGCGCACTGGGGTACGGAGATGGTGTATATAAAAGCACCGATGGTGGTCAGACCTGGAAAAACATGGGTTTGAAAGACTCCAGACAGATCGGAATGATTGCCATAGATCCCCGCAACTCCAATGTTGTATATGTAGCTGCCGAAGGTTCGGTATGGGGCCCCGGCAGTGAACGCGGTCTGTATAAAACCACCGATGGGGGCAAGACCTGGAACAAGGTGCTTAACATAAGCGATAATACCGGAGTTAATAACATCATCATTGATCCGCGTTATCCGGATGTATTGTATGCAACCAGCGAACAGCGTCGCAGACACGTATTTACTAAAATTGGCGGTGGACCGGAAACTGCCATCTATAAGTCAACAGATGCCGGAGCCAGCTGGGACAAACTGACCAGCGGACTCCCGTCGGACGACATGGGAGGCATTGGTCTTGCCCTGTCACCGGTTAATCCCGATTACCTGTATGCTATTATTGAAGCGGCAGGTGACGGCAGTGGTTTTTACAGAAGCACCAACAGGGGAGCCTCCTGGGAGAAAATGAGCAGCCACACTGCACAAGGCCAGTACTACAATGAAATCTTCTGCGATCCGGTTGACCCGGAAGTTATTTACTCGATGGAGACCGTATCGCATAAAAGTACCGACGGAGGAAAGACATGGAAGTCTTTGGGCCTTAAAGCCCGACACGTGGATGACCATGCATTGTGGGTTGACCCTTCAGATACCCGCCACTTTCTCATAGGCGGCGACGGCGGAATATATGAAACATGGGACGGCGGCGCCGAGTACGATTTCAAGGAAAACCTGCCTGTTACACAGTTCTACCGGGTTAACGTTGATAACAGTGAGCCGTTCTACTACGTTTATGGTGGCACTCAGGATAACAACAGCATGGGTGCCCCTTCGCGTAACACCTCCGGTTATGGTGTAGTAAACGATGAATGGTTTGTTACCAATGGTGGTGATGGTTTCTGGACGGCAGCCGACCCCACCGATCCGAACATCGTTTATGCAGAAGCTCAGTATGGTAACATGGTGAGATACGATCGCAAAAGCGGAGAAGCCATCGATATAAGACCGGAGCCGCGCAAAGGGGAAGAAACCTATAAATGGAACTGGAATGCACCCCTCGTGCTGAGCAGGCACAATCCCAAAAGGTTATATACGGCAGCCAATAAAGTATTCAGAAGCGACGACAGGGGCGATACCTGGGAAGTAATATCGGATGACCTCACAACAGGGCTTGACCGGAATACCTGGAAGGTCATGGATAAATACTGGAGTTACGATGCCGTGGCAAAAGACGTATCCACTTCGCTGTTTGGCACCATTGTTTCCTTCAGTGAGTCACCACTTAAAGAAAACCTTCTCTACGCCGGCACCGACGATGGTCTGATACAGATAACCGAAGACGGCAAAACTTGGAGAAAGATACAGAACTTCCCCGGTATCCCGGAATACACCTATGTATCGGATATTCTTGCCGACAGGTACAATGAAAACGTAGTATATGCAACCTTCGACAATATCCTGAGAGACGACTTCAAGCCCTACGTGCTCAAGAGTACGGATAAAGGAAGAAGCTGGGTTTCGATAGCCGGCAACCTTCCGGCAAACGGAACTGTACACACACTTGTTCAGGATCATGTAAATCCTGACATACTGTTCAGTGGTACAGAATTCGGTGTATTTGTTACCCTTGACGGAGGTAAGATATGGGCCCAGCTAAAAAGCGGAATCCCTACCGTTTGCATTAAAGACCTCGTAATACAGGAACGCGAGAACGACCTTGTGGCAGCAACCTTCGGCCGGGGCATTTACATTCTCGAAGACTACACCCCTCTCAGACAATACAGCAACGAAATTACGGCAAAAGACGGCCATATATACACTGTAAAGGATGCCCTGATGTTTATTGAAACAGGAGGAAAATACGGTCAGGGTTCAACCTATTATGCCGCAAAGAACCCGGAGTTCGGAGCAACCTTTACCTATTACCTGAAAGAGAAGCCAAAGACGTTAAAAGAAAAGCGCAGGGAAAAAGAACAGGAGCTGTTTAAGAAGGGAGAACCGGTTCCGCAACCTACCGTTGCCGAATTGCGGGCAGAAGAGAATGAGATAGCTCCCCATCTTATTTTTGATATCAAAGACGAGGCAGGCAACGAAGTGCGCAGGTTATATGCAAAGCCTTCGGAAGGGATGAGCCGTAAGGTCTGGAACCTCCGTTACAATGGAAGCTATCCGGTGAACAGAGACGGCAGGTTTGATCCTTTCAGCGAGGGCAGCAACGGTATGCTGGCAATGCCCGGAAACTATAATGTGACCTTATCGCTGTATGCAGCCGGAGAAACAAAAGTACTGGCAGGACCTGTTCCGTTTACGGCAAAAGTGCTCAATAACACATCTATACCGGCGCCCGACAGGGCAGCACTCGTTGCGTTCCAGAAAGAAGTAACCGATATTGCACGAAAAATACAGGGAGCAGAAAACTATGCCGATGAGCTTTCGCGGAAGTATACCTCTATGCTGCAGGCAGTGCATCAGACACCAAAGGCCGACGCAACGCTTAAAGGTGAACTGGTACAGGTGATTGCACAACTGGATGAACTGCAGTTTACCTTACACGGCAGCGAGCCCAAAGCAAGCCGCGAAGAATTACCTCCGGCACAGGTACCTTTGATGGAACGGCTGAGAAACATTATATGGTCGCACTGGGCATCTACTTCGGCACCTACAAGCACCCACATTCGCAGTCTGCAGATCCTGAAAGAAGAATTCCCTGCAGTTATCACCGCACTTCAGGATCTTGGCGGAGTTAAGCTTAAGGAATTTGAAGCAAAAATGGAACAAATAGGTGCACCGTACACTCCGGGGCGCTTGCCGGTATGGAACTAACCGGAGCTAAAACTGGAAATAAATAAACGGCTGGAAGCTTGCAGAGTATGCCTGGTAACAGAGTATACCTGTAAGCACAACCGCCGCAACTTTTAATGCATAGTGGCTCTGAGCATACAGGTTCTCAATCCTGAATTTCAAACCTGCAGGCAGCCAGTGGGTAATGAAACCCAGAAGCATCACCAGGAAAACATTACGGTACGTTTGCAGAACAGTTATTGCGCCCGCCCAGTCCATGTTGTGCCCCACCTGGTAAAACCAGTTGTTGATGTGCTCCATTGACTCCCCACGGAAGTAAATTCTGGTAAAGGTTATAAAAGTAAAGGTCAGGGCAATTTTCCACCACTGGGTGAGCAGGTTATTGTGCTGTTCCCACGGGCTCACCCGGCGCCAGTATTTGTATACCACTATACCCACTCCGTTTAGACCTCCCCAGATCACAAATTTCCATGAAGCCCCGTGCCACAAACCGCCAATAAGCATGGTAAGCATCAGGTTTATGTTGGTGCGCCAGGCGCCATGCCGGTTTCCGCCAAGGGGAATATAAAGATAATCTTTCAGGAACGACGACAGGGTCATATGCCATCTTTTCCAGAAATCGCCCACATTCAGAGCCTTGTAGGGTGAGTTAAAGTTTTTGGGCAGTGTGAACCCCATGAGCAGGGCAAGCCCGATGGCAATGTCTGTATAACCTGAAAAATCTCCGTAAATCTGCAGAGAATATCCAATCATTGCCATAATATTGGTGAAGCCTGAAAACATCTGGGGCGCATCGAACACCTTATCGAGGAAATGCATGGCAATGTAATCGGCAAAGATCATCTTCTTGATCAGGCCTTTAATGATCATGAACACCCCCGTATTGAAATCTTCTTTAGAGATGGTGGTCTGCATAAACATCTGCGGAATAAACTCGCCTGCCCTCACAATTGGCCCTGCCACCAGTTGCGGGAAGAAGGTCACAAAGAATCCAAAATCGGCCACTGACTTAACAGGCTCCAGCTTATGCCGGTATATGTCAAGCACATAGGTCATTGCCTGAAAGGTGAAAAACGAAATACCAACGGGGAGGATTATTTTATCCACATCGAACACCGCCCTGCCAAAGAAGATATTGCCCCATTCCGCAAATGTGTTATTAACCACCAGATCGGTATTAAACAGGTAGTTAAGCGAGTCGACCACGAAATACGCGTACTTAAACCAGCTGAGCACCGCAAGGTTAACCACCACACTTAAGCTTACCAGCAAATATCGTATTCGTTTTGAATTGCTCTGATGAATATACTTTCCGGCAAGGAAATTAACAATGGTTGTAAAGAGGAGCAGAAAGACGAACAACCCCCCTGTTTTATAATAAAAGAACAGCGAAACCAGCAGCAGGTAGGTGTTACGCAACTGTATACGTTTATATACCAGCGTGAATATCAGGTATATAATACCGAAAAAGATCCAGAACTGCGCTTGTGTGAATATAAGCGGGAAATCCTGCGAGAAGGCGAATATTTCCTTAATTCTGTTCATGGCGGGTGAACGCATTAAGTATGTGCTCTTCTTCCGCACCAAGCAGGGTTTCCCATTTCGAAACCAGTGCCTTCAGCAGCAGGTCGGCCATTAAACTGTAGCCTGTGGCAGTGAAATGGATGCGGTCTTTCTGCATCATGCCGTGTTTCCACCAGGTATGCGAAGAACCCAGACCTCCCATCACTTTATAGAAATCCCATGCTGCCTGCCGGTGCTTCACTGCCAGTTTATGAATAATGTCTGCCTGTATCTGCGTATTGGGGTTTGGATATTTACGTTTAAAATACGAATCGTTGGGCACAACAAACAATAAGGCACACTGCGGATTGGCCCTCAGCACCATGTCAATCATACGTTCGTAATTCGATGCAAATTTAAGGCTGTCGAAATTCGTGGTATTTGCATCGTTGGTGCCAATGGTAATAATGAAGAGGTCGGGTTTATAGAGCATCAGCTGATCTTCGAACAATGTGCATCGGTAATACGTATCAAAGCTCGCTCCGTTTACACCCAGCGAGGTGTACTGAATTCCCGGAGAGTCGCTCATAAGCTCCATTCCAAGGAGCAGGAATCCCGCTTTCGCGGAAGCAAGGGCCGTGTCGGGCACTATCTGATCACCACTGAGGGCAACCAGAGGTTCCAGTTCCGGCAACCGTTCTGCCTTAACTTCAAAATCAGCAGTTTCTGTATACCTGTCCAGTGTAAATTCAACATACCCCTGCTCCTGATCGTAATAGCGGTTGACTATGCTGTTCAGTGTGTCGGCCGGGTTTATCTGCCAGCCGGTACGTGATGGATCAACAAAGAACCGCACCTTGTTAAACGTTGCCCGCCTGCCGTACACCTCCTTATAATTGGCTTTGATACGCAACGTGTCGATATCACTGATCAGTTCGAGTGAAATGCCCGATAATCCCCATAACGACGATTCTGACCAGACGGGCGACCGGTGTCCCTTCCACCTGCTTTTGGTACCATCTATACGATAATTGAGGGGATTGTTCGTTTTGGCAACATTGTACGGGAATACAAAACCGCGTTGCCCCATTGCCACTTCGTTCATATTCTGAAGGTATGCCCGCAGTTTGTTCGGGTACGCATCGGCCTGCACATGAGAACCACCAATATGCATGATGTGCAGATTACCCTGATGGCCGCGGTAAATGCTGTCGAGCCTGGAGAATAATACCCTGAAATTATCGCTCGAATCTGCATACAGCAATGTATTGTGTTCCTCGTAAAAGAAGGCCTTCGGTGCCAGGCTGTCGAGGATGTATTTCTGTGCATGACCCATGACCAGAAACAATAACAGCGACACAGAGAGTAAGAGTAACCGCTTCATCAATCTTTCAGGTCAAGGTATAATGCAGTGAAAAGCAATTCAGAAATTATGCGGGTTCCCTGTGGCGAGAAGTGGGTATAATCGTCCCCTGCCAGCCCCCGGCTCACCCACTCCACCATGCTGTTTTTCCCGCCCATGGCATCGAACATACTCCAGTAGGCAACACCGGTATTAAGACAGGTATTTTTGAGGCGTTTGTTCAGGTATGGCAGCAGCGAATACGTAACCATTTCGCCGTTCTGCATGGTGCTCATATCCGACGGGCCTATAAATACAATGTTTGCTCCCGGCGCATGACGCTTTACCCAGTTAATGTTACTTTTCAGGTACCGCGAATAATTATCGATGGAGACCGAATCCTTAAGATACGGCACCGTATTACCCCCATACTGCATGATGATAATATCCGGATCGAGGTGTGAGGCCATGCGCGAGAAACCCAGGGGATTCATTTTGCTGAAAACAGTCCCCGACGAACCACGCATAGCTATATTATCCAGGCTCACCCCTTTATCGCCGTCGAGCGTGAGCCCGTAAAAGTCCGGACTAACCTTGCTTTCCAGCTCAATCAGGATGTCTTCGGGCGTGCCCTGTGTCTGTATTTCCAGAAAATGATACCCCTTATCGGCAATAAGGCTGCTTTCGCGGATAAGCTGTCCGCTTTCGTATATCTTTACCGATACCGGATAGGCGGCATTTCCGTAATGCAGCCTGATCTTGTTGTACTGGCGCAGGCGGGCAAAGCTTTTAAAAGAAGGTTTAACACCGATGGTTGCATTAACCGGCGGATAGGTTTCTACCGTAGCCGAATCTACCATATTGCAATCGAAGGGTGTAAACCGCGAAATGGAAGCATACAGTCCGTAATCCTTATGCGCCAGCATTTTCTGCCGCTGATCGAATACGGCAAAGCGCAACCAGTTGTCGCTTGCGCTAACCGATGCCGACATAGTCTGGTAAACCTGCTTAACAGGGAGATATCCGGGGCCGCTTCCGCCGTAAATACCCTGTAAACGGTTACGCAGGTAAGCAGAGATGCGGTCGCCCTCCAGCTGTGAATCACCAAAATGAAGAATCCTGCACGACCCGCTCGCCAGCTTGTTTCTGATATCGTTTATAAAGTTCTCATTCGCCGAAGGATAGGCTATTCGTGTTATCCCTGCCGTGTCGATCTTCGAGAAATCAGGCACCGATGGCTTAAAATCCTCCGCAGGAATAATAGTAGCAATAACCTCAATAATGCTGTCGGCTTTACGATTGGTTTCGGCCTGCGAATCATCAAAGAAACTGGTGGTGGTAGGATATTTAACCAACATATCCTTCACCTTAAACCCATCCTCTGTGCGGGTGCTGTTTAATGTTATGCTGCTGCTAATAAAGGTCAGGGAGAGTAAAATCCCCAGCGAAAGAAAAATAAAAGCACTGATTCTTCTCGGACTCATACTAACATGCAGGGCATTCTCCTCCGGTTCTGACGCTTCAGCAGAACCTGCTTAAGAGGAGAAACAATGCGGCAAAATTAGTGTAATTTTTTGATAGATTCCATGTCGATCACAAACCTGTACCGCACATCACCTTTCATTAACCGCTCCCATGCTTCATTGATATGCTGAATGTCTATGAGCTCAATATCGGCAGTGATATTATGCTTTGCGCAGAAGTCGAGCATCTCCTGTGTTTCAGGGATACCACCGATAGATGACCCGGTAAAGTTGCGACGCATGCCGACAAGGCTGAAAGCTGATACTTCGAGCGGCTCGCCCGGCAAACCAACAATTGCCAGAGTGCCATCCAGCGTAAGCAGTTGCAGATAACTGTTAATATCGTGTCGGGCAGAAACCGTATCGATTATCAGGTCAAGGCCTTTCCGCAGCCTGCGCATTTGAGCCTTATCGGTCGAAACAACCACATCATCGGCTCCAAGGCGTTTAGCATCTTCCGCTTTAGCGGGAGAAGTGGTAATTACCACAACATGGGCACCCATAGCCTTTGCAATTTTAACGGCCATGTGACCGAGGCCACCGATGCCCATTACACCCACCTTTTTACCGGGGCCTGCTCCCCATTTTTTGAGCGGTGAGTAGGTAGTGATTCCGGCACACAGCAGGGGAGCTGCTGCCGCGGGATCAAGGTTCTCAGGTAAGCGGAGCACAAAATGCTCATCCACCACCACGCGCTCCGAATATCCGCCAAGGGTATGGTTGCCCGAATGCTTATCGCGGCTGTTATAGGTGTAAATGCAGCCGTCGTCGCAAAACTGCTCCAGTCCCGCATTACAAGGGCTACAGGTCATGCACGAATCAACCATACAACCAACGCCAACGGCATCGCCTGCTTTGTAACGCGTAACATCCTTGCCCACGCGGGTTACCTTACCCACAATTTCATGCCCGGGCACACATGGGTACACCGTTCCCTGCCAGTCGCTTTTAGCCTGGTGCAGGTCAGAATGGCAGATGCCGCAGTACATAATTTCAATTTCCACATCGCGCGGAGACACTTCCCTGCGTTCAATGTTCATAAGCTTCAGCGGCGCGTCGGGGGCCACTGTTCCAAAGGCTCTGGTCTTAATTAAACTCATATATTTTTCTTTGTTTAGTTGCTTGTCGGAAATGTAACGCCGGTATACTTTTCGCAGGCTTCGAGAAACCTGTCCTGCAGCGCAGTATCATCCGCTTCAGCGTTATGCTTACGCACCTGTTTATGGTGCAGATAACGGCCCCCCGTCAGGGCCTCCTTATCGTTTGATGTAACGAGCCATACCTGGGTCTGATAGCCTTTCAGCAGATCGCCGGGTGCACCTGCACCTCCCATCTTTGTGGGCACCCATCCCGGATCAACGGCATTGGCAACCACTCCCGGCCACATACGGTCAACAGCCCTGCAAAGCATCATAACATGCAGTTTGGTGTCGGAATAACTTATACGGTCAGCGTGCTCCCCAAAACTGTCTAATCTGGCCTTACCCTGCATATGCAGTCCCGAACTCAGATAAACGAGCCTTTCGGGTCGTGTGATCAGGCAGGTGAGAATGTATGGCGCCAGGGTGTTCACGGTAAAGATCTCATTGCCGGTTCCGGAATAAATGCCTGCATTATGAATTACCGCATCAAACCGGCCCAGGTTGTTCACCTGATGTGCCAGAGCGATGGTTTGCTGCACATCCGACAAGTCGCCGGTAAGCACCGCTTCCACTCCCTGAACCCTGCGCATTGCCTCCTCAGCCCTTTGTTCGTTACGGGCATGCAGTACAACACGATGCCCCTGTTCTGTCAGCATTTTTGCCGATAAATGTCCTAAACCGTCAGCCGATCCTGTAATAAATACCCTTGCCATAATAGAATTAAATATTCTCCGTATAACCGCAAATACAAAACGATGTTCAAATCTTTTTATATTTGTTCAGGCATGATGTGGGGGGATGCGAAATTAAAAAAAATGCAGCAATGGCAAGCATAAAAAGCAGAATTATCAATGCAGTGATAATCAACCGGCACCTTCTGAGAGGTAGACTGACTAAAGAAACATTTGATTTCAATACTTCCATTCAGGGGTTCAGAGACCAGTGTGAAAAGGGTGCTTCCAGATTTGGCAAACCGCCCAAAGGCGTTACCCTGAAGCCGGAAACAATAAAAGGTATTGTTTGCGAATGGTTAATACCTGAAGGCTCTCCCTCCGATAAACTTATACTGTACTTTCACGGAGGAGGGTATGTATCGGGTTCCTGCAACGACCACCGGGGGCTGGTTGCCAAATTTGCACTGTCTGCCGGAGTAACCACTCTTCTTTTCGAATACCGCCTGGCTCCTGAAGATCCGTTTCCCGCCGCGGTCGATGATGCGGTTACCGTATATACAAGTCTGTTATCTGCAGGCTATAAGCCGGCAAATATACTGTTTGCGGGCGAATCGGCCGGTGGCGGACTGTGTCTGGCTACGCTGCTCGCTTTAAAGGAGAAGTCTCTTGAACTGCCTCTGGCAGCGGTAGCAATATCGCCCTGGACCGACCTGGCATGTACCGGCGAATCGTACAGGACAAAGAACAGGGTATCGGCTGCACCCCTTAATTCGTGGACCGTCTTCAGCAGGTACTACGTCGGCGAAGACCGGGTTACCAATCCGCTGATATCTCCGTTGTACGGTGATCTGCATGGTCTGCCACCCCTGTTTATAAATGCGGGTACCAGCGATGAGCTGTTCGATGACGGCCTGAAGTTTTATGAAAAGGCAAAGAAAAGTGGCGTAGACGTTACCTTCAGGGCAGGCGAAGACCAGCTGCATTGTTACCCGTTCTTTGCACCCATGTTCAGCGAAGCAACCGAGGCAATGGAGGAGATCATTGCCTTTGTTCGCAAGCAGTTTGCCGGACAGGTAAATAACCCGGCAGGCAAATAAACAAGTGTAATTAACCCAGCGGAAGATCAAACGTAAATACCGATCCTGAACCCACGGTGCTTTCTATCCGCAGGCTGCCTCCGTTCATTTCAATAAAGTCCTTTACCAGCAGCAATCCGAGTCCGCTGCTTTCTTCGCCCTGAGTTCCTTTGCGGTTTCGTATGTTTCCTATCTGAAAAAGAGACTGCAGTACCTTTTCGTCCATTCCGATGCCGGTATCTGTAACCGATATTTCAGCAGATCCACCCGGTGCTTTTGTGCCTTTTACTGAAATAGTGCCGCCTTTATGCGTATATTTCAAAGCGTTTGAAACCAGGTTCCTGATTATTCCATTAACCATTCTCACATCCGCATAAACCGAAATATCGGTCGGAATATCGACTTCCAGCGTAATCTGCTTCACTGCAGCAGATTCTGCATATAAAGCAATACTGTCATATATCTCAGACAAGGGGAATGCCGTTTTATCCGCTTTGGTTAATCCTCTTTGCAGGCGCGCCCATTCGAGGAGGTTCTCCAGCAATTGGATTATGTTCCCTGCTGACGATTTCAGTAATTTTATATCTTCTTTTATTTCATCTTTTGAAAATTCATCGAAACCCGTTTCGAGCATATCCGTCAGCTGCAGGAAAGAATTTAGAGGACCGCGAAGATCGTGTGCAATAACCGAGAAGAACTTATCCTTCATTGCAATTGTTTTTTCCAGCTTATTACGGTTTATTTCGAGGTTATTGCGCATCTCTATATGTTCAGTAATGTCTCTGGTTACGCTTAACACTGAAGCCACCAGGCCGTTCACATCAAATTCCGGAATAACACTCCAGTCATAGTAATGCCGCTTACCCCCGATTTCATATTCTGAAAGTTCCTTTAATACTTTTCCTGATTCGAATACTTTGGATAACCGGTGCTCTATATATTCGCTGAATTCTCTCTGATAACCCATCTCTGCATGTGATTTACCTATAAAGTCCTCCACCCTGAGACCCAGCTGCTCAGCCATGGCCTTATTGACATAGGTATGTCTGAACTCCCTGTCAAACCGCATAACGCTCACATCAACGTTTTCAATCAGGGTACGAAATTTCTGTTCCTTCAGAGTAAGCTCTTTCCGGAGATGTTCCTCCTCGGTTATGTCCTGCAATATACCGAGGGTACAAAGTGTTTGATCCTTATCGAAAAATGGAGTTACGGTTGCATGGATAGTTATTTTGTCACCTTTCAGGTAATTAATCTCCAGTATATAATTCCTTGCCTTTCCACTGGTAAAAGTATTGGCATCAGACCAAACCTTATCAACATCTTCTTTCTGGAAAAATTCCAGCATACTTCTGCCGCATAACGCACCGGGTACAGTATTGAATAATTTTTCAGAAGCCGGATTCGCCAGTACTATTTCACTATTCGAATTCACCAGGAGGATGCCATCACCCATATTGTCTACCAGTGCCTGAAATTTCTCTTTGTTTTGCCTCGCTTCTTCTTCGGTATTTTTCAAATCTGTCACATCGCGGGTATAGCTCAATACAGAAACTACATTTCCCCCTTCATCAAGTTCGGGAATCAGCTGCCAGTCGACCCATTTTTTTCCCCGTTCAAGGGGTGTGATGATCTTGGCCGGTTTACCCGAAACAAATACCTTTTCAATCTCACTATGCCAATAATCGCATGCCTCCAAAGGAAAACCCAGCTCCTCATGCGTTTTACCCAGAAATTCTGACGGCTGTATATTAAAGTATTTAACGGAGGCCGGATTAACGTACAGATGCCGGTACTGACGATCAAACCGTATTACCAGGTCATCGTTTAACTGATTCATCAGGCGGTTTATTTTTTCACTTTCCTTCAATGCCTCTTCCAGCCTCTTTTGCTCGGTTATATCCCGTGCAACCCCGTGCACGGTTTGCATATCCTGCGATGCCATTGCATGCCACTCCAGCCAGACGTGATCGCCCGCCTTACTTATATAGCGGTTAATGAAGTTCAGTACATCCTTACCATTAAACTGACCGACAAATATTTCCATGGTTTTAGCCAAATCATCCGGATGTATCAGTGTCTGGAAAGGCCTGCTCATCAACTCCTCCCGTGGGTATCCCAATACACGCGTCCACGATTCATGGAGTTCAACGATCGAACCATCCAGTTTAATTATACAAAAGAGGTCGGGGCTAAGAGTGAAAAATTCTCTAAGCGTATCTGTATGCAGGTAGATTTGGTTATCCATTACCGCAGTATAAAATGTTAAATAACAAATATACCACCAAAAAAGCAAAACACAATATATTGTATCAAAAAATATGTTACGTCTTCGCACATCTATTCTCAGAACAATATTCGCTCTGGTTGGTTTGAAGGTGAATCAGAATTTCTTATCTTGGTACAATAAATCAAATCAGATGAGCGAAAAACCAGCAAAACTGTCTGTAACACGCAAACAACAGCTATATCTGATGTTGTCGGCCATATTCCTTACCAATGCACTGGTGGCTGAATTTGCCGGTGTAAAGATCTTTTCTCTCGAGAAGCTGCTGGGATTCAATCCTGCACAGATACCCTTTCTTTACGGACAGAAGATAGACCTTAACCTGAGCGTGGGGGTGGTTATATGGCCTCTGGTTTTCGTGGTATCTGACCTGATCAATGAGTATTTCGGTCGCGAAGGTGTACGGAAGATCAGTTTCATTACTGCCGGGATGATCTCATGGGGTTTTATTATAGTCCTTGCCGGGACTTCGCTTCCACCGGCCGGTTTCTGGATGGACATCAACCAGACCGACCCTGCAGGTAATTACTTCAATATAGATTTTGCCTACACAAAGATATTCCGCACCGGGCTGGGTATTATTATCGGTTCACTCACAGCTTTTCTTGTGAGTCAGATCATAGATGCCTACACTTTCCACTACCTTAAGAGACTTACTGGAAGCAGCAAACTCTGGCTGCGGGCAACCGGATCAACCGTTATATCGCAATTGATTGACAGTTTCGTGATCCTTTTCATTGCCTTTTATCTGCTCGGCAACTGGAGTCTGCAACAGGTATTTCAGCTCGGTCTGGTGCAATACTTCTACAAAGTATCCCTCGCTATACTGCTTACCCCGTTAATCTATGTGGCACATTGGGTCATTGACTCGTATCTATTAAAAGGAAAAGCCGAAGCTGAAGTCAACGTACTGCAGGTACCCGGTGGCAGCACAAATCGTCATAACCAGTAAATAACGACGCTGTGATTGGTCATAGCAGGAATGTATATATTGTATATTTTTCAGTAAATTTTAATAGTCAGACAATTAAATATATCGTATATTAGTACATTAATACAGAGAATATAATGACCAATGAACACTTGCTTTTAATGCTCGATTCTGCAGCAGAGGGAATTATTGAGGTCGACCTGCAGGGTACTTTTGTTTTCTGCAACAAAGCAGCACTGTTCATGCTGGGGTACTCCGAGCAGAGCGAGCTAACCGGAAAGAACCTGCACAATCTCATTCATCACTCAACAAAAGATGGGAGTCCGGTGCATTATACAGAATGTAAAATTCATAAAGCAATTGCCGGTGGATTTAAAAGGCACGCGGATGATGAGGTTTTCCGGACCAGGCAGGGCACCTGTTTTCCGGTAGAATACTGGTCATATCCTTTGGTTAAAGACGATAAGGTCCTTGGCGCAGTGTTAACTTTTCTCGATATTACTGATCGAAAAGCCATTGAAGAAGAACTGGAAAAAAGCCGGGAAGACTTCAGGGCAATTGCTGACTATGCTGCAAGTTCTGAATCCTGGTTTAATATGGATGGCAAACTCCTATGGACCAGCTCCTACATTTCGAAACTTACGGGTTACACGGTGGAAGTATGCCTGGCAGCCGATGATTATCTGTCGATGATCATTGCACCCGAAGATCTTGACAGGGTAAGGAAATTATTTTCCAGGGCAGTGCAGGGGGAGACTGGTGTAGGGGAGGAGATCCTGCTTAGGCGTAAAGATGGCTCCACCTTCTGGTTTTCTGTTTCGTGGCAGCCAATGCTGGATGCAAAAGGAAATATACGGGGCATCAGGACCAGTGGTCAGGATGTTACACAGCGGAGAAGGATTCATGAAGAGTTGCGCAATTCAGAAGAACGGTATCGTTTGCTTGCCGAAAACTCCAGAGATGTGATCTGGACAATGGCGCTCGATGGTGCCATAACCTATATAAGCCCGGCAGTGGAGCAATTGCGCGGCTTTACGGTGGAAGAGGCAATGAATCAACCTCTAGATCAGATACTCACACCCAGATCTCAGGCTATTGTAATTGACTATTTCCAGAATTTACATGCGGCCATTCAGTCCGGTCAGCAACCGCAGGGTTTACGAACGGAGCATGAATACTATTGTAAAGATGGCTCTACACTCTGGTGTGAGGTAATTGTATTCCCGGTGATGGACGCCTATGACAGACTGGAGTCTTTGCTGGGTGTTTCGCGCGACATCAGCGAACGTAAGCAATTTGAAGCACAACTCATGGAACAGGCCGATAATTTAAGAGAACTCGTGGCGGTGAGAGATAAATTCTTCTCCATCATTGCGCACGATCTGCGCAGCCCGTTCAACGGATTCCTGAATCTGACCCAAATAATGATGGATCAGTTTCACAACCTGAGTTCCGGACAATTACATGAGTTCATAGCAGATCTGAACACATCGGCCAATAATTTATTTGAATTACTCGAAAATCTGCTCGAATGGTCGCAGCATCGGAGAGGTTTGATGCATTTTACCCCTGCAACGATTGCACTGAACAGTATATTTAGTTCAGCCCTCCGTACACTGCATGAGTTAGCCAACAATAAGGAGATTTCCATCGAAATGGAGGTTCCTGAAGAACTTACGGTGTATGCTGATCAGAAAATGTTGGAATCAACCATTCGTAACCTTCTTTCCAATGCAATAAAATTCACGCCGAAAGGCGGACAGGTATCCATAACCGCAAAGCCTGCTGACGACGACCAGGTGGAAGTATCCATTAAAGACATCGGTATTGGTATGAGTCAGGAAATACTCAGCAAACTGTTCCGACTGGAAGAGAATGTCAGCCGCAAGGGTACCGATGGAGAATCGAGCACCGGCCTTGGTCTGCATCTGTGCAAAGACTTTGTTGAAAAGAACGGAGGCACCCTTTGGGTAGAGAGCACAGAGGGCTCAGGTACCACGTTCTATTTTACCGTGCCATGCGCATCCAATGCAGACGGTAACAACACGCAGGGTATCCGGCCTCCGTCAACGAAAAAGAAAACGGACGGAAAGATTAAGGCTCTGGTAGTCGATGACGATATCCCGTCTAAACGATTACTTTTATACACACTGAAGCAGCAGGGATTCGAAGTATTGGAAGCAGGTACAGGCGTTGAAGCAGTTACTGTTTGTCGGTCAGTTCCCGATCTTGACCTTATTTTTATGGACATTAATATGCCCCTGATGGATGGATGCACTGCGGTTAAGAAAATCAGGGAATTTAACAAAGAGGTGGTAATCATCATTCAAACTGCCTCTATGGTAAACCCCGATGCCAGAATTAAGGCCCTAAAGTGCGGCAGCAACGACTACATAACAAAGCCTGTACATTTTGATGATCTGCAGGAATTAGTCCATCGGTATTTTGAGATCAGTAATTTTGATACTGTGTCAGAGCTTTTATAATCGTGAACTTAGTTTCTTCCCATGATACGTTTTGCAGCGTAAACGGCATAGGGTCTTTATCCGCATCCCCAAAATAACCTAAGCTTTTTAGTACCAGAAATTCAGCACCTTCGGGGTATTTTAGAAAATAAAATTGCATCATTTGCTGCAACGAAAAATCCTTTAGCAGCAAAGCAATATCAATAAAGTCTTTCTTAGTGCCACGCCCTGTCACTGCAGCTAATTTCATTGCCGCTATATCCATCTTGCCTGCAATACGTATTTCTCTATAAGTTTTTACCTCTTCAAGCCATTTGTAGTTATATCTTACTATATCTGTTTTAATACCGTTAATGAGAAAGACGTTTATATTTTTTGTCTTATGAAGAGTCCTTACATCGCCTAAGGGCCTGATAACTTCCAATATTTCAGAATCATCAGCATCCAGATCTCCGAAAAGGTCAATATCGACCGATTTTCTGTGGCCAGACAGCAATGCAAGGCCTGTTCCACCAACAAGCCGGAGGTCTTTAAATAATGGAATCTGCTGAAGCTGTATCAGAAGTTCCAGTGTGGCGGGTTCGATTGATTCAAAGTGTAACATCTGAACTCTTCAAGAGGTATGTTGGTCATTATAGACAGGAAAGAACAACTTTTAGGATCCAGATCCCTGATATTCTTTGCAACATTGCCTATTTCTTTCAATCCGATATACCGGCAAATGATCCGCCAGTCGTTCATGGTGCCGTATGTCATCACCCTGCTGATAATAAATTCTTTGTGACGAAGCACATCTACTTCGCTCACATCTACATCCCAAAAGAGATGAGGTGATAAAAGAGATATGTAATTATCGGCTGCCATAAAACAAAAATACAATTTATTTTCTTTGCTCTTTCTCCCGTGTCCAGGTAGCCGTTTTGCCAAGACCCATCCAGGCCTTGCCAATATACCCCCTGACCATCATTTTGTTGCCCTCCAGTTTCATGTAGCTGTTGTAGGTCTTTCCACTTGTCGGATTATAAATGGTACCACCGCTCCATTCGTCTGTTGAAGCATCATAGCTAAAATCCTTGAGTATAAGAAGGCCCATCAGTTTTCTGGATTTTAGTTTCTCCTCAGGATTGTTTTTGTCCAGCTTTTCCTTGCCGTTTGATTCCTTTGGCTCCTTCAGCCATACAATTTCACCTACATATTTTCCATTGGAGCCCTTGTAGATTTTAATCTGTGATTTCTCTTTCCCGGTCTCGTCATCGTAGGTAAGGTAAAAACCATTCACCCTGTCTGCTTTTGACTGGGCCTTGAGAGTGGAAGGAATAATAGTAGCCAGAATAAGGCCGGTCAATAGTAAAACTTTTTTCATTTTCCGTCTTTGATTTTATCTCTTCTGTTAAAGAATTTTAAAAAAATCCCTTGAATATCAATATATTCAAGGGATTAGATCTAAATAGTAGTAGCCCCGATAGGAATCGAACCTATATTTAAAGTTTAGGAAACTTCCGTTCTATCCATTGAACTACAGGGCCGGGCATTGAAGGTGCAAAAGTAAACATAATTACGGTAATATCAAAACGGCAGCCAATCTTGCTTATGGCAACCTGCTTACGGCTAACCGATCTTGCTTATATACTTAAGCCGCTCCATATCGATTATTTCGAATTGCTTTTTCGAGATGCTGATGATGTTTTCGGTTTGCCATTTAGAGAGCGTCATGATCACGTTTTCGTGCGAGCAGCAGGCGAACTCCGCAATTTCCTTGCGGGTTACCGAAAGATTAAAGCTATTGCTGTGGTACACATTTTCGGCCAGGTAAATGATGATATCGGCAATACGGCCCTCTTTCTGCTTGTTTGCCAGGCTCACGAAATTCACGATCGATTTTTTAAACATATCCGAGGCAATCTGAAACAGCGCCACCGCGAAAGTGCCGTTACTCTTCATCAGGTCGAGCAGTACGTTCGAGTCAATCATTATCACCTCACAGTCCTCCACGGCAATAATAGAGAACTGGTTATTATCCTTGTAAAAGAGATTGGCACCTCCCAGAATTTTAGGGGCTGAGACGATCGATAGAATAATGTTTTTATTCCATTCGTTCTCAAAGGTAAACTTGGCTACCCCGGTTTGCAGGTATGCAATGTGGGTAGGCTTATTGCCCTGCTTCAGAATCACTTCGCCCTTTTTAAACTTCAGTTCAGCCGATGTTTTCTGAAGCCGGTCGAATTCTTTCTCAGCTATAAACTGTAAAGCGGTTCTTTTTAGCCAGTTGCTGCTATCCATACGAATAATTAAAGTGCAAAGATATTTTAAAAACCCAATCTATTGATAGAAGTAACCATGGGTGAAAATAATTTGAAAGTGTAAAGTAAAATACTCTAAAAATGTAAAATATAATACTCCAAAAGTGTAAAGTAAAATACTCCAAAAGTGTAAAGTAAAATATTCCAAAAGTGTAAAGTAAAATTGTCTAAATTTGAAAAGTAAAAATCACTTTATGGAAAAGGCATACCTTCCACGAATTATTGAAAATGAAATTAAAGCAAAACTTAATGCTTCAGGTGCAATTTTGATCCGAGGGCCTAAGGCATGTGGAAAAACCGCTACAGCTTCACAATTAGCGGAAAGCACATTGCAAGTTGATCAAGATGAACAGGTGCCGTATATAATGAATGCTGATCCAAAGTTATTGTTAAAGGGTGATACTCCCCGGTTGATTGATGAGTGGCAAGTCCAACCTAAATTGTGGAATTACATCCGTCATGAAATTGATTTACGCAGGTCAAAGTCGCAATTTATTCTTACCGGATCGGCAACACCTGATGATGATGTAAAACTGCATTCGGGTGCGGGAAGATTTACAATAGCACAAATGCGCACAATGTCATGGCAGGAAATTGGCTTTTCAACAGGTCAGATAAGTATGAGCAAGTTATTATCTGATAACAAATTGGAGATTTCAGAGCATAGTGCAATAAGCATTGAAACTATAATTGAAAGAATTATAAGAGGTGGTTGGCCTGGGCTCTTATATTCTTCTGTTGATGAAGCGAGATTAATTAACCGGGCTTACATTGACTTGATTGCTGAAACAGATATGAGTAGAATTTCAAGTATAAAACGTGATCCGGTCAAAGTCAGAAATATTTTAAGATCAATAGCACGTAATACTGCTACGATAGTGGATAAATCAACAATTATTAAAGATATTAAGGAGAAAGAGAACAATGATATTTCCCGGCCGACTCTGAATGATTATCTTGATGCAATGGAAAGACTAATGATTATTGAAAATCAACCCGCCTGGAATACACATATAAGATCATCAGAATCTTTAAGAAAATCTCCTAAACGACATTTTACAGATGTTTCCCTTTCGGTAGCAGCTTTAGGTGGTGACAAGGAGGCCTTAATGAAGGATCTTAAATTCACTGGTTTCCTATTTGAATCACTAGTTACTCACAATCTCCGTGTTTATGCACAGGCAAATGACTCAAATGTTTATTATTACCGTGATTCAAGTGGATTAGAGGTTGACGCAATTGTGCAAAAAGCTAATGGCAAATGGGCTGCCTTTGAAATTAAGCTAGGTGTTGGTTCAATTGAAGAAGCAGCTAGCAATTTAAAAAAAATGATCAATACCCTTGATCATAATAAAGTAGCAGCACCCGAATCCATGAATATAATTACAGGAACAGGGATCAGCTATACCCGCAATGATGGGATTAATGTAATATCTATTGGATCATTAGGGGTTTGAGACAGATATTACTATATCTTCCATTGTGGCATACCTAATGGATATGTTGAGGTAAGTTTTAAAAACCCAATCGTGTGAACGTCATTTTCACGATAGTTCCTTTATCCTCATCGCTCTCAATACGGTAATGCACCCGGTGCATTTCCAGAATTTTGTGTACCAGCGACAAGCCGATGCCAAAGCCGCTTTTAAATTTTGCATTCGAGCCCCTGGTAAACGCGTTCACCACTTTGCTTATCTGGTTGCTGGGTATACCAATACCCGTGTCGGTTACCGAAACAGTTATTTCCTTATCGGTGATCACAAACTCCACCAGAATATCGTTGTCAGAAAACTTGCAGGCATTCCCCAGCACATTGTTAAAGGCTATCTGCAACAGCCCGGCATGCCCCTGTACCAGCAGATCGCTGTTGTGATCGGGATAGTTTATTCTGGAGACTATTTTGCGACTGGGATAGCGCTGTTTGGTCTGCTTAACCGATTCAAACACGATCTCATCAATGCGCAGCGTGTGTTTAAGCAATTCGGGGCTTCGGTTCAGCTGTGCCATTTCGAGCAGGCTGTTAACCAGCCCGTTCAGTTTCCTGATGTCGTCACTGAGCTTATGCAGATGCTCCCTGTACTCTTCGGCCTGCCGGTCTTTATTCAGCATATACTCCGTTTCCATCAGCATCACGCTGAAAGGCGTGCGCAGTTCGTGCGAAGCATTCGAAATAAACTCCTCCTGGTTACGGAATGCAGTTTCCAGCTCCGAAAGCATTTCATTGAACGACATGGCCAGCTGTGCTATCTCGTCTTTGCGGTTACCTTCTTCGAGCCTTGTATTGAGTCGCTTTGCGCTGATGTTCTTTATACTGCTCACCAGCCTCGATATGGGCGAGATAGCCCTGCGCGAAAAGATGTACGACAGATATACGGCAAGCACCGCACTGATCAGAATACTCCACACCAGCGTTTGCAGCAGTTCGGGCAGGTTTTCATGCCGCATCCTGTCGTATCCCATAACAAATACAAAATACGTGCGATTGTTATATACATGCCTGTAGAAAATGCCGTCTTTATCCTTTAAGGCATAGAAGCCCCTGAGTCCGCCGGTAACTTTTGAACGTATAAACTGAGGCGTAAGCAGCTCTGCTCTGTTTCTGTATAATACCCTGAAAGCCGAATCGGTAATTACAACTTCCTCCCTTTCGCCGGTAACAGTCGACTGATGGATCTTCTTAAGCAGTGCCGAATCCACCTCCACCACATTTATGAGCAGTATGGCAGAGTTCTTAGCCGTTTCTTCCAGGTACGAATGGTATTTGCTCACATGGGTATTGTACGAAAAGTAGTACACCAGTGCCGCAAAGAACACCAGAATACCTATTACGATCAGGGTAAACTGCAGCGAAAGCTTGAGTTTAATATTCATTTTAAAGGCTATGTTGTCACAATACGGTTTCGCTGCAGTAAAAGCCAAACCCATACCGTGTATGAATAAGTTTTGGTTCAAATCCTTTATCCATTTTCCGTCGCAGGTAATTCACATACACATCAATTACATTTGTACCGGGATCAAAATCGAGACCCCATACCTGCTCAGTAATAAACTCGCGCGAAAGCACCTTGTGTTTATTTCGCAGAAAAGTGACCAGCAACTGGTATTCTTTGGCTGTAAGATCAATTTTTATGCCCGACCGGGTAACGGTGCGCGTTGACGTATCCACCACAAGATCGGCAATAGTAAGTTGTTCGCTTTCGCTGATGCTTTCCGTACGCCGCAGAAACACATTCACCCGGGCCAGCAGTTCCCTGAAATCGAACGGTTTGGTAACGTAATCGTCGGCACCGGCCCCGAATGCCGTGAGCTTGTTATCGGGCGTGCTGAGTGCCGTGAGCATTATAACAGGCACCTTCGGATCAACCTTTCGTATTTCCCTGCAAAGGTCGTATCCGTTTATAAACGGAAGGTTGATATCGAGAATGATCAGGCTGTAATTATTCTTTGCCGACATCATCTTACCCTCGTACCCGTCGGCTGCTATGTCGACCCGGAAGCCCAGTTCGGTAAACTGCTTCTTCAGCACCTCGGCAAGGCGGCTTTCATCCTCAATGATCAACAGATAGGCTCCGGTCATACTACATTGCATTAGCTGTTTCAAACTTACACCTTTCTAATGAGATTCTAATACGTATTGCGTTACTTCTAATAAGTTTCTAAAAATGCCTGTCAGGGTACGCAATAATTTTGTTCCCGAAACAAAGCAATACCTAAGATCATGTCTGCAAATAACAATCCATACAACTCCGATGATCGGCCAAACAAAGCAAATAAGAAGATTGAAGTTAAGCTGTTCCTTATTTTTGCTGCTGTAATAGCAGCCATGATACTAATAAAGGTGCTCTTTTTGTAGAGCAGAAAAAATAATTCTATACTTCTTGCTTTTCGGTATTACTAATATGTAATTTTGCGCTCTCAAAATTGGATGAGGGTTGCAATGGAGCCTAACGCACCGGTAATTTCTTATGAAGCCGTAAACAGAAAGATCAAGTCGTTCCTGTTTTTCCTGCCATCCATACTTATGCTTTCCTTTTACTGTTCGGCCATCTACAGCAAACCGGTCATAGTATCAGGTCAGGTATCAACCGAATGTTGTCTGCACACTGTCGACACCGGACTGTGTTACAAGACCAACGCCCCCGATCTGGGCGAAGGTAACACCATCGAAGGGTACCGGGTAGAGAACACACTCTTTGAGACGCGTGGCAACCAGTCGCAGAATGAAGTTGTTAAATTCCTCGCACGCAGAAATATCATTAATCTGCAAACCAGATTCTTTGGTTATGTATCCGTCCTCAAACATAATCCTATAAATGCCTGCGTCGATTCGGGCATTGTATTTCATCAGTTACTGTTATAAAATTCCTCCTTTGATCGTATACAGGTAATGTCGCCCGCGGCATTAACCTGTTCTGCTGCTATACCTGCAGGAGCGGTGTATACCGGTTGTGGTATACTCCGGTGTGGTATACCGGTGTGATATATACTCCGGTGTGGTGTACTCCCGTGGTGTATGCGGGTGCAGTGTATCTGCCCTGTGCAGAACCTCTTATAAATAATTTCACAATCAAAGTCTGTATTTTATTAACTGAATAATTTTTTATGAAAACAACTGAATCAAAAAAAATCAACATAAGCTTCTCAAGCCTGGTTATCCCTGTAGCATTAATAGTTGCCTTACTGGTATTTAAATTTATCATGGGTAATCCTGAGAACTTTCAGGGAAACAATCCCGAAAATGCTGCTGTTCCCGGTAATTATTATGGCATTATTTATAAAGGAGGTTTTATCGTACCGGTAATCATGACCTTACTGCTCACCGTTATCACCTTTGTATTCGAACGTTTCTTTGCTATCCGCAAAGCCACAGGTAAAGGCGTTGTGCCGGTATTTGTGCGCAGGGTAAAGAGCCTTATAGCCGAGGGCAATCTTACAGAGGCTATGCAGTTATGCGACGCACAGAAGGGATCGGTAGCCAACGTAGTGAAATCGGTTCTTATCCGGTACGATGCATTGCTTAAGAACGACCGGTTCAATACCGAGCAAAAGGTAGCAGCCCTCAACAAGGAAATAGAAGATGCCACCTCGCTCGAGTTACCGGCTCTGGAACAAAATCTGGTAATACTGTCCACCATTACCTCGCTGGCAACCCTGATGGGTCTGCTCGGAACCGTACTGGGTATGATCAGGGCATTCGGAGCGCTGGCAAACGCCGGGGCACCCGACTCGGTGGCACTGGCAGCAGGTATTTCAGAAGCGCTGGTTAACACCGCATTCGGAATCGGTACCGCAGCCCTTGCCATGATATTCTACAACTATTTTACCACACGCATCGATAAAATAACCTACAGCATCGACGAGGCCGGCATAAGCATGGTGCAGTCGTTCCAAACCCAAACCGCCTAAGGAGGTAAAACCATGCCAAAAGCAAAGATACCCCGTAAAAGTACGTGGGTTGACATGACGGCAATGACTGATGTGGCATTCCTGCTGCTCACCTTCTTCATGTTAACTTCCAACTTTACCAAAAAAGAACCGGTACTTGTATCGGCGCCCGGGTCGGTTTCTGAGATCAAAATACCCGAAACCAATGTCATGACCATGCTTGTTGACAAAGATGGCAAGATATACTTCGGTATCGACGGACAGGAAAAGCGCAGGCAATTGCTTACGCAGATGGGTGAAACATACAACATACGGTTTACAGACGAAGAATTGAAGACCTTCAGCCTGCTCGATCTTACCGGCAACCCGGTTGAGTACCTCAACTCGTACCTTAAAATGCAGCCCGAAGACCGCGATCTGCCTCAGAACAACCGGGGCATTCCATCCGATACACTCAACAACCAGCTGAGCGAGTGGGTTAAGGCCGCCCGCAACATCAATCCCGAACTCCGTATAGCCATCAAGGCCGACGAGAACACACCCTATCCTGTAATACAGAAAGTAATGCGCACATTACAGGCTTTAGACGAGAACAGGTATAACCTTATAACGAAGCTCGAAAGTGAACCTTCTGTTTAACCCAAAAAAACGAACGTAAAATGGCAGAAATTCAAGATACGGGCTCCCATAAAAAAGGCAAAGGCAAAAAAAGATCTAAAAAGCAAAGTACCCGCATCGACTTCACTCCGATGGTTGACCTGGGCTTTCTGCTCATCACCTTTTTTATGCTGGCAACTACCCTTATAAAGCCCCAGACCATGGAAATAACCATGCCTTCGGACAAGGACTTGGTAGAAGAAGAAAAAACAGTGGCCAAAGCATCGCAGGCGGTAACCATCATACTGGGCGAAAACGACAAGGTATTTTATTACTTTGGAAAGACCGAAGACGCACAGCTGCAGCAAACCGACTACTCGGCACAGGGTTTGCGAAAGATCCTGCTGCAGAAAAACTTCTCGATCGTGCAACAGGTAAACGACCTGAAACTGCAAAAGGAACGGTCGCATATGGACGAAGAGGAGTTTAAACAGCAACTCTCAAAAATAAAGGCCGGCAAAAATGCACCCGTGGTGCGCATAATGCCTACCCGGCAATGTGATTACCGTAACCTGGTCGATGCGCTCGATGAGATGAATATATGCTGCATAAGCAGATACGCAATTGTTGACCTCGATGCTCCCGACAAGGCATTGCTCGAACAGCAATCCATCTAAACCATTTTAAATCAGCGACACAATGTTTAAGATAAATATATTTTCGACCGAATGGTGCAGAGTGGTTTTCGACACCCGGCTAAAAGACTACGGGGCGTTCGAGTTGCGTATTGACTCTTCAAAGCGCCACCGCAGGGCACTTATTCTTACTATAATACTTTTCATTGCCGTTTTTCTGCTTCCGGGACTCATCAAAAGCATGATCCCCAAATCACGCGAAGTGAACGTGGAGGTTACAGAGCTTTCGAGCATAGACCTGGAGAAGAACAAGGTAAAGGAAGTACAGCCCATCATGGAGCAGGCACCGCCTCCCGAAAAGATCAAAAGCACCATCAAGTTTACCCCACCGGTCATTAAAGACGACAGCGAGGTGAACGATGAAGAGATCATGAAAACGCAGGAAGAAGTAACTGACTCCAAACTCAGCATCTCGGTGGCCGACGTAAAAGGTAACAGTAACGATGCCGACGCCGTTGATCTTGCCGACCCCGATACCAAAGCCGAGGTGGTAGAAGAAGAACAGACACCGTTTACCGTGGTAGAGCAGATGCCTGAATTCCCCGGCGGCGATGCAGCCCGTATACAGTTTCTGCAGCAGAACATAAGCTATCCGCAGATAGCGAAGGAAAGCGGAATAACCGGAACGGTTTACGTAACCTTTGTGGTAGGTAAGGATGGCAGGCTGTCGAACTTTAAGATACTGCGGGGTATCGGTGGCGGATGCGATGAAGAGGCCATCAGGGTACTCAAACTCATGCCACCGTGGATAGCCGGTAAGCAGGGAGGTAAAACAGTACCTGTACAATTCAACCTTCCCATACGATTCACACTGCAATAACCTGTACGGCATGAACAACATAAGCAAAATAACCAACCGGGTAATGCCCTTTATATATCTTCTGGCTGCTGTTTTATTGTTTTTCAGTAACATAGATATGCTTTCTGATATACAGCGCAGGGTATTGTCGTTTATACTTTTGGTATACGCCGTTATCAGGTTTCGCAGGGCTTTCCGGCCACCGTCCGGGGGTGCGGTTATTTTGCTTTTGTTACTTGTACCCTTTGCATCGTGCAGGCGGACCGCTAACACCGCAAACACCGACACACCCACATCGGGCACCATACAGATGGCTGCCGACGAGACCTTTTTGCCCGTAGTACAGGCACAGATCGACGTCTTTCAGGCCATTTACAGCACAGCACACATAACGCCTCTTGCCGTACCCGAGGGTAAAGCCTTCGAACTGCTGGCAGCCGACAGTGTGCGCCTGGTGCTGGCAACACGTACATTAACAGATAAAGAGGTTGCGTATTACAACAGCAAAAAGATATTTCCAAAACAGGTACAGATAGCCACCGATGGTATTGCCGTACTGCTGCACCCATCCAATCCCGATTCTGTACTGCTGGTTCAGCAACTGGCTGCCATACTTCGGGGCGAGGCAGGCAACTGGAAACAGATAAACAAAGATAATCCGGGCGGCGATATTCGAATGGTATTTGACAATCCCGCATCGGGCATAGTGCGCTACATGATCGATTCTGTGGCACACACCGATTCACTGAGCGCGCGGCTCAGCGCAGTAACTGATTGCAAAGGGGTGATTGATTACGTTGCAGAGCATGAAAATGCGATAGGGTTGATTGGGGCAAGCTGGGTGAGCGACCGGGACGACTCCACCCATCTTACCTTCCTGTCGAAAGTGCAGGTAGCCCGCATAGGCCACCAGCGCACCGATGCATACAAGCCTTACCAGGCATACCTTGCAACGCAGCAGTACCCGCTTACGCGCAGCGTATGGTTAATATCAACCGATCCGCATATAGGTCTGGCCGACGGGTTTATAGCCTTCGCTTCGAGCGATAAGGGCCAGCGTATAATACTTAAAACAGGAATACTGCCTGAAACGGCCCCCATCAGGCTCCTGCAGGTAAATAACGATTACTAAGAAAGAAATACCGGTACTATGAAAGCAATAAAAAGCATCGTTCTGAGCGCAGCACTGCTGTTAACCACAGCGGGAGTACTGCGGGCCCAGGATGCACGATATCTTATACAGACAAACCAATTCCAGAAAGCTAAATCACTCCTGCTCAAAGACCTGCGTAACGGCAGCCTTTCGGCAGATTATATATATCAGCTCGGTAAACTGTACGTTCAGGAAAAAAAGGCCGACAGTGCAGCAAAGATCTTTGCCCTGCTCAGCACCACCGACAACGACCAGCGGATGCTGAACGTGCTGGGCAACGCTTATGCAGAGCTTAATGCAGGCACCGGGGCAGATAACCATGCCGCGATAAACCTTACCCTGCAGAAAAACCTCAAATACCTTGAAGCATCAAAATCGGTGCTGGTAAAGCTCGAGGCAGCTGAACTGCTGGCCACCGTGGGTGAGCTCGAAAAAGCAACCGAACTCCTCGAGGCGGCCTGCAACCAGAAACCCGTGCATGCCGAAAACTTCGTGGCAGCGGGCGACGTATACGTACGGCTGAGTTTTCTGCTCAACAATACCGACCTTTACGGCAAGGCCTGTGGCAGGTACGAGCAGGCACTGCTTATAGACAAGAACTATCTGCCGGCACTTACAGCGCTGGGCAGAGCCTACATACATTCACGCAACTACCCCGAAGCCAGAACCCGGCTGCAGACCGCGCTCAGTGTCGATTCAACCTGGGCACCCGCACTGCAGCTCATGGGCGAACTGCAGTACGACCTGGGCAGGTACGATGCTGCCAGCAGGTACTACACCTCGTATATACAGAAAGTAAAGCCGGGCAAACAGGCCCTGTACAAATACGCGTTCATTCTGTTTTTCAACAAACAATACAAAGAATCGCGCGAAGTAATTGCCGGTCTGCTCAAAGACGACAACGGCAACCGCGTACTGCTCCGGCTCATGGGCTACACCTCGTGCGAACTCAAAGACCCCGCCACAGGTCTCCCGGCCATGGAACAGCTGTTCACCCTGAGTGCCCGCACCGATACCACCAGGCTGCTGGCCGACGACTACGAGTACTACGGACGGCTGCTGAGCCTGGTAAATAAAGACTCCCTGGCAATTGTTCAGTACCGTAAGGCACTCAGCATCGACACTTCGGCAGCCCGGGTGTACGAATACATTGCGCGCTCGTGCGAAAAAACAAAACACTACCGCGAAGCATACGATGCCTATAATGAAGTGGTTGCCCGCAGCACCTCCGTTGCCTCTTCGGTATGGTTCTCCAAAGGGCGTATGGCCATGCTTATCGCGGATCAGCAGGCAGCCACGGCCGACACTTTACAGCGCACCGGCATGCTGCAGTCGGCCATCGAAGCATTCGACAGGGTCATCTCCATGTCGCCGGCCTCCCATCTGGGTTACCTCTGGAAGGGCAGGGCACAGGCATCGCTCGATCCGGAATCGGAACTTGCACTGGCCGAAGCTTCGTACACCACCTCCGTACAAATGCTCGAACAGAAAAACCAGCCCGACAAGTACAAAACAGAGCTTACAGAAGCTTATAGTTACCTGGCATACCTCAATTACCTGAAATTCGAAGCCCAAAAGTCCACCGATGCTGTTGCCGCAGGCAACTTCAAGATCGCCTCGCTGGGTTACTGGGATAAGATCCTGGCACTTGACCCGGCCAACCCAACGGCCCTGCAGGCTAAAAAGAGCATAAAGTAAAACATAACCCTTTAAAGGAAAACAAAACTAACCCTATTAATATAAAGTATCATGAGTACAACTTCAGGCATAGCACTTATTGCAGTTCTTGCCTTTATCATCTCCATGCTGGTAGCCTTTTTGATCCGGATCCTGGCACAACTGAGCAGCATCGGTAACCGGGATACCACCGGCACCTCCGGCAACTCCGGCACCACCCTGAGCGAACGTGTAAGAGCAGAGTTCAGGCACTTTACCACCTTTCAGAGAAGTTACCGTACCTATTGGGACAACGGCAATGCACCCACCAACGAACTCATAGCCTTCTATCATGAACAGTAGCGGAGCAGGCCAGTTATTCCAGGGCATATACACACTGGTTACCAGCGAGCCGGTTATCGCGTTTACCCGTATCGGGCTCATACTGCTGGGCATGCTGCTAATATACCTTGGCCGCAAGGGAGTGCTCGAAGCACTGCTTATGATACCCATGGGGCTGGGTATGGCCACCATCAATGCCTCCGTAATGATCATGCCGGGCGGCACCACCGGCAACCTGTTTGTCGACCCTATGCTCACCGATACCGATCAGCTCATCGAGATGCTGCAGATCGACTTTCTGCAGCCCATCTACACCTTTACCTTCAGCAACGGACTCATAGCATGCTTTGTCTTCATGGGCATCGGCTGCCTGCTCGACATCGGGTACATTCTTAAAAATCCGTTTTCGAGCATGTTTCTGGCGTTCTTTGCCGAGGCAGGCACCTTTCTCACCATCCCCATAGCCATGCTTTTCGGGCTTACCCTTAAAGAATCGGCTTCCATTGCACTGGTCGGGGGTGCCGACGGTCCCATGGTTCTTTTCACCTCCCTCATGCTGGCAAAGGACCTGTTCGTACCCATAACCGTAGTGGCCTATCTCTATCTGGGGCTTACCTATGGGGGGTATCCGTATCTCATAAAGCTCATGGTTCCGGCACGCTTACGCGGAAAAACCATCGTGCGCGACACCAAATCGGCCAGCCGGGTCATTAAAGCCTCGTCGAAGCTGTGGTTTGCCGTAATACTCTGCGTTATCCTGTGTCTGCTGTTCCCTGTGGCTGCCCCGCTGTTCTTCTCCCTGTTCATAGGCATTGCCGTGCGCGAATCAGGGCTCACCAAGATACGCGAGTTCATCGAGGGACCGCTCCTGTACGGATCAACCTTCTTCCTCGGACTGTTGCTGGGCATTTTATGCGAAGCGCACCTGCTGCTTAATCCCAAAGTACTCAAACTGCTGGTACTGGGTATCATTGCCCTGTCCCTTTCGGGAGTAGGAGGCATTATCGGAGGTTACATCATGTACTTCATAAAGCGGGGTAACTTCAACCCGGCCATCGGTATTGCAGGAGTAAGCTGCGTGCCCTCCACCGCCAAGGTAGTACAGAAAGAGGTAGCAAAAGTAAACCCCAATGCCATGGTACTTCCCGAGGCACTGGGGGCTAATATATCGGGTGTTATCACCACCGCCATCATTACCGGACTGCTTATTACGCTGATCCCGCTGATCGGGGGGTAATGCACACTGCGTGTTACTGTAATTTTCTTACCAGCTAATTCCCATATTCAGGAATATACCCGAGGTATTGTTCAGATCGCTGTTGTTAAACAGGAACGTACGGTAGTTCAGGGCAAAGTTCACATTGCGCGTAACCTTGTACTGCAGTCCGGCAAT
Source organism: uncultured Lentimicrobium sp. (assembly GCA_964643225.1). GTDB lineage: Bacteria > Bacteroidota > Bacteroidia > Bacteroidales > Lentimicrobiaceae > Lentimicrobium. The sequence goes on along the minus strand of CAZXQT010000008.1, from coordinate 17,464 downwards.
GATGAACGAGCCGTCCTTGTTGTAATTCCACTCGTGTTCGTCGCCGGTCAGCTTGTTCGACTTCAGCCAATCGTAGCGGGCAAACACCTCGTACTTCGGACTGATAAAATACGTACCGTGCACTGAAATGCCGCCCAGGTTTCTGCCTTCTGAAGGGATGAGGTAGTTTCTCGCATCACTCATAGAGTTGTAACCGATACCCACACGATACTTATCTTTCACTTCATACCCTGCAAATACCGAGAAGGTGGTAATGGGTTCTAGATCTACTATGCTGGTAACGGGCTCGTTATTGACTGTATCGTATAAGGTAACCTGGGCCGGCATATAATCGTAGTGGGCCCTGAATACCAGACCGGTAACCGGCTCCACGGTGACATTTGCACCCACCTTGTGCAGTCCGAACGGATCGGGCATTACTTTGGCTTTAAAACTTTCGCCGTTCAGCACATACAGGTTAAAGTTCACCATGTTCAGGGGAATTTCCAGATTAACCCCCAGGTCGGCGGTAGTACCCATGCCGTACTGGTCAATGTGCGGTTTCATGATATAGCGGTAACCCCAGTATTTTTCCTGCAGTTCGAAGTGCTTAACCGGTATGAGTCCGGCAGTAAGCCGCAGATTCTTATGCATCTGCCAGTCGATGAAGGCGTTTTTCGCGAAGGCGGTAAACTGTCCGTTCGTTTTATCGTACGACACGTCGAAGATAACGCGGGCCGAGAAGTTCTGTGCAAAATCGTACTTATAGCCAAGGTAGGCACGTTCCAGGTTAAATGCACTCCGGGCGTCAACATCTTTGGTCAGGTCGTAGCCGTAATTAAAGAAGATCTGACCAATACCGGTCCCTGAGGGTTTAAATTCCGTTTGCGCTCTGAGCGAAAAAGCAGTGATCAGCACCAGAAATAAAAGGGTAATTGTGTGTTTCATAACAGATACTATTAGGTTGGTAGTGCAAATATATGTATTAAAATCCCGTATAACAAAACACACGTGCCCGCGGCCTTAATTCCCTTTTTTCGAATTCTTTTTCGTATGACGCAGTATCTTGGCTTCCTTATAAAAGATGATCTCTTCGGCAATATTCTTAACATGATCGCCAATGCGCTCCAGTTTCCGCACAACCACGTACAGTTCCAGGCATTCCTTAAAGTCGTCCTTCGAGGTTGCCAGGTACTCAATTATCTTATCGGGGGCGCCCTGCTGAGCCCCGTTCAGCACATCGTCCTTAAGGAAAATACCGCGCAGCGAGTCACCGTTCTCCAGCGGTTCGAGTGCCTCTATGGTACTGAGCAGCATCAGATGGCAGGTCTCAAAACACTCCTCAATGGCAAGCAGTTCCAGCAGTTTGGGATTATAGCCCGAGCCGCGCCGTTTAACCAGTTTGGCAATGCCCGTGGCATAATCGCCGATGCGTTCCAGGTTCAGGTTAATTTTAAGGGTAGAAAGCACAAAGCGCAGATCGTTGGCCACCGGGTTATAGAGTGCAAGGATATTCTCTGCTGCCTTTTCCACGTTCACTTCCAGTCCGTTCACGCGTTTCTCATAGTGCAGCACTTCATTCACCAGCTCCAGATCGTTATTCTTAAGGGCACTGCCTGCCTTATCCAGCTGCATCAGTGCAAGGTTGGCCAGTTCGAGCAGGCTGGTTCTCAGGTTATTTAATTCCGATTCAATCTGTGATATCATCATAGTGCGGTTTAATTGTCAAAGGATTTTAAAGGTAACGGGCAAAGTGCGCGCCGGTTTTACCCGAAGCGGCCGGTAATATAATTCTGTGTCTGAATATGCTGCGGACTGATGAACATCTTCTTTGTATCGTCGAACTCGATCAGCTTACCCATGTAAAAGAAGGCGGTTCTGTCGCTTACCCTTCCGGCCTGCTGCATATTGTGCGTAACAATAACTATCGTGTAGTTCTTCTTCAGTTCAAATATCAGGTTTTCGAGCTTGCTGGTCGAGATGGGGTCGAGAGCCGAAGCGGGTTCGTCCATCAGTATCACTTCGGGTTCCACAGCCAGCGTACGGGCAATACAGAGGCGCTGCTGCTGTCCGCCGGAGAGCGAGAAAGCCGATTTCTTCAGATGATCTTTCACCTCATCCCACAGCACCGCCTTGCGCAGCGAGTTCTCCACTATCTCATCCAGGTCAGCTTTCTTCTTCATGCCCTGTATGCGCATGCCGAACGCCACATTCTCGTAGATGCTCGAGGGGAAGGGGTTGGGTTTCTGAAACACCATGCCCACCTTTTTGCGCAGCTCTTCCGTATTCACATCGGGTGCGTAGATATTCGTATCGTTAATGCGTATTTCGCCCGTGAGGCGGAAGTTGTCGATATAATCGTTCATGCGGTTGAACAGTCGCAGGAACGTCGATTTGCCGCACCCCGAGGGACCAATAAGGGCAGTTACCTGATAGGGTTCGATAGTGAGCGACACATCGTGCAGCGCCTGCATTTCGCCGTACCAGACATTAATATTGTTAGCAATAAGCTGATTCATAATATACGTTGAAAATTACCATTTTACTTTTTTCTGCCAGCGGTTGCGCAGCCAGATCGAAATTCCGTTCATTACAAAGGTAATGAACAGCAGCACAATAATGCCTGCGGAGGCGTTCACCTGAAACTCTGCCTGCGGGCGGGAGGTCCAGTTAAAGATCTGTATCGGCAGCACCGTATAATCGTCGAGCGGTCCCGATGGGGCAAACGGAACAAACACCAGGGCGCCCACCACAATAAGCGGGGCTGCTTCGCCAATGGCGCGAGCCAGGGCAAGGATAACGCCCGTAACGATGCTTCCGGAGGCGGCGGGCAGCTGTTGCTTCCATATGGCCTGCCATTTCGTGGCACCCAGTGCATAGGCGGCTTCCTTTATCGTGCGGGGCACAGCCTTCAGCGATTCGCGGGTGGTAACCACAATAACCGGTATTATAAGCAGCGAGAGCGTGAGGCTGCCGGCCAGCAGACTTCCGCCAAGGCCCAGCATACGGTTAAAGAACGCGAGTCCGAGAATACCGTAAATAACCGAGGGCACCCCCACCAGGTTCGAGATATTGATCTCGAGCATCCGGCTCAGCCAGCCTTTGCGGGCATACTCCTCGAGGTAAATGCCAGCCGAAACGCCCAGCGTAACCGAGAAGATCACCGTGAGTATCAGCATCCAGAACGTACCCATCAGGGCGGTATAGATGCCTGCTTTTGCAGGAAACCTGCTGGGCAGCGAGGTAATAAAATTCCAGTCGAGCCGTTCCAGTCCGGTGCGCAGTATCACCAGAATGAACACGGCCAGCATCACCAGTCCGATGAACGTGCTGAAGATGCCGTAGTACCGGAAGGCCGAGTCCTTAAGTCTGTTCTTGCGGGTATTATTCATACTGGCGGTGGTATTTGCGTTTAAGCCAGAGGCTGATATTATTCATGATAAATGTGAGCACGAACAGCACGAAGCCGGCGGCGAAGATAGTGCGGTACTCTATCGATTCGCGGGGCACATCGCCCAGGCTCACCTGCACAATATAGGTAGTGATCGTTTCAACGGGCACCAGCGGATTCAGCGTAAAGCGGGGCTGCTGACCGGCGGCAATGGCCACGATCATTGTTTCGCCGATGGCGCGCGATATGGCAAGGATCACCGATACGATGATCCCCGACGAGGCCGAGGGTATCAGCACCCGGAACACCGTCTGGAAACGGGTGGCACCCATGCCGTACGAGGCATCGCGCAGCGACTTCGGCACGGCAAACAGTGCATCCTCGCTCAGCGAAGAGATCATTGGTATTATCATAATGCCCATCACTATGCCGGGCGATACAGAGTTAAATCCCGAAAGGCCGGGAATGAACGACTGCAGGAAAGGGGTAATGATCGTGAGGGCGAAAAAGCCGTACACCACGGTAGGCACCGAGGCAAGCACCTCGAGCATAGGCTTCACCGTCTGGCGGAATCGGCTGTTGGCATAGCTGTTCAGGTAAATGGCTATGCTCAGTCCGATGGGCAGGGCCACCAGCAGGGCTATGAGCGAAGTAAGGAACGTGGCCGTGAGCAGCGGCAGAATGCCGAACTTCTTTATCGAGAACAGGGGAGTCCATTCCGTACCCGTGAGGAACTCCCATATGGACACATCAACAAAGAACTTAGCCGATTCTATCAGCAGAATAGCGAGAATGCCCAGCGTGGTCAGCACGGTCAACCAACCACTCAGGGCAAGCAATTTCTCTATAACCTTTTCCTTAGGTTTTTGCATTCAGCGTATATAGTTTAAAACAAACATTCTTACTGAGCCTGCTTAGCGGGGGCATGTGTATTAACGAACTCCTGCCAGGTAGCCTTTGCATGGGCTGTTTCGGTATCCGTAAGCGGAATATACCCCACTTCCTTAGCGATAAAGGCGGCATTTTCGAGGTAGAACGAAACAAAGTCCTGCACTTCGGCACGTTCGGCTGCCTTACTGTTCACATAGATCATCAGCGGGCGTGACAGCGGGCTGTACGATTTATCCTTCACTGTTTCTAGGGTAGGCAGGATAGCGCCGGCTCCGTTGGCGTCGTTCTCATCGTTCACGGGCACCAGTTTCAGTTTATCCTTATTATTTTCGAAGTACGAGAGTCCGAAGAACGCCAGTGCATTTTTATCTGAGGCAACGCCCTGCACCAGCACATTATCGTCTTCGCTGGCGGTATAGTCGCCGCGGCAGCTTTTAGCTTCGCCCATGATGGCTTCCGTAAAATAGTCGAACGTACCGGACGAGGTACCGGCGCCGTATAGGTGAATATCCTGGTCGGGCCATTCCGGGCGTATCTGGTTCCAGCGGGTAATCTTACCCTGAGCGGCGGGTTCCCATAGTTTCTTCAGTTCGGTAACGGTAATATCGTTTATCCAGGTATTTTCGGGGTTTACCACAATGGCCATACCGTCGTAGGCAACGAGCAGTTCGAGGTAGCTTATACCGTTTTCCTTACAGAGGTCAATTTCATTCTGTTTAATAGAGCGGGAGGCGTCGTTTATATCAATTTCGCCGCGGCCGAACTTTTTAAAGCCGCCGCCGGTACCTGATTCACCCACGGTCACCTTCACGGCGGGGTTAGCGGTAATATACTCTTCGGCGATAGCTTCCGAGACAGGGTACACGGTACTGGAGCCGTCGATGGCGACGGAGCCCGAGAGTTGGTTTTTACTGGTTTTCTGCCCGCAGGAAGCGGCAGCTATCACCATCAGGGTGATAACAAGACATTTAATACTATAATTTACATATTTCATTGCGTGTACAAATTTTTAGCAAAAGTACAGGGGCAATAAATTGCCAATGTTAAGTTTGTGTTAAGTTTTGGATGAGTGATGGATTGTCTTATACTTACTAACGCAATATAAGACTCCAAATGAAATTAAAAACCACGTACCCGAAGTGATAGGGGCAGAGCCACCGCTTTCGACTTGATTGTTGGTAGTACTTCCATGACCTGCACCTAAAGTAGGAGGAGGAGGGGGGCTTTGTGTCATTCCACTGTGAAGGCAAAGAAACGAAAAGCAAAGAATCAGGTAGAAACGTTTCATGATAATATATAGCTAAAGTTTAAAAGAAGTCTAAAGAATAATGACTTTTTTACTAAAAAAGCATTCTTTGGATTTAAAAGTGGCAATATAGACTCCTGGTGAAATACTGGATGGAATACTTATAGATACGATGCTGCTATTATACAAGTGGTCTTTTTTAACTAAACTACCGCTAAGGTTGCTTAAAGCAAAATCCCATTTTTCTATTGAAGGTAGATTTCGCACAAAAATTTGATTGTTTGCATAGTAAACCTTCACATGATTAACATAGGAAGATTCTGGAATAGAAACCGGTGACAGGTGAATATTAAACTGTTTGCTTTTCGTTGGACATGTTACATTTAATGTTGCACCCTCTAATAGAGGAGTATATGATCCCTTCTCACTGTCTTCAAGGTATACGTCGGTATTTAAATTGTTTTTTTCTACGAAGAACTGGTACTCAGCGTCCTGACCTTTCTCCAGAATAAGCGGAATAACATTTTGAAATCCTTGATCCGGCAGAGCATTTACCATGAGATTGTCTAAACTGGAGTTGAGGGTGTATACTTGCGGAGCCAAATTACTTCCCTTCATTTTTCGACCATCATTTTCATCAAATAAATTATTTGATTGGCTGTCCAATAATATAATTGTCTTATCAAAAGTTTCATTTGACTGGCTTTGGACTTTAATAACTAATAATTGCGACTCGACTAATTCGCTTGCTTTTAAACCAGACATTTTAGCAGAAATAGGAATAGTAAGAGCATTAATTGGATCAATTGCCTGAACAAAGAATCCTGTACAGGAAGGGATTAAATTATTATAATAATTTATAACAGGCAGGTAATTACTTGCAGGCTCATCCCAAAGGTATGCCGCACTGCTTATATTTAACCTATTCCAACCGTCATTCGACCAATCAATAATACAAGGGTATGGATTTCCGAGAAGGTGAAAGCCTGCCACAGTCGACGCTCCTGTCACTGATAAATTTGAGAATGTTATGGAGGAAATGTTGACATTTCCACTAAATGTCTTTTCCCCACCCTGATTATAACCTGCAAAATACCCACAACCAGGAACAAAAGCAGTGATCTTATTATCAGGAACTTTTTGATTAAGCCATGTGAATCCAGGTTCATCCCATGAGAAGAAGTCATAATCAGTTAATGGATTGGAAATAAACCCGCCTGTTGCCAGCGATTGATCACTAACGGGTGACGAAAGAATTTGCATACCATCAAGTTCAGAAGTCCAGTCCGCATTGGCAACTTCTTTAATTATTTTTGCAGCACATGCCTTTGGTGTATTTAATGTTCCACCAGGATATACTATTAGATTATCAGGCGATGTTTCTATGAGTTCACCTACTGATAAGTGACCATACACGTGAATTGTATTATTGTATGCTAAGGAAGCTGTATTGGGTATGTTAAGTTTTACTGAGGAGTCTATTATAAGAGTTGTATTCTTAATATAGGTGCTGAATTTTGCGATATTATGTATAACAGATGAATCATCAAAAATGGCATTTGTAAAACCTGCTGAACCTATTAAATAAGCATTGGATCCAAATATTATATCCTTTCCAATAAATATATTCGATGGTTTATTCGTATTGTAATTATACGACAACTTTACATTTTCTATTATTAAATTACCACTTACATAAAAGTTTGTTAAATTGACTGAGTTTGTCAAGTAAAAATACGGACCTTTTTGATTAAAAAAATGAAGATCCCCTCTTGTTGTGAAACCATCAGGTAAATTTAAAATTATGTTTTCAGTGTTTTCGGTTTGGAAAAAGTAAACATTATAAAATGGTTGATTAAAATTCTGGATAGTAAATGGATTTGTAAGATCACAGATCATTATTGTTGATCCATCATTCCAGGTTAAATTTGGAATTATATTTCCTGCTTTCAAATATGAATGTCTATAAATCCCTCCTTCCATAATTTCACCTGAACAATTCAGGATAATTTGGCGTTGGTTCCATAAGGTTCCATACACCCTTAAATCACTGATGCCACTATTTGAATTATTAATGGTTAAGCTTCCCGATTCAATTTTTAAAGACCCGGAGGTTGTTACAGTTAGTTGCTGTATTTCAACAACGCCATTTATTTTCAATGTCGAAGAATTAACAACAACACTTCTGCTTTGAATTGAAGGAACTAAAGTTGCATCCTCCCAGATTATACTATCGGGAGATGATTTCCAATTTGCCTTATCATTCCAATCTCCGGAGCCATCAGATCTGAAGTGGTCTGTAGGTTGAGATAGGCTAAATACATCTTTTGAGCAAAAGAAGAGAACTAATACTAGAATAATACTTAGAAATTGCTTATTCATATAATTGGCGTTAGAGGTTTGCAAGTCAAAAGAACTCTGAGACAATCCTTAAGGCATTATATATTTTAAGCAAGTAAAGTTATGTATAAAACTTATACGAGGTATGTTACAGCATAAAAAATTATTAGACAATGAAAATATTTGAGCAGATCTTATAAAGCGGGCAGTTCACTACTTTATCAACCCCAGCCCTTCCAGTGCGGAGCTGTCGTTGGGCCGGTTAAGTAAAGCCTTCTGAAACAATACCTTCGCCTCCCGCAGCTTGCCCAGCCTGTAGTACGTCCACGCCGTCATGTGCAGTATATCGTATTCGAATGGGTAGTGGTTTAATAGCAATTCAAAGTGCTTCAGCGCCTCGGCATATTTGCCCTGCTGGTAGTATACCAGCCCCAGCCGGTAGTTGCCAAAGTAGTTGCCCGCATCGGTCTTAAGCAATTCTTTGTATACCACTATCGCTTCGTTGTTGTTGCCCATGGCCTGCAACGGCATCGCCAGTCCCAGACGCGCTTCCACCGACAGGGGCAGCAGCGCCGATGCCCGGCGGTAGTATTCGGCCGACTCTTTGTAGTTCGCCGCCATGTAGTGCAACCATCCCAGCCGCAGGTTGTGCTCGTATACCGTGGCATCGTAGATCTTTTTTATTGTCGCCGCCGCCTGGGTGTAGTTGCCCGACGTTTCGTACGCGTAACTGGCCGCAAAGGCGCCCGCCGCCGTGGTGGTTTCCTGCGCCCGCAACGGGAGCGCACTCATTGCCGTGATTGCTACGGCTGCTAGTATTGTGAGGGTAGGGTACATGTTATTCCTATGGTTATTAAATGTTTATCGTAAGTGTAGGGTTGGGTCTGTAAAACCAGCGACTCGCCCATATATGCCGCCGAAGCCTCTGCCGCCGTGTACTGGTACCGCGCAAGGGCTTTGATGCCGGGCAGCAGCGACCAGATAACCAGCCCAGAGACCCGGTACCGGGTGCCGGTAACCTGGTTGTTGAGTAGCAGCGCGTTCTGCTCTGCCGTGCCCGCCAGATCGCCCGCCGCTACCGACGCCTCGGCCCACAGCCTTTTGGCTATGCGGAACCCCACAAGCTGGGTGATTACCAGCGGACGGCGTTCGGTGCCTGCCTTGTAAGTTACCCCGGTGGTGGTGTAGAAGTTAAGGTTGCCCCACGGCAGCCACGTGCACGAAGCCGATGCCTGCAGCCGGTCCGTGCCGGAGTAGCGCAGATGCCACGCCCCCGCGGTGAGGCGCACATAAGCCCCCGCGTAGGTTAGTTCGGCCCCCGCCGCATAGTCGGTAAGGGTGCCACCCAGCGGCGGACCCAGGTATTTTTGTATCAGGGTGTCGGGGGTGGTAAGCGGTTCGGTCAGGTTCACCCGAGCGTAATGCAGGGCAGGGGTGATAACAAGGTTGCCCGGCAGCGACAGTCCTGCCGACAGATAGCCCGATACCTGGTGTACACGGAAATCGCCCGAAAGGGTATCGAGATAGGCTATGTGGGTTTCGCGGTGCTTGCGGTAGCTGAGCAGCGACAGGTTGGCATGCAGGTGTATGCGGCTGCCGATGAAACCGGTGCCGCCCACGGTGTAGTACATGGCCCCCTGCTCGGTGACGGCATCGCGGTAAATGCCTGTATCGGCCAAAACCGGTATGCGCTGCTGCATGGTGGTGCTGGTCAGCGGACCGCCTTCGGCATAGATCACCGGACGAAGGTTCTGCCGGCGAAGCTGCACAGCCTGTGTACCCCCCCGGCCGGTTAGCCGTGCAGCCTGTTCGGACCGCCCGCCGAATAGCAGGCTGTAGAACAGTACTTCGGTGGCATAGGGTGTGGTATTGTGTTGCAGGGCCTTTTGCAGATGACCGGCCGCACGGCCGTACCTGCCCAGGTGGTAGGCTGCCTCGCCGGTACGAATACGCATATAGTAGTATTCGTAACCGGCATGTACAGCTTCTTCGCCCGTTATGAGCAGACTGTCCCACTGCTTCCCGGCATAGTACGCAACAGTTCTTTGCTCATAGTTAAGCACTTCCCCTGCCGGCTGCTGGGCGATAACCGCAGCCGAATATAGCATGAAGCAGCATATGCAGTATATGAACGTGCGTGCTGTCATGGGTTAAAGGTAAGTATTATTTCGTTCCGCCGGTCGGTTATCTGCATTTTTTCGAGTCCGACGGAATTTATCTGTATGCGCGCGGTTACCCTCAGAAGTCGTACGCCCATCAGTTTGCAGGCAGCGGTGGACTCCAGCACAAGGGTGTTACCGGCAATATCGTCGGTCTTCTGTACAGGCTGCAGGGTGTACCCGGGCTTAAGGAACCGGAACACGGTGGCGGTAAGGTCGTGTACCAGCCGCAGCACCCCGTACCGGAGCACGGTGGGCGGGAACGTGTCGCTTACGCGGAGGTTTTCGTAGTACCCCAGCGGTACCTGATAGGCCGAGAGGTAGAAGTAGTAGAGCATGCTGCGCCGCTTGCCTGTGAACCCGGTGAAACGGAACAGGCTGCCGTCGGTGGTGAAGCCTGCCCTGGAGCCTGTTTCGCTGCACTGCAGCCACAGTTCGCCGTACAGCCCGGCATGTACCTGCCAGCTGCCCTGCCGGGTGCCGTTCACGGTGTAGCGCAGGGTTTGTCCCGGCACCAGGGTGAATGCCCGCAGCAGCGACGGATCGGGCAGTATGTTCGAAACTTCGTCGCCCATCTGGGGTATGCTGCTCAGGTGCAGCTGCTCGCCCCCGTTGCGCTGCAGGTAGTGGGCAACGGGGTAGCTTATGGTATCCGATCCCGCAAGGGGAGCGGCCTGTACATGGAAATGCAGGTGCGGATAGGGCGAACGGCCCGAGTTTCCGCTTTGCGCGATCACCTGACCCCGGTGCACCCAGGTGCCCGCGGCATACAGTACGCTTTCTTTTTTCAGGTGGCAAACAAGGGTATAGAGGGTTTCGTGGTGACGGATTATTACGTAGTTGCCCCAGTTCTGCACGAGGTTGGTGTGGCCCGGCTCGTTGTCGTCAATACGGTCGGTTACCTCCTGTATCCACCCGTCGGCAGGTGCCAGCACGGGCTTGTTGAAGCAGTAGTAGTCGGTGAGCGCCGTGCCGCTGTTGGCAAATTCGCGTCCCTCGCTGTCGCGGATCACGAAATCCCACGCGTGTTGCCAGCGGTCTTTGTGGGTGACGGGCCCGCGGTGTGCCTGGTTGATATGCCGGTAGCCGTAGAAGGGCAGCCGGAGCGGAATAAGGTTACGGTTGGGGAAGCGCCGGTTTCCCGAAAGGGCCGCATACAGGTTTTCTTCGGGCGAGAACTGCTGCACCGCCACCAGCTCGGGCTTGCGGAGCATGCGTTCGCGGAAGCGCAGCCCGAACAGGAACAGCACGATAACCAGGTTGAACGGCAGCGAGAACAGCGGCAGCTGATAGATCTGCAGCAGCTGGTTGCCCGCGCTTATGAGCATGGATACCAGCGGCGTGAGCAGCAGCACCCACAGCGCCGACCATACGGAGGGCACGGTGAAGAAGCTTATGGCAATGGCCGCCAGTATGTGGTTGAAGCCGATGAAGCTGTAGGCGAGTTCGTTTATGTCGGCCCCGAGCGCCTGGTAGAATACCCATGCACTCGTGAAGCCAAGTAACGAGAACAGGAATGCAATGCGCGACCACACAAGCAGCCCCAGGGCTATGAGTATGCCTGCCGGCAGATGGTACTGGAAGAGTATGGCTCCCAGCGATTTGAAGTAGATGTTAAGGAACGGCGGCCATGCCAGCCCGTCGAACCACAGGTACAGGTCGAGAAAGGTCTTGCCGCCCCGCAGGTACAGGGTGTTGAGCATAAATATGCCCGACTCGCCCGGCAGCAGTACGGTGTAGGCACGGGTGGCCATCATCGAGATCCATATGGAAATAAGGAACGGCAGGCTCAGGTAAGGCAGTCCGTATTTGCTGAGTATGCCTTCGAGCGAAAGCGTGATGAGCAGGGTAGAGAGGGCAATGAAGAACAGCAGCAGGTAAAACGATGCCGACGGCTGCAGGGCTACTCCCAGTCCGAGGCCGGTGAGCAGCGCGTTGAACCCGTACATGCCCTGTGCTATCTTTTCGCGGTTAAGCCCCAGGGCCACTGCCGTAAGGTTGGCGGTAAGCACCGAGAATAGTCCGGCAATGCCCGCGTACAGGTCGAAGAAGCTCACTATAAGCAGTATAATGCCAAACACCGGACTGGTGGAGAAGAACACCATGGTGTAGCTGCCGGTGAGTCCGCGCAGGTATGCTCTGGCTGTTTCGTACTTGTTTGCGGTCATGGTTGGCCCGGGTTTTCGCGGTTATTTGTCGGCGGTGATCTGCAGATGCTGCGGTATGAGCTCGGGCTGCTGTATGTTGTGGAGCTGTTCGGTTTCGCGTATCAGGTGCACGGTGCCCTTGTCGTCGATAAGCACCACGCGCGGCCGGTAGGTGATGAACTGCATCCACTGGGTAATGTTGTAGGCCCCCACGCTGTGAATTACCACCTGGTCGCCCTTGTTGAGCAGCGGCAGGTTTACGCTGTCGCGGATGCAGTCTATGTTCATGCACAGGGGTCCGTAGAGTGTGGTGTCTTCCTTGTACTGCGAGAAGCCCTGTGCAGGGGTAACGGTGTGCTGGTACCAGAAGGAGGTGAACATAATGTTTACGCCCGCATCGATGATGGTGGCACGCCGCCCGTTCGAGAGCCGCTTGTTGCCTATCACGCTCGAAACCAGGTATCCGGCATCGTCGATCAGGGCACGGCCGGTTTCGAGGATAAGCAGGGGCAGTTGTCCCGGTTTGAAGCCGCTGTTGAACAGGGCACCGGAGATGGCTTCGGCATAGTCGTCGAACGTGGGATTAACATCATTCCCCGGAAGGTAGGAACCTTTAAGGGTATTACGGGAGGCAAATCCTCCGCCCATATCGAGGTATTTTATGGTGTGGTTGAATTTCTGCTGCACGCCCAGCGCCAGGTCGGCAAGTTTGCCTGCCGCGATGCCGTATGCACCCGGGGTGAGTATAAAGGTGCCGATGTGGGTATGGAGCCCGAACAGATCGAGCTTGCCCGAATGCATTATCTTGTTGAGCGCATCCCATGCCTGCCCGTTCTCGTAGTTGAACCCGAAGCGGTCCCACATGGGGTAGATGCCGGTATCCATGTTTACACGGATGGCTACGCGCGGCTTTTGTTCTGATTGGTCGGCCACGGCTATTACCTGGTAGAGTTCGTCTATATGGTCTATATGGATGAGTGACCCGTTGTTGGCGGCCAGCAGAAGTTCGGCATCCGACTTTCCGGGGCCGTTGAAGATGATCTTTTTGGGATCGATGCCGCTGGCGATGGCCTTGCTGTATTCGAAACCTGAAACCACTTCGGCCCATGAGCCTTCCTGATGGAAGATGTTGCACACAGCCGACAGGTAGTTGGTTTTGTACGACCAGGCAAACTGCACCTGCGGGTAACGGGTGGTGAATGCCTTATGCGCACGGCGGTAGGTGTTGCGGATGGTGCTCTCCGAAATTACGAACAGCGGCGAGCCGTATTCGCTGACAAGATCTTTTACTGCCACACCGTCGATGTGGGTGGTGGATTGCGCGTCGTTGCGGATGCCGAATTTACCGGGCATGCCCGACTGGAGTTTGATTATATGGGGCCGTTCGTAGGTTTGTTTTGTCATGTGGCTTAATTGTGTTGCAGTTGATGCGGTGTTATGGTGCGTTACGGTGCGTTAAAGTGTGTTATCGTATGTTTTCGTGTGTTATGTTGCGTTATCGCGTTTCAGTAAGTATTACAGTTCGCCGGTAAGGCTGATGTGCTGGAATTCTTCGCGGTCGACGATCATGTCCCATGAGTAGCGTATAAAGAGCTTGCCTGCCTCATAGGGCGGCATGGGCTCCACGGTTTCGCCGAGGGCCAGTTTAACGAGGGCTTCGGGTATGTTATGGCCAACGCCGATGGCAAGGTACACCCAGGCCGGTATGCGGGGGTTGACCTCCATAAGGTAGTAGGTGCCTTCTTTGCTTTTCATCAGCTCCAGCTCAAAGGCGCCGCGCCATTGGGTGCCCCGGTTGAACCGTTCGGTAAGTTCGGTGAGCCTGTCGTCGGTTATGGTAATGCCTGCCCATGCCTTGCCCTTGTCGGTGATGTACTGTTTACGCATGGCTACGGCCGACAGGGTGCCGCCTTTTCCGTCGCCCAGCCCGATCACGTTGTACTCGGTGCCTTCCACAAATTTCTGAATCACCACGGGGTAGCCCCATTTGGCGGTGATCTTGTAGAAGTAGCTTTCGGCCTGCTGCACGTTCTGCGCAATGTAGGCGTCGTAGTATTTGCCTTTGACCACCATGGGGAACCCGACCTTCTTTTCCATCTGCGCCAGCTCGGAGGCGGAATTTATGGAGATGCTTTCGGGCACGTGGATGTCGTGCTTTTTGCCAAAAGCCGAGAGGTTTACCTTGTGGCGTTCTTCGAACTGCCCGAAGGTGGGCAGAAACATGTGTATGTTCAGGGTGAGCAATGCCGGCTCGAGCCGCATGAACGAGTACAGCTCGGCATCAAAGTTGGGTATGATCACATCTATGTTTTCCTGCCGGTGTATGTACTCCAGGCGCTGCATAAGCTTGTCGGTGCCTTCGGAAGGATAGGGTATCATGTAGGTGCGGTGTACCATATCGTGCATATAGATGCCCGGCTCCAGATTTTCGTAGGCAAGCCCGATGATGCGGGTTTCGAATGCGGCCGACTCGCGAAGTCCGCGAATTACCGGTACCCCGGGGCCCGGACTGTCGATGGCGTTTAGGCCTGTGACCGCTATGGTGAGTTTGCGTTTTTGCACAGCAGAATTTATTGCAGTATGTGGTAATGACGGAGTGCCTCTTTAAAATCGAGCAGGTCGCGCTCGGCATCTTTCTCTTCTACCTCAAAGGTTTCCATGAGTCCGGCAACCACAGCGGCATCGTCAGAACCCTCTTTTAACCTCCCGATAATGTAGATGCCCGTGTTGTTTATAGTAAACGATTCGCCCGTGGAGGGGTTGAACAAAAAGCCCGTATCGCTGATGGCAATGTTGTGGTTTATGGTGACGCTCATATGTTGAATTGGTTGTTAGAATAGACAAATTAACGCAAGTTTCAGGTATTTAGACAAGCCCCTGATAAAAAAATTGCAGCATCCCACAAAAAAAATATTCAGGTGGTTTACATAGTCAGATTCAGACATGTAACACTATGTTTAGTCGCTTTTTTGTAATACCTTTGTTTCATGATCGTAATTGGCATTACAGGTACGCTGGGGGCAGGCAAGGGCACCATCGTTGACTTCCTCGTAAGAGAAAAGCACTTTAAACATCTTTCGGTGCGGCAGTATATTGTGCAGGAGATTGAGCGGCGCGGTATGCCGGTGAACCGCGACTCGATGGTGGTGGTTGCCAACAGTCTGCGGGCTGCTCATTCGCCGTCGTTCATTGTAGATGAACTGTATGAGGAGGCGCTCAGCACGGGGGCTCCCTGCATCATAGAAAGCATACGGACACCCGGCGAGGTGCTTTCGCTTCAGCGGAAAGGCCGCTTTATTCTGCTGGCCGTGGATGCCGACCCCGAAATACGCTACCGGCGCATTACGCAGCGCAACTCAGAAACCGATAACATCAGTTTCGATACCTTTGTGCAGAATGAGCAGCGCGAAATGGATTCGACGGATGCGCACAGGCAGAATATACGGAAATGCATGCAGATGGCCGAATTTACTTTCCTGAACAACGGATCGGTGGAAGCACTCGAAGCCGAAGTGGGAAAGGCAGTGAGTAGATATTTGGAATAAAAAGATATTTTTTATGCAGTGTGTGAACAGGATCACGGCCCTCCTTTTTGGGGGACTGTTACTATGTGTACTTATTTACCTGCCCATGTTAACGGAAGCTCAGCAAAGCACGGATAAAGACTGGGCCCGCCTGGATAATAAACGAAAACTCGACTACCTGATCGGGCAGTTTTTATCGGACAAGCCAAAGGACGACAGTTTGCTGGTCGAAAGGCTGCATAAATTATCCCTGCCACCCACTGAACCTAATTACTATAAATTATCGGAAGTCAGTCTGAAGCTGTTGTCGATCAACCGGGAGCATGCGGAAGCCTTTGGCCGGAAGCAGCTTGCCATGGCAAAGAAACTGGGCGAACCGTATATGCTCACCCACGCGTATCTGCGCATGTGCGACATTACTTCCACGCAGTTTACCGGTAAGGTAGCTGCCGGGTATCTCGACACGGTACTGCAGATGCAGGCGGAGCATAATTTTAAGGATCTGGAAGGCACTATACAGTACAATAAGGCCAAAGTGGCACTGAACAGCGGTAATTATAAGTATGCTCTTGATCAGCTGGTTAAGGCACTGCAGTTTTACAGGGCAACCGGTGATTCTGTGAATATGGCATCGGTGCGGCTTTCGCTGGGTAATCTGCTAATCGACATGAAAGATTATAAAAGGTCGGTTACGTATTTGCTCCAGGCGGAAGAATTCTATAAAAAAACCAATCGCCCGGAGGACTTGTTCGGTATACGGTTAAATCTGGGTATTGCATACTACCGCAGCGACTCAATGGATCTTGCCCGAAAGTATTTCAACAGGCTGATCAGTTTCTATCATCCGAAAGGAAATTATGAAAAACTGGCACAGGTATACTATAATCTGGGTTCGCTCGAAAACATTGACGGCAATTATATGAAGTCTATGCGGTATGCCGATTCGGTGATCCGGTTTAGCAGATTACTGCATATGAACGTTGGTATAACACTCGGCAACCTTCTTAAAGCGGAAAATCTGGTGTTAACAGGGCAGTCGGCAACGGCAATAAAGCTGTTGGATGTTATTTCGAAAGAACCGGTTTTCAGGAATAATGCGGAGGCCCGTTCTCAGGTGTATGAGTTGTATTCTCTGGCCTTCCGCGACATGAAAGACTCTAACAGGGAACTATTCTACCTTAAAAAGCACCATCAGGTTAAAGACAGCCTAAGCGAGGCCAGGAACAGTACACTCCTTTTCAACATCGAAGAGCAGATGCTGAAGAAGGACCTCGAGAATGAGGTTCTGAGGCTTGAAACGGCAAAAGTAAAAACAGCGAAACAGCGCAACGGGTTGTTTTACATTATGGTTCTCAGTATACTTACCCTGTTTGGTGCATCGATCTTTCTTACAGGGCGCAAAAGGGCCAATGCGTTAAGATCGCAGCTTATAGAAGAAGAAAACCGCAATCTGAGGCTTTCGCTGGAGCTGAAGGACCGGGAGATCGCGACCAAATCGCTGCAACTGCACGATGCAGATACCAACCATAAAAGCTGGAATGAGTTTCAGCACCATTTTGAAAAGGTGCATGCCGATTTTTACCACCATCTGGCACACCACTGTTCCGACCTGTCGCCCGTTGAACTGAAAATAGCCGGTTTAATGCGGCTAAAACTCACCTCGAAAGAGATCGCTGCCATCATGAACCGGTCGGAAGGCACCGTACGAAACCACCGCTGCAACCTGCGCAAAAAGCTGAACATCGACTCCGACGACAACCTGATGGTGTTTCTGATGAAATTATAAT
>CAZXQT010000007.1:47943-129309 GCA_964643225.1 uncultured Lentimicrobium sp. | reverse complement strand
GAATGGCACCAATCCTTGCGCAAGCCAGCATTGCAACAACCAGTTCAGGTACCATAGGCATATAAATACCAACCCGATCGCCTTTCTTTATTCCCATACTTATTAGTACGTTGGCAAATCGTTTTACCTCTGAGTAAAGCTGTGCATACGTATATCTCCTGGATTCTTCCAATGGATTATTTGGCTCCCATATAATCGCTGGCTGATCATTTCGATAAAACAACTGACGTTCAAAAATATTTTCCGTGATGTTTAATTTGGCACCCTCAAACCATTTTGAATAACCTTTATTGAAGTCCCAATCAAGTATTGTATCCCATTTTTTTCGCCAATAGAAACTCTCGGCAATATTGCTCCAGAAACCTGATGGATTAGTAATACTTTTTTGATATTCAAATATGTAACCTCCAAGAGTAGAAATTTTTGGAACCATGATTTTCATTTATTAGGATTAATAACGATCGTTTAATATTCCAGGCATATGCATGCAAACATAAACAACAGATAGCGACAATTTCTTGCAGAAATAATGAAAGTTAAAAAGATGAATATTGAATTATCAGTCTTAAATCAATAGAAAGAAAAATCCCGGCAGTATCAAATGTACTGTCGGGATTAAAAAAAATAATCGTCGGAGTGGTGAGACTCGAACTCACGACCCCCAGCACCCCATGCTGGTACGCTAGCCAACTGCGCTACACCCCGAATATTCAGGTGCAAAGGTATAAAAACATTTTCAAATGCATAAAAAAAAACCGGGCTTTCCCGGTTTCTTTTTCCTGTTAATGATCTTCAATGATGTGGTGTTACATTCGACCAAGTTTCTCCAGAATTTTAGATGCTTCTTTGTTATGGAAATTTTTCTGGTCGGCAGCTATTTTTCTAAATTGATCAACGGCAAAATCAATTTGCTCGTTTTTTAGGTAGCACAATCCTAAATACCATTCAGCGTGTTCTACATAAAGGTTTTTCTTATGGTCAATAATATTCTTAAATGCCGTAACTGCATCTTCAATTCGATTGGTTTCAACATAAGAAATCCCATTATAGAACCAGACTGCCATGTTAGTGCTGTCATTGTCGAGTATTTCAGCAAAAAGCAGAGAAGCTCCCTGGAAATCTTTTTGCTGGAATTTCAATATAGCTTCTACAATATCAGCGTTACCAGAACGTGTGAGTTCAATGGTTTTATCTGAGTCATAGTACATGCTGAATAATTTTTCAGGCGTGTAGGAGCGTTGCTGAGTAAAGAGAAGTGACCCACCTGTAATCAACAGTACTGCAATAGCAGCTGCTGCTGCCAGCTGCCACCTTCTGGGCTGCAAACTGACAATTTTAGTTGATTTCACTTTTTCTTGCTCATTCATAATGCTTAAAAGCTTCTTTCTGAACTCAATAACATCTCCGTCAAGGAGAATATCATCCAATTCTTTCTCGAGCTTTAATTCTAACGACAGTTCAGCATTAAACTGAAGCTCTTTGCTAAACCATCGGAGTTCTTCCTCATTCATTTCCCCTGCAAGAAATCTTTCAATTAGCTGGGAATACTTGAGTTTTTTAGTCATTGGACAGGAATTTTTGACACTTCGGATCATTAACAATTCTCTTTTTTAGCTCTTCTTTACATAAATATTTACGCGTTTTGGCGTATTTCTCAGTCTTAAAACCCATTTGTACTGCAATGTCTTTCAATGGTATTTTTTTCATGAATAACATGAGTACTTTCTGACAATCATCAGAAAGCGTTAAGAAGTGCTGTTGATACAACCTGAGCTTTTCAAGTTCTTCAAGATTGCTTTCTTTACTCGAGTAATCAGGGATGGTTACAAAATTTTCTATATCATTAAACTCCACAACCAACTGTCTGCGCTTGCTTAGTTTCTGCAACCACAGATTCCGGCATACCGAATAAAGAAAAGTACGAAAAGAACAGTTTAAACCTAACTCATTTGCATTGATTTTTTTAAAGATAATTATCAGACTATCTTGAAAAACATCTTCAGCATCTTCCTCACTACCATTGTTTTTGGTGACCAAAAACAGAATCATGGGAAACAACTCCTGATAAATATATTTGATGATGTAATCAGATCTCAGTCGTAGGCCTTCGACGATTGCTTCATCCGAATAATGTATCATAGTTTCGTTCCTTTATCCGATTTTAACAAAAAGGTAATACTCTTTTTCAGACTTTTTTTGTCGTACTCTATCTCTTCATATACAGTCACTTGCAAACTATTACAATGTGTAACATGCTGAACGACTGATATTTAAAAATTTATTACATTTTTTTTTATAAATAGTGCTATAACTCGTATTACCTTTTCTTGATTTCCTGATTAATAGACGTAAAAGTATCCCTGATTGGATCACCAAACTTCTACATTATCAGTAAATACAAAGTGTGAAGTTGAGCAAATAATTGTGGGTTTTGTTGAGTTGACATAACAATTCATGACCAACAAAGATAACCAACTTCTGAAAATATTCAAAGAATTAAATGAACTTAATCACCAAACCTCTGATAAGATGAAAAAAACAAACATGCTTCTGATTGGTGCACTATTTAGCTTTTTAATGATCTGTCATTTCAGCATTAGAGCAGATATTGTCACTGGTAACGTACTTTACCACAATAATCCTACAAAACCCATCCCTTCAGTTAATCTTAGTCTCTGGCAAAATGGTAACCTGATAGCCCAGACTACTACAGCGAACAATGGCACGTACGTTTTCAACAACATTCCAGCAGGTACTTACACTCTAACTGCAACTACCAATATTACAGCCGGAGGTATCACAACTGGTGATGGATTAGTAATGTTTATGCACTTATGTAATATGTATCCTTATACACCAATTCAATCACTCGCATCAGACCTTGATGGTGATGATGCTATAACCTGGAACGATTATAATCTCCTGATGGTTGGATGGTTTTTACAAGGTTACCCATTTCCTGTTGGAGACTGGACATTCCAGGATGTAACATTTGTTGTTGATGGCACTAAAAAACAAGTACCTACAATGGGAGGATCCAGTTCAGGTGACGTTAATGGAACTTTCGTACCAACGACTAGAACAGAAGAAATTCTTTTTGTGAACCATACCGAAAAATTAACAACTTCCAATTTCAGTGCAGAGATTTATGCCAACAACATCGAGAACCCTGCTGCTATGGGATTAGCTGTGGATATCCCTGCAGGTGTCGATGTTGTTGACGTAAACTGCAAGTTTGATGCTGCTAATGTTTACATAGCCAATAATCAGGTACGCGTTAGCTGGGTTAATCAATCTCTGGCAAACTTCTACACAGATCCTGCAACTCCAGTAGTTACTATTAATGCCAGATTAAATGACACCTATAATGGATCAGATCTGAAGTTTGACATTGACCCGGTTTCACATTTCGCTGATTATAAAGGAGATAAAATAGAAACCAGTTACACCTCACCAATCTATAGGAGCAACGGCAATTATCTGTCGAACAGCTTCCCAAATCCATGTAAGGAATCCACTACATTCTACTTTACTTTACCTGAAATGGCAAAAGTAAACTTAAACGTATATAACCAACATGGACAACTGGTAAGACAAGTAATTAATGAAGAAATGAGTTCGGGGGAACACAAGGTCGTATTATCAACACAGGAACTTAAGCCTGGTGTATACTATTATAATCTGATTGCTAATGGACAGATGGGTATAAATCAAACCAAAAAGCTTATAGTTAATCAATAAAAACCATTTAAATTGAAAAAAAGGGGGCTTAATGTGCCCCTTTTTTGTTTATTTGCGATTAATTTTGGTGACAGAATAAATTTATTGCGTAATGCTTCTTTTTAAATATTTTATCAGTTGTAAGACTAACTGGATGGTAGTTCTTTTTTTAACTATCATAATAGTTATCGCATGCGATCCGCAGACTGATAAAGTAGTTCAAAGAGATTCCAGAAATTTAAATCGTTCGTCTTTAACTGATTTGCAAAAAGGCGATTCATTTTTTAAGAAATCCTTGTACGACAGTGCGTACCTTTATTATAAACTCGCTGCTGGAAGATTTGAAAAAACCGGTAAGACTGACGATTTAACAGCATTATTACTAAAAATTACTGATGTTCATAGATTTAATGGCAATCAGGCTGAAGCATTTTCCAGCATAGTAAAAGCGGAAAGTTTACTTGACACAACAAATCCTAAAGATCTTTTCCGGCTTGCAGAGTTTCAGCATAAAAGGGCACTTTTGCTTCTTGACAAAGGTGAATTTGACAGCGCAATAAATGTAATTAATAAGGGAATAAGAACTAAAATTAGGCTGAAAGGGGTTGCAGATACTTCTTTAGCAATGAATTATAATGGGTTGGGTACTGCCTATTTCTACAAGAATGATTTTAACAATGCCTTAAAGTACTACAACTTAGCTTATAATATCGCCCTTAAAAGAAAAGAACCAGAAGATGCTGACCTGGCAATGTTTGTTCAGAATATAGGAATTATGAATGCCACAATGGGAGATTATGAAGCAGCAGAATCTTCCTTTATAAAATCGTTATCAATCAATGAAAAGCTACTTGATAAGGATGATCCTGAGTTAGCAATGATAAACCTTAATGTTGGCAGACTAAAAGCGCTTCTCAATAAAGATGCCGATGCTCTTGCATTATATAATAAGGCTGAAAAGATAATCTCAGCAAATGCACAACCAGATCATCCCTATTATGTATACGTATACATAAACAAAGGGCAAACCTATATTCACATGGCCGATTATGAGAAGGCTCTTTTATACTTTAACAGGGCATTATCACTCGCTAAAAAAACTTTTGATCTAAAGCATCCTCAGGTTCTCTCTATTAACATGAACATTGGTTACGTTTATGAGAAAAAAAATGAGTACTCAAATGCACTCAGATATTATCTTGCGTCCTTGTCAGCTGAAGATAATCCGTCGGTTGTAAAAACGTATACTAATCTCGCAAGTCTCTATAACAAACTGGAAGACAAAGAAAAAGCAGATCATTATTATAAGAAAGCACTGGCCTTATCAGAAAAATACTTTGGAAACGACCATCCGGAAACAGGATTATTATATACTAAGTACGGATACTTTCTTCTTCTTAATGACCTTAACGGAAACAAACTCTCTTTCTTTAATAAAGCACTCGAAATAAGCAGGAAACTTTATGGTGAAAAAAGTCGTGAAGCCTCCAACAACTACACGCACATCGGAAACTATTTCTATGTAAATGACAACCTTGCCAGCGCTCTTGAGTATTATCAGAAGGCACTTATTGCCTTAATACCGAACTTTGAAAGCACTGATATATACACTAATCCTGAGTTCTCTTTGCTTGATGCCGACCGGTATCTTGTGAATACACTTAATGGAAAAGCCGATGCACTGGCTGAAATGGGCACTTTAAAATCAACTGAGTATAGTCTTGAAACACTGATACTCTCTTTAAAAGTAATTGATAAATTACGAACTACTTATCAGGATGAGGATAGCAAATTGTTAGTCTCAGAAGATGCGAAAGCAACATTTCAGAAAACAGTAAAGATTGCAACCCGTCTGTACCAAAAGACTAATGATAAAAAATATCTTGAAGAAGCATTCACATATTCTGATAAGAGTAAATCTGCCGTTTTAATTAATTCTATCCGAGACATCGAAGCCCAACAATTTGGAAACATTCCTGATCATGTACTAAAACTCGAAAAAGACCTCAGGCTGAATGTTAGTAATTTTAAACGGTTTATTTACGAAGAACAACAAAAGGCCTCCCCTGATAATGGCAAGATAAGTGCCTGGGAGACTAAATTATTTCAATACAGTGTCAGGAATGACAGCCTGAAGGAAATCCTCGAAAAGCAATACCCTGAATATTATACATTAAAGTATTCAGAACCAAGTATTGATATAAAGACCGTTCAAAATTCTTTGGAGAATGATCGCTTGCTGGTTGAATATATGATTGGCGATTCTAGCCTTTATATTTTCGCTATTAATAATAAATCTTTCGAAATATTCGTCCAGGCTATTGATTCTGGATTTTATAAAGACATACAGAACATCGTATTGTCAACCAATAACAGTTCCATCTTTAGTGCTTCAGAAGAAGACTTCATCAAATATGCCACATCTGCATACAAATTATATAACATACTAATTACTCCTTTCAGAAGTAAATTCACTGAGAAAAAAATAATTATTATTCCTGATGCAGAAATTGGTTATATATCTTTCGACATGCTTCTAACAAGCATGCCCGACCTGGAGGCTATGGATTACAGAGAGTTAGCATATTTAATCAGGGAAAATATAATAAGCTACAGTACTTCTGCACTTCTACAGTTCTCAAATTTCAGAAACAGAGAGAGAAAGCCGACCAGGAATTTTCTTGCCATGGCACCTTCCTATGAAAATTTGACTGACACAAAGAAGAACTTCTTCATGGATGAGAATAACAACAAAGTTTACCTTTTACCTATCCCTGGAATTGAGAAAGAGATGCAAGGGATACCTAATAATCTCTTTGCAAGGAAGATAAAGGACAAAGAAGCAACTGAAGAGCGGTTTAAGCAAGAAGTGGGTAAATACAATGTACTTCATTTGGCTATGCATACGCTGGTTAATAATAACGAGCCAATGCTTTCAAAACTGGTTTTTTATCAGGACAATGATACTATCGAAGATGGTATGCTCAATACCTATGAGCTTTTCAGCATGGAACTAAATGCAGGTCTCGCTGTGTTAAGCGCATGTAATACCGGATCTGGCAAATTGTTAAAAGGTGAAGGAATTATGAGTCTGGCCAGAGGGTTTATTTTCGCAGGAGTGCCTGGCATCGTAATGACCATGTGGTCTGTTGATGATGAATCAAGTGCTAATATTGTGATCAGATTTTATGATTATCTTGAGGATGGCATGCCCAAGGATGAGGCTCTCAGACAAGCCAAACTTGACCTTCTGGCTGAAGGTGATCCTTTGAAATCACATCCATACTATTGGGCAGCTTATGTTAATATCGGTGATAACAGTCCAATGAAATTTAGAAATACACTTCTATATTATTCTGTAATTGGTGGTGTTGCCATGTTCCTGCCTTTACTTTTCTTTGTGTATAAACGAAGAAAAAAGCACCTAAACCAATAGTAGTGAAACCCGTGGCCTGATTTTTGTATTTTTGTCCTTACTGTTCCTTATGGACTAATAGTATACATTAGCACTATTATTTATTATAACCCAATAAGCCCAATTTTATAAATGATCTATCCCGCAAACTTTGAGTACAAATCAGGTTTTGCTGTTATTCGAGATTTGCTGCATCAGCATTGTCTGATGGAATACTCACATGGACTGGTTGAAGAAATCAAATTCACGAGTGACTTCAGCACTATACGTGTGCAGTTAAATCAAACTGCTGAAATGAAATACTTATTACAGTTTATTTCGGGATTTCCGCAACAGGATTATTATGACCTGACTTCTGAACTTGTACGGATTAGAATTAAGGGAACATATTTAGAAAGTGAATCATTATCTGAGCTGAAGCTATCTCTTGAGGCAATCACCGCCATTATTACTTTTATCAATAATCTGGATGAATCGAATTTCAAAGAATTACGATCGCTGGTTCCGGCCCAAATACCTGACAGAGCTATTATTGAGACAATCAGGAAAATTATAGATGATAAAGGCGAAATCCGTGATAACGCCAGTGAGAAGCTATTAGGAATCCGTAAGGAAATTAAAAGCTTATCATCGTCAATAGACAAAAGAATAAACCAGATTGTAAATCAGGCGCGAAAAGACAATGTAATTAATGATGATACTGAGTTAACAATAAGAAATGGAAGATTGGTAATTCCGGTACCTGCGGGTAATAAAAGAAGAATCAGAGGGTATGTACATGATACTTCTGCTACCGGTCAGACTGTATATCTTGAACCTGCTGAAGTTTTCGATATTAACAATGATATTCAGAACCTTCGTGTTGAAGAAAAACAGGAAATCATTCACATTCTCATAAATTTTACTGACTATCTAAGAGCATCACTGGATGAACTGCTTGATTATTACAAATTTCTGGGTGAGATAGATTTTATAAAAGCCAAAGCTTTGTTGTCTATTGAATTTAATGCTGTGCTTCCGGTATTGAGCGATCAACCTCTAATCAACTGGAGAAAGGCTGTTCATCCATTACTGGCAAAGTCACTTTCGAAGCAAGGAAAAAGCATAGTATCGCAAGAAGTCTTGATCAACAGCGAACAGCGAATAATGATAATCAGCGGACCAAATGCCGGTGGTAAGTCTGTATGTCTAAAAACTCTTGCTCTACTTCAATATATGCTGCAATGCGGATTACTAATCCCCGTGAGCGAAGATTCCACTGCAGGTCTCTTCAGTAAGATCTTTATGGAAATAGGTGATGAGCAATCAATGGAAAATGATTTAAGCACCTATAGTTCACATTTGATTCACATAAAGCATTTCCTTGAAAATGCGGATAGCAAAACTTTATTCTTCATAGATGAATTCGGAGCCGGTACAGAACCTCAACTTGGAGGAGCTATGGCTGAAGCAAGTCTTGAGAAACTAAATAAAATTGAGAGTTTCGGTGTAGTGACAACTCACTATACCAACCTGAAACTAATGGCTGACAATAATTATGGTATTTTTAATGCAGCAATGCTTTACGATACCGAAGCAATGAAGCCATTATTTAAACTAAAAACCGGCAAACCAGGCAGTTCTTTTGCATTTGAAATAGCTAATAATATTGGTTTCCCCCTGGAAGTTGTCACTAATGCCGGATCCAAAATCGGGACTAATCAATTAGATTTCGAAAAGCAACTCGCTCAACTGGAAGTTGATAAAAAGAACATTGAGCAAAAGAAATTAGAATTAAAGATTGCCGATGAAACTCTTGATGAAGTTCTTCAGAGATATAAAAAGCTATTAAGCGACCTTGAAGCACGAAAAAATCTGGTTATTAAGGATGCCAAAAATAAAGCTCAACAATTAATAAATGACTCTAATAAACTGATCGAAAATACTATCAGAGAAATCAAGGAATCTCAGGCAGAAAAAGTAAATACAAAAAGATTAAGGCAAGAACTAAACAAATCGCTCAAAGTTCTCGTATCTGAATCAAATACTAACGCACAAGCAGAAACTGAATCTGTTAATGAGGAGCTTCAGACTTTAAACACTCAGGACAGTCAAACTTCTAAATCAGGGCTTAGCACTAATTTCCATCTAACAAAAGGAACGTATGTAAAAATGGAAGGACAGGATAGTATCGGAATTGTGGAAGAAGTAAAGGCTAACCGTGCTTTGGTAGCTTTTGGTTCATTTAAATTCAGAACATCCATAAATAATCTAACACTGGCATCAGAAAGCGAAGTGCGCTTTTATGAGAGTTCACAGCACTTGTCGGGTAGAAGTCTTTCGGTTATAAACGACCTGAATGCAAAGATGGCCGACTTTAAAATGTCTATTGACATAAGAGGAAAGAAACCTGAAGAAGCAAAAGAAGCCATTTCAAGATACATCGATCAGGCTATTTTATTGAGAGTACACGAAGTAAGGATTTTGCATGGAAAGGGGAATGGAGTTCTGCGTAATACGGTTCACTCCTATCTTAATGAAACGCCCGAAGTAATTAAAATAGAAGATGAAAAACTTGAAAGAGGTGGGCATGGTATCACGCTTGTATACTTGCAATGAGTGAAACAGAAGAAGCAATTCTGAACTAACCCGCATATTTCTTGTTTATTGGCATATTCTTAAAACGTTACCTTTAATTTAGCAATGGACATTTCAAATAAAACAATCAGCAGAAACGCGATTAAAAACATCATTGGCATATTTGTCGGTGCATTAGCCGGCTACTTATACTATTTTTATATTGGATGTTCAAGCGGAACCTGCCCACTAACTTCCAACCCATTGATAAGCACATTATGGGGAGCTGTTATGGGCTACCTTCTTTTTGATTTATTTAAACTGAAGCAAAAAGCAACTCCTCCTACAGACCAGGCATAAGTTTACAATTGCTCCTATTACTTGCGTTTTTTATTGCCTGCTTTTACCAAATTATAGGAATCGTTCACCCATTCTATCAATATATTATCGGATACTGACCCATCGATCAGAACGGTATTCCAATACTTTTTATTCATGTGATATCCTGGAATCACAGAGGAATATTGTTCCCTGATTTCAATAGCCTTCTCGGGATCGCATTTAACCGTCATTGCAAACTGATCAATCAAATCAGTGAGTAAGAACATTTTATCATTTACTTCAAATACCAAAGTTGACTCATCAAATGGAAAACTTTCGGTCACTTCAGGGAGGCTGAGACAATAAATTCTAAGGCTTTCAATATCCATAGGTTGACAAAGATTTTTAATTTACTTGCAAAGGTACTGGCTTTTAAACTTAAGATTACCTTAAAATTTAGCACCAAATTACCCCCTTAATTAAGCGTTTTACTCATGCTATCAGGCACTTAGCTAATATTAAGAGTGGCATTTTTTACCGATGAACGGTTGTCTGTTTTTGAAATTTAATTTAAGTCGTACCTTTGTGTGCTTTTTCCAAATAGCATAAAACAGGGGAAACAAGGGTATAATTTAAAACTTTGGAAATGTCATTAACAAAAAAAACATCTGACCTTAAAAAAAGGATGCGTGATGCATTGATGGGGGGAGGACAAGTTGCAATTGAAAAGCAAAAAGCTACAGGGAAAATGACTGCCCGTGAGCGTATCATTGCTCTTCTTGATCCCAAATCTTTTCATGAGTACGACTTATTTGTAGAGCATGCAGGTAAGGATTTTAACATGGGAGACAAATACCTGCCAGGTGATGGTGTTATTACTGGTACTGGCACAATTAATGGTTATCCTGTTTGTATCTATGCACAAGACTTTACGGTTGCCGGAGGTTCGCTTGGATGGATGCATGCCAAAAAGATCACTAAAATCATGGACCACGCAATGAAATTGAAGGTCCCGATTATTGGAATTAATGACTCAGGTGGTGCACGTATACAGGAGGGTGTAAATTCACTTGCTGGTTACGGTGAAATCTTCTACCGTAATACACAGGCTTCAGGGGTTATACCTCAAATAAGCGTTATTCTTGGCCCATGCGCTGGTGGGGCTGTTTATTCTCCTGCTCTTACCGATTTCGTCTTTGTTGTTGATAAAATCTCAAAAATGTTTATTACCGGCCCCGAAGTTATCAAAACAGTTTTAGGGGAAGAGATTTCAATGGAAGAACTTGGAGGAGCCCGTGTTCAAAGTGAAATTACAGGCAATGCACATTTCTTTGCCGAAAGCGAGCAGGAGTGCTTTGAACAAATAAAAACACTCTGTAGCTTTATCCCCTGGAACAACATTAAAAAAGCTGAGCCATTTCCAAAAAAACCACCCAGAACAAGATCCTATAACATCGATACTTTATTCCCGACCAATCCGCGTCAACCGTACGATGTTAAAGACATAATTAAATCAATTGTTGATGATTCTGAGTTTTTCGAAATTCAATCAATGTTTGCTGCAAATATTGTTATTGGATTTGCCCGTCTCAATGGCAATACCGTTGGGTTTGTAGCAAACCAGCCACTTGTACTTGCAGGAGTACTTGATGTTGATTCATCCGACAAAGCCGCCCGATTTATACGCTATTGCGATGCTTTCAATATTCCACTCGTTACTCTGGTTGACTTACCAGGATATCTGCCAGGGGTTGATCAGGAGCATGCAGGTGTTATCAGGCATGGTGCAAAAGTACTTTATGCTTATTCAGAAGCTACCGTTCCAAAAATGACAGTTATTCTGCGCAAGGCTTATGGTGGAGGTTACATCGCTATGTGCTCAAGCCATTTGAGGGCTGATTTCGTATTTGCATGGCCAACTGCTGAAATTGCTGTAATGGGTCCTGAAGGAGCTGCAAATATTATTTTCAGAAATGAGATTAAGAATGCTGAAAATCCTGAAGAAATGCGCAAACTTAAGATCAAAGAGTACAAAGACAAGTTTGCTAACCCTTATGTAGCTGCAGCATATGGATATGTAGATGCAGTTGTTGAGCCTTCGGAAACCAGGAATATGCTAATCCATGCCCTTTCAATCTCATCCGAAAAGGTTGAAGTAAGGCCAACTAAAAAACACGGAATACCTCCATTCTAATTTATAAGTTTATGGAAGAACACGACGATTTTCAGGGAATACGAACAATCATTATTGACAATATTAAATACAAGACAAGGTTAACTAAAAAATACCTTGCCCGTAAAGTATACAACCCGTTAGATCCCGGACAAGTATTTTCATTTATACCCGGTACTATTCTTAAAGTTACCGCAAAAGAAGGAATGAAAGTTAAAAAAGGCGATCACCTGTTAGAATTAGAAGCTATGAAAATGGCTAATAATATCGTTGCTCCTATCGATGGAGTGATCAAGAAAATCAATGTAAAACAGGGTGATATGGTTCCTAAGAACTTCTTGCTTGCCGAAATAGCTCCGATTTAGCTTTCGGATTATTTCCAGTATGTTATGCAAACTCTGGTTTTACTGATTAGTAGACCAGAGTTTGTTGTTTTCTGTAATTACTTTAATAATATGTTCACAACCGTAGCCGGTTTCAGACGATGTAATAATTGTTTGCGGAAGTTCTTCCCAGTGCTTTTCTAATTCCCGTTTAATAGCTGAAGTATTAGCATTTAATTCATTTGCTTTCAATTTGTCAGCTTTGGTAAAAACAATAACAAAAGGCAATGAGTTCTCTCCAAACCAGTTGATCATATCAAGATCTGACTTTTTCAATTCTATTCTTGAATCGAGTAAAATAAAGGTAAGCAACAGATTCTTGCGTTTCATAAGATAATCATGGATCATCTTTTCCCACTTCTCTCGTTCAGTTTTAGCTATACGCGCATATCCATAGCCCGGTAAATCAACCAGCATCCATTCATCGTTAATTAAGAAATGGTTTATAAGCCGTGTTTTGCCGGGAGTAGATGATACTCTGGCCAGATTTTTCTTCTGTAAAAGGTAGTTTATAAGAGAAGATTTGCCAACATTTGATCGTCCTATAAAAGCGTACTCCGGAAGCACAGACTTTGGACACTTTCTGTAATCGGTATTACTTGATAAAAATTCAGCCTTGCGAATTATCATTTTGCTTGTGGTGAAACAGAAATATGCCGTTCTATCTTCATACCATAAATGTCAGCTATGGTTATCAGAATTCCCGACTCTTCCACAGATCCGAATTCTTCATTTAATGCAGTTCCAAAGTACTTCATGGTAGGCGAAAGATTCATGTATGCATTAACCAGCGGAGGAATGCTTTCACCATACGATTTAACCTTTTGAATTAACAGCTTGTAATCTTTATCGTAAGCCTCATTTGGAAAAGCAGCCCGCAATTCCTCTGTATCAGTTTGCAAATGCAGCGCTTCGTATGGAGTGATCAGATCTTCAGAATCACCGAAATACTTATTCATGAAGATAAGTATCAGATCTCTGGCCTTGACATTATACGATGGATACATGGTAATCTTACCGAAGTAATAACGGGCATCAGGATTCTGAAGAATAACAGCACCCAACCCATCCCATATGTTATCAAGTGAGTACATTCCTTTACGGATATTATTAGTCGGCTGATAATTTGGCTGCACAAAAGACCTTCCCAGTTCAATTGTATAAGGCAGGTATTCCTTAAGGAACTGGTCACTGTATTTGAATAACTTAAAGGTTGGTGTATGTACGAGATTATCCTCACCAGGCTTTAGATCTTTACAGTGCAAATATCTGTACCCACCAATGATTTCTTTATCGGCAGGGTTCCAAACTATTAACTGTTTAAATGAATTTTCAGATGTGTCGTATTCATCGAGGTCATAACTAAGGCCTGTCCCTCCACCGGCATCCCTAAAAGAGATTTCCCGTAAACGCCCAATTTCCATTGTTACATTAGGCGAATCCTGATAGGTTACAACATATATTAAGTTGTTGCCTGCGTTGGTTTTACGTAATAACTTATCCGCTGTTAGTTCCTTTTCAAGAATCTCCCTGCTAATCGGAGGTATAATCTGTTCCATGCTAATCAGTACGTTGGTATAAATTCAGCGTTAATATCTTTCTCAAGTTTGTAAACATGTGCTTTAACCTGAGCAGCCCATTCCATATCTTTTAACCTATTGTTAAAAATAGATACATTAATAGGTTTACCAAATGTTATTGTAATGTTCTTGTTCTTTTGTTTAAACATCTCATCAACCAGATAAAGCATTTCTATATTTGCTTTAACACGCAATTTAGCGCGCAATTTAGCTAAATTATAGAAGAACATGGTATTTTTTCCGCTAATATGTACCGGAAGAATATCACGATCATGCTTTCGCGATTGCGATAAAAAGGTTTTTTTCCATTCAAGATCAATAATTTGATTACCAATCTTTCGGGAGCACAAACCGGCAGGAAAGAAAAGTACTACCTTTTCTGACGACATAGCATCGTTCAGGGCAGCAATATTTCCGGCGTTTGACCCGTGCTTATTTACCGGCATAAACAATGATTTCAAATTGTCGATATGCATAAGAAAATCATTTGCAGTCATCACAATATTAGGGTTTATTCTGCCCATAGTAAGCATCAATGCCATCCCATCTATTCCACCAAGCGGATGATTAGATGCTACAGTATAGTTTTTAGACTGATCAACATTTTCAGCACCTCTAACCTGAATATTTACCCCAAATTCTTTGAGTATCGCATCAAGAAAATCCAGACCCATCTTATCAGCATTACGACTAATTGCACGATTTAGCTCATCCTGGTGGAGAATTCTTTTCAGGTACCGTATTAAAAACCCTGGTAAAATTTTTAAAAGTTTAGGATTCTTACCGGCAATGACCTTTTCAACGTCAATTAATTTAATGTCAGTGTGTACAGGTTGCATTTGCAGAAGCTTGTCCGGTTTTGGAAAGTAATTTAAGACACAAAAATAATCATTAATCACAATACTTCCACTTTTAACATGCATATAATCACATCTATTGAATTGATACCACCAACTCCCACTTACTTAATACCTTGTTTATCAATACATTAAGCTAGATTTTCTTATAAATGATTCAATAAAACTCTAAAAGTTATCAACAACTGTGGTAAAAAGTGGGAAAAAGTGGTTTAATGTATGTATATTTACACCACAAAACTACTTTCTTTAAAATGCTGAAAATGATTGGTGTTTACGAGTGCAAAATTGACATTAAGAGCAGGGTAATGCTACCCTCAGCTCTGAAATCTCAATTAGATGCTTGTATATCAGAAGGTTTCATTATAAAAAGAAGTATTTTTCAAAAGTGCCTGGAGATTTATACACGATCAGCCTGGGAAGAGGCTATAAAAGACATCAGTAAGCTGAACAAGTTTGTACAGAAGAACAACGATTTTATCAGAGTCTTTATGGCAGGTGTTAAGGAAATAGAACTTGATGCAATGGGCAGGTTTCTTGTTCCCAAAGACCTTGCATCTTTTGCAGGTCTATCAAAAGACATAGTGCTAGCCTCTGCTGTCGATATAATCGAATTGTGGGACAAAGATAAATATGAAGCCAAGATCTTAGAGGATCAGTCAAACTTCGCTGATCTCGCTGAACTAGTAATGGGCCAAATAAAATAACCTATGTATCATCAGCCAGTTCTACTACAGGAGTCTATTGATTTGTTGTCAATTAAACCTGACGGCATTTATGTTGATGTTACTTTTGGTGGAGGTGGTCATTCAAAAGCCATATTAGAAAAGCTCACAACAGGCAGGCTTATAGCATTTGATCAGGATAAGGATGCACTCAATAATGATCTAAAAGACCCAAGATTTCAGTTAATTAATCAGAATTTCAGGTTTATGACTAATTTTCTGAGATTCTTTAAAGGCATTCCTGCTGATGGAATATTGGCAGATCTGGGAATTTCATCCTACCAGATAGACAATCCCGAAAGGGGGTTTTCAACACGTTTTGAAAGCACCCTTGACCTGCGAATGGATCAAAAGAGTCAGGTTAGCGGCAGCCATGTCGTTAACACATACAATGCTGATGATCTTAAGAAGATCTTTAAAGAATATGGTGAACTTGAAAAAGCCTGGCACATTGCACAACAAATAATTAGTGCCAGACAGTCATCACCCATCACAACAACCAATCAATTAAAAGAGATACTTAAGCCCTTCGCCGAACGAGGTAAAGAAAACAAGTTTTATGCAAAAGTATTTCAGGCGCTTCGCATTGAGGTTAATAACGAGATTGAAATACTCAAAGAATTTCTCAGCCAGACAGTCGCTGCTTTAAAACCTGGAGGCAGACTGGTAGTTATTTCATACCATTCACTCGAAGACAGGCTGGTAAAGAATTTCATGAAATCTGGCAACTTCGATGGCGAGATCAATAAAGATTTTTTCGGAAACATCAATGCGCCTTTCAAACCGGTAACCAGGAAACCGATGGTTGCGGGTGATGCTGAACTGGAGTTTAATCCACGATCACGCAGTGCAAAGCTCAGAGCTGCAGAAAGGACAGGTGATGGAAGATATTAAGAACAGCAGAAAACCGGCTGAACAAAAAAAACAGGCCAGAAAGCGTTTTAAGAAGATTAAAATGCTTAACCGGCAAATCTCATTTTCAAAATCAGCAGCTTCGGTCCTCGATGGCAGTTTCCTGACAAGAGAAAATCTCCTGAAGCAAATACCTTTTATGGTATTTATTACGTTTCTGGGCATTTTTTACATAGCCAATTCTTACAATGCCGAAAAAACCATCATCGATATAAGCCGCACGAAAAAGCAAATTGAAGAACTGAGGTTTGAATATATCACCACCAAATCAAACCTCATGTTTGAGAGCAAGCAGTCAGAAGTTGCCTACAAATTAGCCAATTCACAAGTAAAAGAATCAACGGTTCCGCCTATAAAATTGTATAGAAAAATATCGCGTTAATGGGAAACCAAAAGAACGACATACTCAGAAATGTATATATAGTCTACTTCGCAGTAGTACTGTTAGGTATTGCCATCATTGGCAAAGCCGCATACATTCAGTTTGTTGAAGGCGACATGTGGAAAGAAAAAGGCAAGATAATGAACCTTAAGGTAGAAAAAATTGAAGCTACCAGAGGTAATATACTGGCTGCCGACGGTAGTCTGCTGGCAGCAAGTGTACCCATTTTCAATTTGCGAATCGATGCCGGTAACACACACTATAACGATGAGTATTTTTATGATAATGTTGATTCGCTGGCTTATGGATTATCCAGAATATTTCACGACAGATCAAAAAATGAATATAAAAAAGTACTGGTAAAGGGAAGAAAAACCAATAATCGTTACCTGCTGCTAAAGCGTGATATCACCTACGAACAACTAAAGGCTGTCCGCAAACTTCCCATTTTCAGAGATGGCAAGTATAAAGGAGGCCTGATTGCCGAAACCAAAAATAAGAGAGTACTCCCCTATCAGTGGCTCGCATTCAGAACCATTGGCTGGGACAAAGATGGCAGCCAAAATGACATTGGGCTCGAAGGTGCCTACAGCGAAATATTAAAAGGCGAAAGTGGCAGCAGGCTTATGCAAAGGATTGGCAGTGGAGCCTGGAGACCTACAAACGAAGAAAACGAGATAGAACCTCAAAACGGCAAAGACATAATTACATCCATTGACATTAACATTCAGGATGTTGCTGAGGATGCTCTCATGAGGCAACTCATAGCCAACGAAGCAGATCATGGATGCGCTGTTCTTATGGAGGTCAGCACTGGTTTCATAGTAGCAATTGCCAACCTTGGCAAAAACGAGAAGGGTATTTACGAAGAAAAATACAACTATGCCATTGGCGAAAGTTCAGAGCCCGGCTCTACTTTCAAATTAGCATCTGTATTGGCGGGACTTGATGAAGGCATCCTTGACCTTAATGACACCGTTGACACGGAAGGGGGAACTACACGGTTTGCAAACCGTATTATGCGCGATTCACATAAAGGAGGCTATGGCAGAATCAGCGTTGGCCGCGCATTTGAGCTTTCTTCAAATGTAGGAATATCAAAAGCAATAACAAAATCCTTTAAAAACGAACCACAAAGACTCATTGATAAGTTCTACGCAATGCGTCTGAATGAGCCTTTAAATTTAGATATCCAAGGCGAAGGAAAACCAAACATAAAAGACACAAAGCACAAATACTGGTCAAAAGTGTCGTTACCATGGATGTCAATAGGCTACGAAATTGCTTTAACACCATTACAAACACTGGCCTTTTATAATGCAGTTGCAAACAATGGCACTCTTGTAAAACCTCAGTTTATAAGAGAAATAAGAGCAGCCGGTCAGCCTACTCAGGTGTTCGAGCCTGTAGTACTTAAAGAAAAGATTGTTAAGAATCAAAGCTCCATAGATCAGGCCAGGAAGTTACTGGAAGGCGTTGTGCAGCATGGAACAGCCACTAACCTTAAAAATTCCCTCTTTAAAATTGCCGGAAAAACAGGTACTGCACAGATTGCTCAAAACAATAAAGGATATAACAAGTCAAATTACAAAGCCTCATTCGTAGGGTATTTCCCTGCCGATGATCCCAAATATACCTGCATTGTCGTCATTAATAATCCTACAAAAGGCATCTATTATGGTGGATCAATTGCAGGGCCTGTGTTTAAAGAAATAGCCGATAAAGTATTTGCAACCCGAATGATGCACCTGCCCAGTCCTCATGACAGCATACCGGCAGGCACCATAAAGCATATTGCAGGTTCATCCAACGACTTCAACTGGTTACTTCGCAACTCGGGCTTAAAAATTAACGATTCTTCAGAATCAGATTATATGGTAATCCACACAACTGACTCACTCACAACAGTCAAGCCTCTGCCAATAAAAGGAGATCGAATGCCAAACCTCGTTGGTATGGGTGCACGTGATGCCGTTTATCTGCTCGAATCGGCCGGGCTCAAAGTTAAAATAGCAGGCAAAGGCAAAGTAAAAAAACAGTCTATATCACCAGGCGTGGTTCTTAAAAAAGGATCAAGCTGCTTTATTGAATTAGGGTAGTGCTCATGAAGAACTTAAAAGACTTATTATACAGGTGCAGCATCATCAGGGTGATTGGTGACAATACTATTTCCGTTAACCATATAACCTTCGATTCACGCACTGTTGTTAAAGGGTCTGTTTTCATTGCAATAAGCGGAACCCAAACTGATGGGCATATCTATATTAATGATGTAATAAAGAAAGGTGCGGCAGCTGTAATTTGCGAAAGGCTACCCGAAAACTTAGATCCCAATGCTAATGAACTTGCGGGCATCTGTTTTATACTCGTAAAAGACAGCAGTGAAACCCTGGGTATTGTGGCCTGCAACTTTTACGATGAACCTTCGACAAAGCTGAACCTTGTTGGCATTACAGGCACCAATGGTAAAACAACCACAGCTACCTTGCTTTATGAGTTGTTCAAAGAGCTGGGATACAAAGCCGGACTTATTTCCACAGTTAAGAATTGCATTAACGAAAAATCACTACCGGCTACACATACAACTCCTGATCCATTGCAGCTCAATCAGTTATTGGCTGATATGGTTGAAGATGGCTGTGAATATTGCTTTATGGAAGTAAGTTCGCATGCAGTAGCCCAGAATCGTATTGCGGGAATTCATTTCACCGGAGGAGTATTCAGCAATCTAACGCACGATCACCTCGATTTTCATAAAACGTTTGATGCTTACCTTTCGGCGAAGAAAAAATTCTTCGATAAGTTGCCTTCTACAGCATTTGCAGTAGTTAATATCGACGATAAAAATGGAAAAGTGATGGTACAGAACACTAAAGCAAGTGTTCACACTATGGCCATCAGAAAACCTGCAGACTTCCATTGCAAAGTGCTTGAAAACCAATTCGACGGGCTATTATTAAACTTCAACGGAAAAGAAGTCTGGAGCCATCTGGTTGGTGATTTTAATGCCTACAACCTTCTGGCCATTTATGCTGCAACGCGGCTTTTAGGTATATCTGAACAGGAAGCACTTGTTTCGCTGAGCAAACTAAGACCTGTTGATGGCAGGTTCGAATATTTCAAATCAGATACAGGTATCATAGGTATAGTTGATTACGCCCATACACCCGATGCCGTAAGGAATGTAATTGACACCATCAATAATATCAGAGAGGGAGAAGGTAGATTGATCACAATTATTGGCGCAGGAGGTGACCGCGACAAAACCAAACGCCCTATAATGGCACAGATTGCAGTTCAGCATAGTGATCAGGTGATTCTTACATCAGACAATCCCAGAACTGAAGATCCCAATGAGATCCTAAAAGACATGAATGCCGGTGTGCCCATCGATAAGAAGAGAAAATGCTTAACTATAACAGACCGCGAGCAGGCTATAAGAACTGCTTATACTATTGCAAACAAAGGCGACATTATACTAATTGCAGGAAAAGGCCACGAAACTTATCAGGAGATTAACGGAGTGAGACATCATTTTGATGACAGAGAGATATTAAGAGCGTGTTTTGCTAACAATGATCAAAATAAATAAAACCATGCTGTACTATTTATTCACATATCTTGATCAAGCGTACAACTTTCCCGGTGCAGGGGTTTTTCAGTACATATCGTTCCGTGCGGCTATGGCTGTAATTACCTCCCTTACCATTTCGCTGGTGTTTGGCAAATCACTTATCAATCTTCTTAACCGTAAACAGGTCGGCGAAACTGTGCGAGACCTCGGACTTTCGGGGCAGAAAGAAAAACAAGGCACTCCTACCATGGGTGGGTTAATCATTCTTGGAGCCATTATTATACCCACACTACTTTTTGCAAAACTTAACAACATCTATGTTCTGCTAATACTCTTCACAACAGTATGGCTCGGAATAATCGGGTTCCTGGACGACTATATTAAAGTATTTAAAAAAGACAAAAAAGGCCTGGCCGGTAAGTTTAAGATAGTCGGGCAAGTCATTATAGGCCTTGTTGTAGGTTACACCCTTTATTTTCATGATGGAGTTGTTGTGCGTGAAAAGGTGCAGCAAACCAGCTCCAGGTCAGTGCAGACCATGAGCGAATTTGAGCGTATGGGTAGCCACGTCAGCCGCTTCTCCCCTGTTGCAACAAAGTCAACAAAAACAACCATTCCTTTCTTTAAAAATAATGAGTTTGATTATTCTGTTATTCTGAAACCACTTGGAGAAGGAGCACGCAAGTATGCTTATCTCATTTTTATTCCCATTGTTATCTTCATTATCACAGCTGTTTCGAACGGAGCCAACCTTACCGATGGCATCGATGGACTGGCTACCGGTACTTCAGCCGTTATTGGCGCAACGCTGGGCATTCTGGCATGGGTTTCGGGCAATATAGTATTCGCAGACTACCTCAACATAATGTACCTCCCAAACACCGGCGAACTTACAATATTTGTCAGTGCATTTGTGGGTGCATGTACCGGTTTCCTCTGGTATAATACATATCC
This sequence comes from uncultured Lentimicrobium sp., assembly GCA_964643225.1. GTDB lineage: Bacteria > Bacteroidota > Bacteroidia > Bacteroidales > Lentimicrobiaceae > Lentimicrobium. The sequence goes on along the minus strand of CAZXQT010000007.1, from coordinate 107,757 downwards.
GGCGCAGGTATTCATGGGTGATACCGGGTCGCTGGCCCTTGGGGGCATCATTGCAGTGCTGGCTATTATGATCAGAAAAGAATTGCTGCTCCCCATACTTTGTGGCATTTTCTTCGCCGAGAACTTGTCCGTCATTGTGCAGGTAAGCTACTTTAAGCATACAAAGCGTAAATACGGTGAGGGTAAACGAATCTTCCTCATGTCGCCGCTTCATCATCACTATCAGAAACTTGGGTACGCCGAACCAAAAATAGTTCAGCGATTCTTTATTGTTGGTATAATGCTGGCAGTATTTACTATTATAACATTGAAAATCAGGTAACAGTAAAATAATAACATTCTATGAAACTAGAAGAATTAACGATCACAGGGACAAAAAATCAGCACGGTACAATGGCCGCTTCCATTGGTACAAAACTGGTTGAACTACGTAAAGAATCTATAAGAGAATGCCTTTCAGATTTTGAAAACGTAAATCACCGCCTCGAATTCGTTACCATGATCCATGGCATAGAATTCATTAACGATTCGAAGGCAACCAACATTAATTCAGTCTGGTACGCTCTCGAAAGTACAACCAAACCTGTTATTTGGATTGCCGGCGGCATTGATAAAGGAAACGACTACACCAAATTATATCAACTGGTTAAAGATAGGGTTAAAGTACTTATTTGTCTTGGATTAGACAATTCAAAGCTCATCGATGCATTCATAGACATTGTTCCTGAAATCTATGAAACCAAATCAATGCACGAAGCAGTTGAACTGTCGTACAAAATAGCAAGAAACGGCGATGCTGTAATGCTTTCACCGGCATGCGCAAGTTTCGACCTGTTTGAGAATTACGAAGACAGAGGCAACCAGTTTAAGAAAGCAGTTCACGACTTATAGTTAAGCAGGCCATGACTACATTTTTAAGGAATTTTAAGGGCGACAGGGTAATTTGGATAGTTGTAATTATATTATCCATATTCTCTTTGCTAGCTGTATACAGCTCTACAGGAACGCTTGCATACAGGTATCAATCGGGCAACACCGAGTATTACCTGATAAAGCATTTCGGTATCCTTATCCTTGGCTTTGTACTCATGTTTCTTGCACACAAAATACCATATATATATTATGCCAGAATTTCGCAGCTTGCCATTTACATAAGTGTACCTCTTTTGCTGTATACCCTGATCTTTGGCACTAATTTAAACGAAGCAAGCCGCTGGTACACACTTCCTCTCATTAATATAACCTTTCAGCCATCAGACCTTGCAAAGCTGGCTCTCATTATTTACGTTGCCCGTTTGCTCTCTAAAAAACAAGAAAATATTGAAGATCTGAGAAAAGGATTCTTCTCTATAATGTTCCCTGTTCTTATCATAACAGTGCTGATTCTTCCTTCTAACTTCTCAACGGCTGCAATGATTTTCAGCACTTGCCTGGTTCTCATGTTTGTCGGGAGAGTCAAGTTTAAATATATTATGCTGCTTGTGGCCTCAGGTGTGGTTGCCTTTGTACTGCTAATAATTTTAGCAGTAAACTCTCCAAAATTAGGCGGCCGTATTGGCACCTGGCAAACCCGTATAGAAAGCTTCACTAATGGCGACAGCGACGCAAACTATCAGGTAGAACAGGCAAAAATAGCCATTGCCGGAGGAGGTCTGTTTGGTAAGATGCCAGGCAATTCAGTGCAAAAGAATTTCCTGCCCCATCCTTATTCCGATTTTATTTTTGCAATCATCATTGAAGAATTTGGACTGCTGGGTGGTACCCTGGTAGTTCTGCTATACCTGATATTACTGTTCAGGGCTGTAAAAATCGTAATCAGAAGTCCGCGAAACTTTGCGGCGTTTCTCACTTTTGGAGTCGCTTTCAGCCTGGTATTCCAGGCAATGACCAACATGATGGTAGCTGTAAACCTGTTACCGGTAACCGGTCAAACACTGCCTCTCATCAGCATGGGAGGCACTTCAATATGGTTTACAAGCATAGCTATCGGGATTATTCTGAGTGTAAGTCGTGAAATTGAAGCTTCCGCTGAAGCGGATAACCAACCATCAAAATCTGAAGAACATGCCATTGCCTGAACTTAAAGTTATAATTAGTGGTGGAGGTACCGGGGGGCATGTGTTCCCGGCTATTGCTATTGCTGATGCTTTAAAGGAGCTTGATCCGGCAATAGATATTTTATTTGTCGGTGCTCTTGGTCGTATGGAAATGGAAAAAGTACCCGCTGCAGGATATCCTATCAAGGGCTTGTGGATTAGCGGTCTGCAGCGTCGGTTAACACTTAAAAACCTGGCCTTCCCACTCAAGGTTATCCATAGTACAATGACTGCCCGCAGCATTATTCGCAATTTCGCACCTAATGTTGTAGTGGGTGTAGGCGGTTATGCAAGCGGCCCCACACTAAAGGCTGCCTCGTCAATGGGCATACCAACTGTTCTTCAGGAGCAGAATTCATATCCCGGAATCACCAACAAACTGCTGGCATCAAAGGCCAACTTTATCTGTGTTGCCTACGAAAACATGGATAAGTTTTTCCCCCGTGAGAAAATAATAATCACCGGCAACCCGGTTCGAAAAGACATTATTACAGGTAATATTACCAGAGAGGATGCCCTTGCACACTTCGGCCTTGTGCCCGATAAGCCGGTAATTCTTTCTGTTGGAGGTAGTCTTGGCGCTGCAACGCTGAATAAAAGCATCCATTCGGGTCTCGAAAAAATACAAAAATCAGGTATTCAGGTCATCTGGCAAACCGGCAAGAGCTATGAACCGATTGCCCTTGAGACGGTCGCAACTGCATCAGCTACTAATGTAAAACCCATGGCTTTCATAACCCAAATGAATTATGCATATGCCGCAGCTGATCTCATTATCTCAAGGGCCGGCGCAATCGCCATCTCTGAACTGTGCCTGAGAGGCAAACCAAGCATTCTTGTACCCTCACCCAATGTTGCTGAGGACCATCAAACACATAATGCAATGGCGCTTGTAGCTTCAGATGCAGCCATTATGGTTCGTGATTCAGAAGCAGCCCGCGACCTGGTTTCTACTGCAATAAACACTATAAGTGATACAGCCCGGTTAACGAGTCTTTCGACAAACATCGCTAAGCTCGCACACCCAAATGCTGCCAGACAGATCGCTGAATTAATAATAAATTGTGCCAGTTCAAAACCAGGAAAACGATGAAACCCGAAAAGCTACATACAGTATATTTCCTGGGTATCGGAGGCATTGGTATGAGTGCTCTGGCACGATATCTTCATGCGGCGGGCGTAAGTGTGTCAGGCTATGACAAAACAAAAACTCCATTAACTATGGAGCTTGAAAAGGAAGGTATCAAAATTCATTACGAAGACACCCCTGAACTTATTGACAATTCGCCTGAGCTGGTAGTATACACCCCTGCAATCCCCTCCGATCTGAATGAATTGCTGAGAGTGAGAGAACTTGCCCTCCCTTTAATGAAAAGGTCTGAGCTGCTCGAAGTCATAACAAACGACCATCAAACTCTGGCTGTAGCCGGCACACACGGCAAAACCACGGTTTCTACTATGCTGGCACATGTAATGTACTCATCACCTGTAGGTTGCACTGCATTTCTTGGTGGCATAGCTAAAAATTACAACAGCAATCTTTTGCTAAATACCAGGAGCAAATTCATGGTAGCTGAAGCGGATGAGTTTGATCGCTCGTTTCTTCGTTTGCACCCTGCACTAGCCATTATCACGTCTGCCGATGCCGACCATCTTGATATCTACAAAGAACACAAAAATCTACTCGATTCATTTAATTCATTTGCATCGAATGTAGTTGCAGGTGGAATTGTTCTGATTAAAAAAGGCATCGGCCTCACACTAAACAGCACCGGTTCAACCCGTCAATATACCTATTCATTGAATGATGAAGCAGATTTTCAAGTTCGCGATCTTACACTAGCCAACGGCCAATATAGCTTCACACTGGCTACGCCCAACGGAGAAATAAAGGGATTTAACCCTTCTCTGCCCGGTTTATTTAATGTAGAAAATGCTGTTGCTGCAGCTGCTGCTGCCTGGCTTTCAGGCATATCGCCCGACCATATTGTGCATGCAATTAACACGTTCACAGGTGTTCGCCGAAGATTTGATCATCGGATTGTTAAAAACGATTTACTCTATATCGACGATTACGCCCATCATCCTGAAGAGCTGAAAGCCTGCATTACTTCCGTAAGAAAACTATATCCGCAAAGGAAAATAACCGGAATCTTCCAGCCTCATCTTTACACAAGAACAAGAGATTTTGCCGACGGTTTTGCCGAAAGTCTGGCACTACTCGATGAACTGATACTGCTCGACATTTATCCGGCACGCGAAAAACCCATCGAGGGGGTAACATCGGGCATGCTGCTTGATATAACCGCTGTTAAGGATAAAAAGTTGTTGAGCAAAGAGGCAACCATACAGTATTTACAAAGTCATAAACCCGATATTTTACTAACTCTGGGAGCCGGTGATATTGACCAGCTGGTACCCATAATAGAAAGGATCTTGTCATGAGAAAGGTGCTGAATATTCTGTTCCTTGCCCTGATGGCAACCGGTATTATATTTCTATTTGTATTTGCTAACATCAAACAAAAAGAAATAATCTGCCCCAGATTCGATATTGAGATTGACTACGCCGGTTCTCCAACCCTGATCACCAAATCCACTATTAAACGAATGGTCACCCAATCAGGCATAAGAGTGAAAGATCAGCCGGTGCAAAGCATTCCGTTACACAATCTGCAGAAGCTGATAAATACTAACCCTTACATAAAAAAAGCAACCATTTCAACGGCTGTTAACGGGGTTGTGAAAGCTCATATTCAGCAAAGAGAGCCATTATTCAGAATAATTGACAATCAATTTAACCAGTGGCTGGTTGATACTGAAGGTTACCTGATGCCTGTAAACATTGACTTCCCGGTGAGAGTAGTACTGGCCAACGGGAATATCGGCGACTTAACAAAACATGCTAAAAGCCCGTTAGTGAAAGGCAATAATTTAAAAATGCCTAAAGATTTGTCAAAACTACACAGGGTTGCAGTTGCACTGAAACAAGACACACTCACCAATACACTCATTGAGCAGATATATATGAACGATAGAAAAGAAATAGAGTTGATACCCAAACTCGGTGAGCAAACAATTATACTTGGTGACACAAACTCTGTTGTTGAAAAATTACAAAAACTAAAGGCATTTTATGAATACGGGATGCCTAATTTTGCGTGGAATAATTACAAAATTATAAACTTACAATATAACCAACAAATAGTCTGTACTAAATAAATAATATATGGAATCGTCTGAAATTGTTGTTGGCCTTGACATAGGGACTACTAAAATAGCAGCCATAGTAGGGCAGAAAAATGAACATGGCAAAATTGATATTCTGGGCTTTGGGCATGCTGAGTCAATAGGCGTTAAACGCGGAGTTGTTGCCAATATTGAAGATACGGTACAAAGCATTGTGAGTGCTGTAAGAGAAGCTGAAGCCAAGTCAAATTCTAATATTATAACGGTAAACGTTGGAATTGCAGGTCAGCACATTAAAAGTATTCAATACAGGGGTTCCATTATAAGACCTAACAGCGAGATAGAAATCAGTCAGGAAGACATCGACGGCTTAACCGAGAGCATGTATAAACTGGCAATGAATCCCGGCGAAGAGATCATTGAGGCCATTCCTCAGGAATACAGTGTTGATGGCGAAACGGGCATTAAACAGCCAAAAGGTATGCTTGGCCACACTCTTGAAGCAAACTTCCATATAATCACCGGACAAACAGTTGCAGCACGTAATATAGTTAAGTGCGCAACTAAAGCTAATCTCAATGTAGAAGCACTGCTTATGGAGCCTCTGGCATCTGCCGAAGCAGTTCTGAGTGAAGAAGAAAAAGAAGCTGGTGTGGCTCTTGTTGATATAGGTGGTGGCACTACCGACATCGCAATTTTCCAGGATGGAATTATCAGGCATACAGCCGTTATACCTTTCGGTGGAGATATTATAACGGAAGATATTAAAGAGGGCTGCACTATCATAAAGAAACATGCTGAGGATCTGAAAGTGAAATTCGGTTCTGCACTGGCCAGTGAAAACAGAGACGAAGAAATAGTTGCAATCCCCGGATTACGTGGCCGGCCTCCTAAGGAAATCACCCTGAAGAATCTTGCCAGCATAATTCAGGCCCGAATGGAAGAAATTATTGAGCATGTGTATTTCGAAATAAAGAATTCGGGATACGAGAAGAAACTTATTGCAGGTATTGTGTTAACAGGTGGCGGTGCTCTGCTAAAACATGTTACACAACTTACCGAATTTATTACCGGTATGGATACCAGAATAGGTTACCCGAACGAACACCTGGCCCGTGAAGTACCCGTTGAAATGGCTAGTCCAATGTATGCAACTGGTATAGGCCTGGTTATAATAGGGTTGAAACGACTTGAAAAGGAGACAACAAAAAGTGAGAAAGTAGATAAACCGACTAAGCCGGCTAAAAAACAGCGCTCATTTCTTGATTCAATTAAGAAATTTTTTGAAGAAGACGGAGTGTAAGATATTAACCTCCTTTTGTTGAAAAAAACACAGTAACTAAAAGAAAAACGCACAATTAACGAGTTAATTTAGGAGACTAAAATATGCCTGAAATGTTGAAATTTGAAATGCCGAAAAATCAGTCATCTATCATAAAAGTTATAGGTGTTGGAGGCGGTGGCAGCAATGCTGTTACCCACATGTTCAAGCAGGGGATTCGCGGAGTAGATTTTGTCATTTGTAACACTGATTGTCAGGCGTTAGATACTAGTCCTGTGCCAGTTAAGATACAACTTGGTAATAAAGGACTCGGAGCCGGATCAATACCACAAGTCGGAAAAGAAGCAGCCACAGAAAATATAGATCAGATTCGCAAAATATTAGAGCATAACACCAAAATGGTTTTCATCACTGCAGGTATGGGCGGTGGAACCGGTACAGGTGCAGCTCCGGTTATTGCTAATCTGGCAAGAGAATTAGGTATTCTCACCGTTGGCATTGTTACTATTCCGTTCTCTTTTGAAGGCAGAAAGCGTGCCCAGCAGGCACGTGCCGGTATTGATGAGCTGAAAAAATCTGTTGACACACTGCTTATTATCTGCAACGATAAACTAAGAGAGCTCGAAGGCAACCTCACCTTGTCCGAAGCCTTTGGTAAAGCCGATGATATACTTACTATTGCTGCAAAGGGTATAGCCGAAATTATAACGGTTACCGGTTATGTTAATGTTGACTTTGAAGACGTTAAAACGGTAATGAAAGACAGCGGAAAAGCTATTATGGGCTCCGGAACTGCCAGTGGCGAGAACCGTGCCCTTGAAGCAATCCAGACTGCCATGACTTCACCGCTTCTCGACGATGCCAATATAAAAGGTGCAAGCAATATTCTATTGTATATTTCATCAGGTAAAGATGAGATTACGCTTGATGAAGTAATGGAGATCACTGAATACATACAGCACGAAGCAGGGTCAACGGCCGATATTATCTGGGGTAATGGCAGTGATGAATCACTTGGTGATAAAATCTCCTTAACCCTTATTGCTACAGGGTTCGACTCTAAAATTATTCATCAGGAACCGGTTGAGAAAACCATTCACATTTTAAACGACACTCCAAAACCGGTTGCCCCAGAGATCAAAAACACGCTACGCGAAGTTAAGACCGAAACCCCTGTTCAGCAACCACTCGAAGAAATAAAGCTTATTACTGCCCGACAGGAAGATAAACCTGCAGAGATTACTAAGCCTACACTCATTGAGAACACTGAATCAAACACCGATCAAAGAATATTTACATTTGATGTAAAGCAAAATCAAACGGTAGCCCATAAAGCCTCTGAACCAACACCACCTGTTGTAAAGAAACAACCGGCAGGATGGGATTTTCTTAACACCTTCAGCAACGATAAATCTGAAGTCGATTCAAAACAAGAGGAAAAGAGTAAAGACCGTTACGAGAAACTGAAAGAAATGAGCTTAAAAATGAGCACCGCAACCGGTTTGAATGAACTCGAAAAGGAGCCTGCTTTTAAGCGTAAACAGGTAACATTGCAGGAACCAACGCATTCCTCTGATACGGAAGTTTCACGTTATACCCTTTTCAAAAATGAAAATGGTGTTGAAATGAAACAAAACAATTCATTCTTACACGATAATGTCGATTAACCATGAGCCTTACCGAAAGAATATCTGACGACATTAAAAAGGCCATGCTTGCCCGCGAAAAGGACAAACTGGAAGCTTTAAGGGCTGTAAAATCGGCACTTTTATTAGCTCTTACCAGTGAAGGAGGAGGCGGACAGGTTACCGAGGATGCCGAGATTAAAATTCTTCAAAAGCTTGTAAAGCAACGTAAAGAAACTGCAGAAATCTACAAGCAGCAGAACCGCGAAGATCTTTACAATACAGAAATGTTTCAGGCAGAGATTATCTCGGCTTATTTACCGGCTCAGTTAGATGAAGAAGCCCTGAAGTCTTTTTTACTGAACCTGATCCGCGAAACCGGAGCAACCGGTATTAAAGATATGGGTAAAGTGGTTAATACTGCTAACCAGCAACTTGCCGGCAAGGCTGAGAGTAAAACCATTGCAATGATAGTAAAGCAACTGCTACAATAACTTTAACAGACCCGATCAATTTTACTGTTAGAAGTACTACTGTTTTTTTAAGAGAGGTCCCCTGACTTGGACCTCTCTTTTTTTTGCCCATCGCTGAACCTGTTTCACGCCTTGCACATTCCTGTCTCATATCTGATTCATGCCCGACTCAAGCCCGACTCGCGCCTGATCCATACCTGATCCATACATGATCCATGCCTTAAGCATTCCTTAAGCATTCCTTAAACATTCTTTAAGCATTTATTAAGCATTTATTAATTGCTTAAATATTGTTTAAAAGATGCTTGAGTATGGTTAAAATATTGGATCTATTAAAACTTCAAGACCTCCCTGAGCAGTAAAGTAGAAGTAGTGTATCAGAAAATTACCAGAAAAGTGCAGGCATAAAAAAAGCTATCTGTCCGATAGCTTCTTTTCTTTTTATGATGGCAAAGCCATCAAATAAGGAGATTATGCACCAAGCATAAACCGCTTGAAAGCAGTAACTGTAAGGTTCTTATCAAGTTTAGTGAGGTACTCACGAACTGATAATTTATTGTCGCGTACAAATTCCTGGTTAAGCAGGGTACTTTCTTTGTAGAACTTATTCAGCTTACCAAGAGCGATTTTCTCAACCATATCTTCTGGTTTGCCTTCTTGTCTGGCCTGTTCTTTTCCGATTTCGATCTCACGCTCGATAATATCAGAAGGAACATCGTTTTTATCAAGAGCAACCGGAGCCATAGCAGCTATTTGCATAGCAACTTCGTGACCAGCCTGTTCTAAACCATCAATTCCGGTTACATTTAAACCAAGAACAGTAGCAAGGCGATTACCTGGGTGGTTGTAAGCGAAAACTGCAGGAGCCTGGATTACATCAAAGTGAGCCAGATCCATCTTTTCACCGGTTTTACCTACCATCTCGGTAATATTGTCGCCAATGGTACGACCATTAAGATCGAGAGCTTTAAATTCGTCAGCGTTAGCTGGTTTAGCTTCGATAGCTTTAGCCATGATAGAATTGCAGAAATTAACAAATTCCTGATTCTTGGCTACGAAGTCGGTTTCGCAGTTAAGCATGAAAATAACACCGAAATCTTTTGCTTCGTTTGTGCGAGCCAGAACAATACCTTCATTGGCATCTTTATCAGCACGCTTGGTTGCTAATTTTTGTCCTTTTTTACGAAGAAAATCAATTGCTTTATCAAAATCGCCATCGTTCTCTACTAATGCATTCTTGCAATCCATCATACCAGCACCGGTCATTTGGCGGAGCTTGTTGACATCTGCAGCTGTAATATTTGCCATAAAATAGAATCAAGTTTAAATTATGAATAATTATTTACGTGGACCACCGGGCCTTTTACCAACGGGTTTGCGAGCGAGAGGTTTGCGACCTCTGCCTTCACTGCCTGCTTCTTCAGCGGGAGCAGGTTTAGCTCTTAAGCGCTCAGTACCACCAACTGCATCTTCCTCATCCTCATCTTCAAGATCAAAATTACGACCAAGTTTACCAGAAAGTGAATCGTCGCGTTCTTCATCACGTTTATCACGATCAAATTTGCGTTCCATCAATCCTTCTTCAATTGCCTGAACCATTTTGCTTACGATCAAAGAAATAGACTTTGATGCATCGTCATTGGCAGGAATTGGGAAGTCAACCTGGTTAGGATCTGAGTTAGTATCAACGATAGCAAAAGTTGGGATGTTAAGTTTCTTGGCTTCCGCTACAGCAATATGTTCTTTAATAATATCAACAACAAACAGAGCTGCAGGTAAACGGCTAAGGTCTGAAATTGAACCAAGGTTCTTTTCCAGTTTGGCACGTTCACGAACAATCTGTAAACGCTCGCGCTTTGAAATATTCTCGTAACTTGGGCTGGCCATAAGACGATCGATTGACGACATTTTACGAACAGCTTTACGAATGGTAGCAAAATTGGTAAGCATACCACCCGGCCAACGCTCGGTAACGTAAGGCATGCCAACTTTTTTCACGTGCTCGGCAACTATTTCTTTGGCTTGTTTCTTTGTTGCTACAAATAAAACTTTCTTTCCTGACTTGGTTATTTGCTTCATTGCAGCAGCAGCCTCATCAATCTTGGCAACAGTTTTATAAAGGTCTATAATGTGGATACCGTTACGCTCCATGAAAATATAAGGAGCCATGTTTGGATTCCATTTACGTTTCAAATGCCCGAAATGTGATCCGGCATCCAGTAATTCTTCAAATGTTGTTCTTGCCATTTATTCTTTTTTATAATTGTTTACATTCTGTTAAACTCAATCGGCCGGTAGCTCTGAAATAACCAGTTCAGATCAAACAGAGGTCCTGCCAATTTAGATACTAAACATATTGATTGATTAACGCTTGCTGAACTGGAATTTTTTACGGGCCTTTTTCTGACCTGGTTTTTTCCTTTCAACCATGCGGGGATCTCTTCTGAGAAGTCCTTTAGCTTTTAATGGAGGGCGAAGCTCGGGGTTGATTTCGCAGAGGGCTTTAGTAATTGCTAAACGCAAAGCTTCGGCCTGACCAGTGATACCACCACCATCAAGGTTTACCTTTATATCGTATTTACCAGCGGCTTCAGCCAGTTCGAGCGACTGAGTTACCACGTATTGCAGTGTGCCGGTTGGGAAATATTCTTTGTAATCCCTGCCGTTTACTGTAATAATACCGTTGCCTTCTTTGAGATATATACGGGCTACAGCAGTTTTTCTTCTGCCAAGAGTGTTGATCACTTCCATATTACTTTATAGAATTTAAATTAATCAATTTAGGCTGCTGAGCCTGATGCGGATGTTCAGGGCCTACATAAACTTTCAGATTGCGGTATATAGCGTCACCAAGCTTGTTTGATGGTAACATTCCACGTACTGCGTGTTCAATTATCCTCTCCGGAAACTTTTGTAACTGTTCCCATGGGGTTGCGAAACGCTGACCTCCCGGATATCCGGTGTGCCGTACATATACTTTATCGGTCATCTTTTTGCCCGTAAGCTTAATCTTCTCGGCATTAATGACTATAACGTAATCACCACAATCAAGGTTAGGAGTATAATTCGTTTTATACTTGCCCCTTAGTATGTTGGCAACCTTACTCGAAAGCCTTCCGAGTGTTTGTCCTTCTGCATCCACCAATACCCAGTTCTTCTGGATGTTGTCAGGGGTGGCTGACAATGTTTTATAACTTAATGTGTCCATTTTTAAAGTTTTAACACTTAAAATAAAAAATTGAACCGGGCGTATTGCAGTATTCACGGGCATGAGAACACAACAACATTCGGTCTGCCCCTTAGTAAAGTGAATCTTCCGATTATCTGGTTACGGCCTTCAAACACAGTTCCCTCACTATAAAAAGGGGTGCAAAGGTAGATGTATTTTTTTTATTTAACAAGTTTGTTAACAATATTTTATTAGCAAACTGCATTTGTCTTTTTAAGCTTCCGCGGATAGGTTTCGCACGGAACAGAAAAGCACAGCAGTAACACAGGTCTGTCGTATTTTACTTATTTTTGCAGATATTTTTCTATCCATGTCAATTGTCGTTACAAATATAACTAAACGTTACGGACCACAACTTGCGCTTGACAATGTTTCGTTTTCAATAAAACCGGGTGAAATTGTTGGTCTGCTCGGGCCTAATGGTGCCGGAAAGTCAACCCTCATGAAAATTATTTCATGCTACATTCCACCATCAACCGGAGATGTTAAGGTATATGGCTTTGATACAAGAGAACAATCGCTCGAAGTAAGGCGAAAAGTAGGGTATCTGCCCGAAAACAACCCGCTTTATGTAGAAATGTATATTCGCGAAGCACTCGAATTTATAGCAGGTCTGCATAATCTCGGCAAGGACGCTCCTGCCAGGATTGAAGAGATCATGGAGCTCACCGGTTTAAACCCTGAACGTCGTAAAAAAATTGGCGCACTGTCAAAAGGATATAAGCAACGCGTGGGCCTGGCCATGGCTCTGCTGCATAACCCGGATGTTCTTATTCTTGACGAACCTACATCGGGCCTCGACCCGAACCAGCTGGTTGATATTAGAAACCTGATAGTTAGAATAGGCCAGTCAAAAACAATCATTCTTTCTACCCATATCATGCAGGAGGTAGAGGCAATGTGCAACAGGGCTATTATTATTAACCAGGGAAAAATAGTGGCTGACGATACTCCGAAAAACCTGCTGCATTCTATTACCCGTAACGACAGAGTTATTGTTGGTTTCGACCAGAATGTGGACATAAATCTGCTTCGCAAAATTAAAGGGGTTACTAAAGTTACTCCTGCCGAATCCCTTACATGGATATTTGAAGGTGATGCCGAAAATGACATCCGTCAGGAGATCTTCCAGTTCGCCGTACAACATAAACTCACGGTGCTGTCGATGCAAAAAGAAGAAAATTCACTGGAGTCGGTATTCCATTTACTTACCAGAAAAACCTCCTGAAATCTACTATTTTAGGGTGGTATTTACCTGCTTTTAGAATTTTTATAAAAAGATGCTGATTTGCTACAGTGGTGTACAGGAATATTTGTACATTTGCCGTGCAGTAAATAGCTGTGATGGAGAGATTTGATTGATTGCAACCATTTAAAAAAAATGCTAAAGCAATGCCAGCCTTAAGCAAAATCTCACCTGCATACTTATTTATTGACTAATTGTGTAATGGCATATGCTGTTCTCTACCTAATTATTTAAACCTTTAAAAGCATAAAGAATGAGCTATTTATTCACTTCGGAATCTGTTTCAGAAGGGCATCCTGATAAAATCTCCGATCAGATTTCAGATGCATTACTTGATGAGTTTCTTCGATACGACGAAAATGCAAAAGTGGCCTGCGAAACCCTATGTACAACCGGACTCGTTGTATGTAGCGGTGAGGTAAAAACGGATGGATGGATCGATATACAAAACGTTGTTCGCCGGACCATCAAACAGATCGGATATACTAAAAACGAATACCACTTCGAGGCAGAATCGTGTGGTATCATCTCAACCATACATGAACAATCGGCCGATATAAACCGTGGTGTCGTTAAAATTAACCCCGAGGAACAAGGTGCAGGTGACCAGGGTATGATGTTTGGTTATGCAAACAAGGATATGGAAAACCATATGCCCATGCCTATCGAGATCTCCCATATACTTCTGCAAAAGCTTGCCGAAATACGTAAAGAAGGAAAACAAATGACCTACCTGCGCCCGGATTCAAAATCGCAGGTTACCATTGAATACGATGAAAACCACAAACCGGTCCGCATCAATACCATAGTGATCTCAACCCAGCATGATGAGTTTGGTGATACACAAATGAGTGATGAGGAACGCGATAAGTTTATGCAGCAAACCATTCAGAGAGACATGGAGCAAATTCTTATCCCGCGCGCAATAGAAGATCAGCCCGATTATATAAAGACCCTGTTTAAAGATGACTTCAGGTTATTTGTTAATCCAACAGGTAAGTTTGTAATTGGAGGTCCTCATGGAGATACCGGGCTAACCGGACGTAAAATCATCGTTGATACCTACGGCGGTAAAGGTGCACACGGAGGTGGAGCATTTTCCGGAAAAGATCCCTCAAAGGTAGACCGCTCAGCTGCTTATGCTGCCAGGCACATAGCAAAGAACCTTGTAGCAGCCGGTGTTGCTGACGAAGTTCTTGTTCAGATCGCTTATGCTATTGGGGTTGCTGAACCGGTAGGCGTTTATGTTAACACATACAACTCAGCAAAGGTTAAGGATAACAACGGCAACATCCTGACCGATAGCGCCATCGCATTAAAAGTAAAAGAACTGTTCGACCTGAGACCGTATGCTATTATTAAGCGGTTTGGATTAAGAAATCCAATTTACTTACCAACTGCAAGCTACGGCCATTTTGGCAGAAGTTATCTTAAAGACGTTGAAGTGGAAGTGTATTATAAGAACGGATCAACCTACGAAAAAGAAGTTGACGGAGTTATGAAACGGTTTAAGAAGGTTGACTTCTTTGCATGGGAGAACAACGATTACGTTGACAGGATCAAGCAGGAATTCGGCTTGTAATACCTTATTTTACAGACAACCAAAAAAGAAAAAACTCCGGAAATCCGGAGTTTTTTCACATTAAGCTAAACAAGTAATCCAAGCTAAACAAGTATCTTATTAACGGTTCACAATGAATTTTCTTGTGATCACCGAGGAATTATTTATTATCAACGTATAAAAATACACTCCATTCTTAAAGTTGCTCACGTTTATCTGAGCTACTCCTTCGTTTTTGGTTAACTCCGAAACACTTACAGTAGTGCCCAGCAAGTTATTAACCTTGATTCTTCCGGCACTTGTGTTTGCCGGTAGTTTATAATCAATATTTACAACAGATGAAGAAGCGGTAACCGGATTAGGATATGCATTCGTCATTTTAACTGTTTTTGCAATACTTTCATTTCTCGAAACATTGCCAATGTTGTACCATACAACTACAAAACTGCTGTCGTCAGGATTATCAATATCAAAGAACACAAACTTTGCAGCAAAGGTACCATGTACAGTTGTACCATATGTTACATCACCTTCAAATACATCAACAACCTGGTTAGGCTGAATCATTATCGGATCAGGTGTTTCAAATACAAAAGGCGGATAGCATGAAAGCCAGCAAAGTGTGAGTCCCTCAACTCCGTCGAGAGTATTCAACTCATACTTTTTAACTTTTACATTTTTCTCTGAGCCCGAAACATTTTCTACATCAAGTTTATACGATGCATACTGATCGGCAGGTTCGCAGGCAAGATTAACTGTTGCACCGGTTATGTCGTTTCCCTGCTTATCCTTAAGCTTAAGTGATTGAGCCCATAAGCCCGAAACCATTAAGGAAAATGATAATAAGAGTATAGTTTTTCTCATAGTTTGTGTATTAACTCCACAAAGATACAACAAATAACGTGCTAGAATTTACCGTTTTAACAAAAATTTAATCCAGCATTCTGCTTTTTTCCCCTTTGCAAAAATACCTAAATACTATTTTTAATGACAAGCCCGGAGAGAAAGAACAGTTTTTTTTATTAACAGCCATACTTCAAATGCATATATTCCCGTACTTTGTAACAAACAAGTATAACTTAACATGCACACTATGAAAAAATTAGCTTTACTCTTATTGTTAATAACTATTACATTGGGTGGCTACAGCCAATCACAGAGACTGGTAATGCTGGAGCATTTTACCCAGGCTTCCTGTGGACCATGTGCAACCTATAATCCATCTATTCACAATTTGCTGGTAGCCAATCCTGACAAGATAACCAGTATTAACTACCACACAAGCTGGCCGGGTTACGACCCCATGTACCTGCATAATACAGCAGACCCAAATGCCAGGGTAGCAACTTACGGTGTTTCGAGCGTTCCCCACTCTGTTCTTGATGGCAATTTCTTTAGTGGTCATCCTGCCTCCTGGAATATCAATACGGTAAATCAGCGGTATGCTGTTCCTTCTCCTTTCAATCTGAGTATTAACCAGCGCTTATCAGCAACAAACGACACCCTGTTTGTAACAATGCTTGTTGAATGTACAGCTCCGGTGTCGGGTCCAATCACTGCATACATGGGAGTGATCGAGAAACATATTCATTACAATTCAGCTCCCGGATCGAACGGTGAAAAAGACTTTTATAATGTGTTGAAAAAACTTCTCCCGTCAAAAACAGGAATGTCATTACCAACTCCGATGGTTCCTGGCGATTATGCCATTGTTGAATCGTACTGGGTACTTGCAAATGTTTATACTTTAAGCGAATTAAGCGTGGTTAGCTTTGTTCAGAACCCCACAACCAAAGAAGTTCATCAGGCTGCCAACCTGCAAACTGAACCAATTACTGCCGTTTATGATACCGATATTGAGCAGACTGCATTTGTAAACATGATTAATGGTTATTGTAAAAACACGCTGCAGCCGAAAATTAACATCCGTAATAACGGCAACAATACCGTAAATGATCTTGTACTGCAGTATCAGATAAACGACGAGCCGGTACAAACCTATGAATGGACAGGCGATATGGCTTTCCTTGAAAAAGGAGTAATTGAACTGCCGGCATTTGAATACGCGTTACAGGATACCAATACCTTTAAAGTATATGTACACACAGTAAACCAGGTGAGCGATGAGTACACAACGAACGATACACTCGTGCATACTTTCTACAGCGCTTATAAAGTCGGGAAAAATGTTCAGCTTAAGATAAGAACAGACAATGCCCCTGACGAAATAACCTGGGAAATATACAATAGCAACGGTGAAGTAGTGGCAAGTGGTGGTCCGTACGCTGAGATAAACACCATGTATACCGAAAACATTGTGCTTGAAAACGATGATTGTTACGAGTTCTTTATTTACGACGCGGGCGGCAATGGATTATGCTGCAGCAACGGAACAGGGTTCTACCGGTTAGCTACACCTAACGGAAACCCGGTGATTTCTCAGAATACTACCTTTGGTGGTGAGGTGAGTGCTCAGTTTGAGGTTTATACTGTTGGAACACAAGATATCACCGTTAGCGAAAATCTGAAAATTTATCCCAATCCTGCAAGTGATTACATTAGGATCGAGTTACCCACTGAAGCACACAACAGTAAAATAAAAGTGTCAAATAAACTGGGCCAGGTTGTTTACGAAGGAAATATGTCGGGTAAGACAACAGAAGTTAATACCGGCAAATGGGCTAATGGTCTGTATATTGTGAGCATAGAATCAGGCAATGACGTTAAGGTTTCGAAGGTAAACATCCAAAAATAACCTATGCTGATAGCCGGATTAAATAGTTAAGTAATTTTGAGGGCAGATATACACTGCCCTCTTTTATTTTAATCTCATGCGTAATACAAACTTCACACTTGACCCGGGACATGATTTTATACAGCTGAACCAACTGCTTAAGCTTTTGAATTTTGCTGAAAGCGGAGGCATGGCCAATCAACTCATAACGGATGGATTAATACAGGTTAATGGCACAACGGAACTGCAGAAACGCAAGAAAATAAGAGCAGGCGACACAGTGCAGATGGGTAAAGTGTTGATCCGCATTGAGCCGGCCGGATAAACAACTCTAGCTATTAAATACACGATAATAGCATCAGGCATTATCATAACAACTGCTTTGCGGGCATGGAAGGCTGGCATTGCTGGTATGAAGAAGAAATATTGGTACATTTGCTACGATATGCAAGTTATTTCTAATCGTAACCAACAATCACACACAATGCGAAAAAAATTTATCCTTCTTGCACTGCTCACAGGTTTAATAACCGTATCGCCTATGGCACATCTTAAGGCACAAACAAACGATTTTTACGACGATGCACCTTTGTTTGATCTGCAGACCGGCGTTCTGACCGTTTCAGGTGAAATAGAAAATGCCTACACAGTTGATTTCAAACAATTACCATTAAGACAGGTAATAGTAAAAGAAGCTTCGTATACAGAGACCGACGGAAATTTTATTGGGGCATATCTATATGAAGGCTTTTCATTGTACGACATCCTGAATCAGGCAGTTCTCAAAAAGAAAAATGCCGAAGTATTCCCTCCCATTATTGATCTGTATATAGAAATTGAGAACCAGGCAGGCGAAAAAACCGTGGTAAGCTGGGGCGAAATTTACTATCCTGTTAACCGGCATCAGATTCTGATTGCTACCAAAGTACGCAGAATTGTTCCTTCAAAGACTAAAGACCTCTGGCCTTTACCCACGGTGTCAAAGCTGGTAGTATCAACAGACCTTATTACAGAACGAAACATTGATTCTCCTTCAAAGATCACTGTAAAATCGGCTAATATAGAATATCCGATAAAGCGTGATGAGAATATGTATTCTGAAAACTATAAGGTACGGGGGCTTGATAAGCCTAATGCTTCGATGCGCAGAACATCACCTGAAGCTGAAGTTAAGAAACAAAAAGACATAACATACCGCACAATATTTTATGGTCGTGGCATGGGCATTCATAGTACAACACCATTTACCGGCAACCTCTTTAAAGAGGTATTCGCAGATCAGTTTCCGGTAACCAAAGAATCTATAAAAACCGGCCTGATAGTAACAGCAGGCATTGATGGGTATCGTGGTGTATTCACTTTGAGTGAGATCTTTAACCGAAACGATCAGGCGGAACTTTTGATCGTTCCCCAGAAAAATGTAAAGGGAACAGGTGCTTATCAACTGTTCCCTGCTATGGATTTCTTTTCTGACAGAGCAATTAAGAGCTTAATGGAGATCAGGCAGTTACAGTAAACTGCTTTTCAATAATTTCATCTGAAGTTAATTGGGGCAGAGTAACTTTTAGCAAAGGCTCTGCTTCCATTGCTCTTTTTATAGTAAACACAGCGCCTTCGTTTCTGGCCCAGGACCGACGTGATATGCCGTTGTTTACATCCCAGTGGAGCATTGTGCGTAACCTGCGGTCGCTTTCATCAGAGCCATCTATAAGCATACCGAATCCGCCGTTGATTACTTCACCCCAGCCAACACCTCCGCCATTATGAATGGACACCCATGTGGCACCTCGGAATGAATCGCCAATTACGTTATGAATTGCCATGTCGGCAGTAAAGCGACTGCCATCGTATATATTTGAAGTTTCCCTGAAAGGAGAATCAGTACCTGACACATCATGATGATCCCTGCCCAGAACAATAGGAGCAGATATAATTCCATCAGCTATAGCTTTATTAAAGGCTGCTGCTATTTTGGTTCTGCCTTCACAGTCGGCATATAAGATCCTGGCCTGAGACCCTACTACGAGTTTATTTTCTTTTGCTTCTTTTATCCAGCGTATATTATCTTTCATTTGCTGACTGATCTCAACAGGAGCAGTTGCAGCAATCTCCTGCAGCACTTCCATGGCAATGCGGTCGGTTGTATCAAGATCTTCTGCCCTGCCTGAAGTGCAAACCCATCTGAAAGGTCCAAATCCAAAGTCAAAGCACATTGGCCCCATTATATCCTGTACGTAACTTGGGTAAAGATAGTCGCCATTGTCTTTAAAAATGTCAGCCCCTGCCCTGCCCGACTCCAGTAAGAATGCATTTCCGTAGTCGAAGAAATACATACCCTGCTGGGTTAAGGTGTTTATGGCAGCTACATGACGCCTGAGAGTTTCTTTAACTTTTTCTCTGAAGAGTTCAGGTTTATGCGCCATCATATCATTGGCGTCTTCGAACGAAATACCAACCGGATAATACCCGCCGGCCCATGGATTGTGCAACGAAGTCTGGTCAGATCCAAGATCAACCCTGATCTTACGCTCTGCCAGTCGTTCCCAGAGGTCTACTACATTACCCAGGTAGGCGATAGATTGCGCTTTCTTTTGTGCAACGAATTGTAAGGCAGTATCAATAGCGTTGTCAACATCATCTGTAATAACGTCAACCCATCCCTGACTGTGCCTTTTACGCGCCGCATGCGGATTAACTTCAGCGGTTATACTTACTACACCGGCAATATTTGCAGCTTTTGGTTGTGCTCCACTCATACCACCCAATCCAGCGGTCACGAACAACCTGCCTTCAAGCCCTTCGCCATTTTGCGCTATTTTTCGTCCGGCATTCAGCACAGTGATCGCTGTACCATGCACAATACCCTGAGGGCCAATATACATATACGAACCTGCCGTCATTTGCCCGTATTGCGATACTCCAAGAGCATTGAAGCGTTCCCAGTCGTCAGGCTTTGAGTAATTGGGGATGACCATTCCATTGGTCACGACTACTCTTGGAGCATCTTTGTGCGATGGAAATAATCCCATGGGATGTCCCGAGTACATTACCAGTGTTTGCTGATCGGTCATTTCAGCAAGGTATTTCATCGTTAGCAGGTATTGGGCCCAGTTCTGAAAAACAGCACCATTTCCACCATAGGTAATGAGTTCGTGTGGATGCTGTGCAACAGCAGGATCAAGATTATTCTGTATCATTAACATAATACCCGCTGCCTGTTTACATTTAGCCGGATATTCATGTATAGGCCGTGCATACATGGTGTAGTCGGGTCTGAAGCGATACATATAGATGCGACCATATTTTCTCAGTTCGTCAGCAAACTCCTCTGCAAGTACCTCATGAAACTTCGGATCAAAATATCTGAGAGCATTTTTGAGTGCCAGTTTCTTTTCTTCTACAGAAAGAATATCCTTTCTGATTGGGGCATGGCTTACAGTTTCGTCTAACTTTTTTGCATCCGGAAGATGAGAAGGAATACCTTGTAAAATAGCTTCTTTAAAATCCATAATAATGTATTTACTTTTCAATAGCCTGAGAATGAAGGTTTGAGGGGTTTACCACTGAGTTTTCCTGGAAAAAAGTCCCCAGAAACCTAGCCAAAGGTTAACAATCATCAAAAATAGTTCAAAAAAAGGAACCAGTAGAAGAAAGTTCTTTTCATGCAGGCGCATCATGCATTTCTTGGTGATAAACAGCTGAGTTGCTAATCTTACTACAAAAACAGAAGCCAGAATGATCAACTCAACTCTGTAAATTGCAAGGATTATCAACAAGGCAAAGAACAACAATTGTGAGAGAGAGAATAACCCAAGCACCACCTTGTGTTTAAACTTGTAAAATCCTCCTGTGGTGAGATGCCGCCGCTTTTGTCTGAACCAGGAACCAAATGTTTGTTTAGGTTTGGAATAGGTAAACGCGTCCTTATCGGGCTGAACACGTGTATTATATTTATTGGCTACCTGGTTGATAAACAGGTCATCATCGCCCGAAATCAGTTTGTAATGTTTAATAAAGCCTCCGGAGTTGTAGAACAACGAACGGTGATAAGCGAGGTTTCTGCCCACGCCCATGTAAGGCATACCGGCTAAAGCGTAACCCATGTATTGCATGGCGACCATGAGAGTGTCAAACCTGATCAGCTTATTTAATATACCCGGCTGGCTAATGTATGCACCATAACCAAGTACTATTTCCGTTTTATCGGTAAAAGCCTGTTGCATGGAGCTAATCCAGTTGGCACCAGCAGGGTAACAGTCAGCATCAGCCAGCAGTAGTTGTTCGTACATGGCCGATTTTATCCCAAGCGACAAGGGGAACTTTTTACCACTGAAGAAATTCAGATTTTCGTGTATGTTTACGACCTTAAGGCGGGCATATTTATCTTTTAGCTCTCTCAGCAGATAAAAAGTATCATCATCCGAAGCATCGTTTACAACAATCACTTCATATTCAGGATAGTCCTGTTCAAGTATTACCGGCAAGAACCGCACCAGGTTATGATATTCGTTTTTTGCACAAATAATAACAGAAACCGGAGGTTTGCTTTCGCTGAAAGATCGCTTTGCAGGATTATAAAAGGCGAGCCTTCCGAATACTGCAAAGTAGAATACCAACTGCACCAGTAAGGTCACCACTAACAATACCACCAAAGGAAACCAGGGTGAAGCAATCAGTGCATTAAACCATACCATCATTTAAAGTTTGGGAGCACAAAATTATTGATTGCAGTTCACATAATAAACATAAGTTATCAACAATACTAACAGCCCTTTATCTAAGCAAAGTAATGGTTCCCTTACTGCTGATTTTTTTGTTACTCCCTTTAAGGGTATATGATACAGAATAGAAGTAAACCCCTATGGGCATGAGAGAGTTATCGAAGTAGCCATCCCATGCATGCCTGGGATTGAACGTTTCAAATAATAGCAAACCACGCCTGTTGATGATTCTTAAATGGTACCCTTCAATTTCTCCGGACAATTTATCAACAGTATAATATGGTCTAAAAGTTTCATTAACCCCATCGCCATCCGGCGAAAAAGCATTGGGAAAAACAAGAGCATTCTCTATATCGGTCGCAGGTGCTCCCTTGCTTACATATACCTGGTAATAGCTGAATTCGCTGCAGCAACCTTTATAATTGCATACTCTTACACCCAGAGTATGTAGTCCAGGTGCTTCCCAGCTAACAGAGATCAGTTCACCGGTAACCGGCTGCACTATATCATCAATAACCCACTCACAGGTATACCCGCTTTCGGGTTTAATCCAATAGTTTTTATTACTGCCTGCAGAGATAGTATCAATATAGTCTGGCTGTGGAGCATAGGTTTCAAAATAGCTTCCGTTATGATTTTTCCAATTACTAGCCGAATGTGATGGTTCGGACGATAGAATAAAGCAAACCGACAGAAGAAAAAACATCCTAAGCATAGGCATAAAAATCAGTACGCTTAATCATGATAAATAGTACTGGTAAGGGGTAATGGATTAATAAGAATACTTTCATTATCCTGTGCTGAGCACTCCCCTATGGTTTCTGTAACCGTCAGGCTTCCGCCGGTATCACCATTCCAGTTTACGGTAACAGTATTGTTGTCAGGATCACCTATAATTTGCCCACCGGTCACTTCCCATAAATAAGTATTTCCTGCAACAGGCTGAACCTCATAGGTTTCCTCTGTGTTCTTACATGCCTCGTACACACCGGTAATTTCAGGTGTTGGTGCCGGATTAACAGTAATGTTTATCGTCACGATCACCGTACAGCCGGTAGCGTTTGTTTCTGTTAGCTGCAGCGCGCAGGTTCCAGGTGTATCCCAATGAATGCCGATGGTGTTGTTGGGCGAGTTTTCAGTAATTGTACCGGAGCCGCCGTCATCAGAATCTAATAACCACTGATAAGTGGAGTTGGCTGTAAACTCAACTCCGTAATTAACATCCGAAAACTGACAGGCACTGTGATCACCCGATTGAGGATAAGGCTGTGCTAACGAAGGTTTTACCACAGCAAATGAAACTGTGAGAACGACTAATGGAACGATCATGCCACGTAGATTCATAATTGATTGTTTTGAAAAGAGTTAATATTTATGCGTTTATAGATGTTCCAATTTAAAAAGTACTAATTGCTCTGATGCCATATAGTATGAGTCTCAGGCCCCGGCAAAGTTGAAATGCTAAGCTGCACTGCAACTGATACCGCAGAGCATTCATTTGCATCGGATGTTACCTGGCAAAAAAACTGCTTACCATCCATAGATGTGGAAGCATTCATTATGCGTAAAGTAGCACTTTGAACCCCGGAGAATACTTCATTATTAACCAGAGGATTCCAGCCGGAACCATCAAAGATCATCCATTGGTATTGGTAATCAGGTGTGCTGTCTGCAACAGTTATATGAAAGTCTGCAACAGAACCGATGCAGGTTATCACATCCTCCGGTTGAAATGCTATTTCAGGCACATTATCGCTGATACATGTGCTTGTGTGCTGATGTGGGGTGGATGGATAAGTGCCTGCATATGCTACCTCCTCTGTTACCTGCCAGTCAAGGTAAGATGAGTTGGAGTCGGGCGCACAGATCTGTTCGTTTCTGATCAGGGATTTATCGTTATACCAACCGGTATTTTCAAGCGCCCGGATAATTCCGTCTTTTCTTGTTTCATTATAATATAAGGCAGCGCCATCCCTGTATTGCCCGTTCCAGTAATAGCAGGCATCATTAACAGTAGAACTGGCGTACCAGTGGGGATTAGTAAAGTCGTGAGCAACATTCACTGCATTAGAATATCCACAGGTTAGCGCTTGCGCGGATTGTATGCTGCCTGTTAAGTTCCAGCACAGCACGATTGGGCCGCATTCTGCATCAACCGGGCTGTTTGAAATTGCTCTTACCGACCAGCCATTTAAATCGATTGTATTGGAAGTGGGATTGTATATTTCAATGTATCGGTCAGTTTCGTAATTATTAATAGGGTCGCACAATTCGGAAATTAGGAGACCGCCTTCCGAAAAACAATTATCCGCAACCACAATGTAGTTTGAGCTACTGGCGGCAATACAGTCTCCGGCACATTGAATTTTACCGGATGTTGCACCGACTGGAACTCTGAAACTTAAATGACCGGCATCTGTTAGAGTGAGTTCTGAACATGGTATATCATTGATACTGACGCTGGTAACGGTACTTAAACCAGTACCTTCAACGGTCACTCGTGTACCTGCAGGTCCATAATCAGGCATAAAGGAGTTGATGGTGACAGAACAATTACTTGAAGCTTGCAGACTAAAGTCATCTACAGCCAGCCCGTCATCTGTTAGAGTAGCACTGATATCTTCCCATTTAATCCAGAATTTACCCCCGGGCGGTATGTCAATATCCGGAATCTCCGCATTGATCAGAAATCGGTTTGTATCTGCATTACCATTTAGTGCACCCGGATACATTCCCGAACAAATTTTACCTGTGAAGCTCAGAGCGCTAAACTCTGTCCAGGTCCCGCTATTCAACGAAGTTGCGTTATTACTGTACTTAAAAGACAGCTTATCGTGCCTGTTAAAGTGGTTTAAACTCCACTGTTCACCTGCGAACTCAATAAAAACGCTATTAATTACAGCACCTGTAGTGTTAACAAATTGAGCTCCAAAAGAATAATTACAAGTACCTGTCTTAAGACTTCCAAGAGCCCTGTCGGCATCACCGGAACTTCCAAAACTGTATATGTTACCTGAAGCATTGGTCCCGTCATTGATTAAATATTTACCATCACCGGTGCTTTCAAAAATATACCACCCTGAAGGTAAGATAGTAGACGGCCCCCCTGACGAAGCCAGTGTATTGAAATTCTGATAATAGATATCCTGAATACTGTTAATAGGAATCTGAGAGTAGGCACAATTCAGGCAAAGGAAGAGTATCAGGCATGTTCCCGGTTTTTCGGTTTTAAATCCTAAGATGCTTCTATGGTAAAACCTTTTCAAATCACTTAGTAGTTATAGTTCCTGAACAAATACATCATATTAGGCTCTCAAATATAGTAATGTTTTTGCGTAAGTATACGTACAAACAAATATTTTTATGTTTTTTAATGCCTGCTTGTATAAGTGAATTTACTTAAAAGGTAACTTTTGTACTTTCATTTTACCGGTTAATTATGTACTTTTAGAATATTTTAGTCTATCTACAAAATTTCTACAACTTTTTTCTGTAATGTTGCCTGCAGTATAACGAGGAATGTATGAAAATCTTAATAATTGAGGACAACGCAACACTACTTGAAGTAATTCAGGATTCTCTGCATGATGCAGGCTTTGTTTGTGAAACCTCAGCTAATTATAATAATGCATCGGAGAAAGTGGCATTGTATAACTATGACATTCTAGTAGTTGATATAAATCTTCCGGATGGCAGCGGCCTGGATCTGATAAAAGAAATGAAGACACAGCATCCTGAAACAGGAATAATAGTTGTTAGCGCCCGTGATTCGCTTGAAAATAAAATTGAAGGCCTTGATTATGGCGCTGATGATTATCTCACCAAACCGTTTGAACTGGCTGAATTGATTGCACGCATAAATTCTCTCATCAGACGAAGATACTTTTCGGGCAACCAAATAATGAAAATCGGACACCTGGAAATTGACCCAACAGCAAAAGAAGTCACCATGGATGGCAAATCAGTTGACTTAACAAAAAGTGAATACGACATACTCATGTTTTTTGTGTCGAGTAAAGGAAGGGTACTCACTAAAGAAAGTATTGCCGAACATATTTATGGCGATAATATGGACCTCATGGATTCATTTGATTTTATATACTCTCATATAAAAAACCTTAGAAAAAAGATAACCGGTAAAGACCAGGCCAATATAATAAAAGCGGTTTATGGTGTAGGATACAAATTAGAAGTATAACTAAGTGTTTAAATAGTTGGTGGCAACATGAAATTAATCAAGAAAACCTATCTGCTTACCTATTTCTGGCTTTTACCCGTCCTGTTCACAGGGAGCATTTTTAGTTTCTTCATCATTGAGTATGTAGCGTATGAGGAAATTGACGAGTTCCTCACCTATGAAATGGAGCGCATAAAAAAGTACCATCAACTCAATGACATGTTGCCGGAATACCATAACGCAATAAAACTAATTCCTGGCTTACAATTAGAAAACCCGACATTTTCAGATACTCTTATCCTGGAAGAAGCAGATAATGAAATGATTCCATACAGACAACTCACATTTTCCATTAAGCATCAGGATCAGTATTTTGGAATTCAATTGAGGCATTTGATGCTTGGAACGGATGATGTAATTCAGGGAACTATAATTATTGTCTCAGGCATAATGCTGCTCATAGCAATTCTTCTTTTCCTGATTGTGAATAACACGAATAAAAGAATCTGGAAACCTTTCTATAATACGCTTGAAAAACTGAATAACCTTGATATACGAAAACCTATTCCAGCATTTCAGCAATCAGATATTGTGGAATTCGAGTCATTAAATAACACATTGAGTGATTTATTGAAAAAAATAGCCGACGACTACCGTAACAAAAAAGAATTCAGCGAAAATATTTCACACGAACTTCAGACACACCTGGCTATTATACGCGGCAATGCGGAGCAAATGTTAAACAGTGAGCAACTGAAGGAGGAGATTGCAGGTCCTTTAAAGAAGATCTATGCCGCTTCAACGAGTTTGCAACAAGCCCAAAAATCACTTTTTCTCTTAAGCAAAATAACAAACAGAGAATACACCAATGTAGTTAAAGTCGACATTAAATCAATGATTGAGAGAATTCTCGATTATTATAGTGAGACAATCAGCTTACGACAAATTGAAATCAGTAAAACGTTATCCGGCACCGACATAAATATCGATTATGGCCTTGCTGAAATCCTGATAAATAACTTGGTTAAAAATGCAATTAAGCATAACATTGATCATGGATTTATACACATCCATTTATCACAGAATTCTCTGACAATTAAAAACAGCGGGTCGCAAAACATTGGTGAAAGTGCAAACTTAATGAACCGCTTCTTCACAACCGGAAAAGGAAGCATGGGAATAGGGCTCTCCATTGTTAAGCAGATATGTGAGCTGTATAATATCAGAATAGACTACGAGGTTCAGCAATTTAACACTTATATAATTACCCTGACTTTCAATAATTCTGAAAATAATTAATCAGATTTCTGAATTCTACAGATTTTCTACAGAATCGGGTTTCATCTTTGCAGCATAATACTTAAATATTTGAAGCAATGATGAGCAAGTTAATTCTTACAGCGGCAATACTTTTTGCTGCATTTACAGTAAATGCACAGTACACAGGTGCAAAAGCTAAACCAAAAACTCTAACAGTTTCTGAGATCAACAAAAAAGCTGCAAAACTTGATAATAAAGATGAACTGGTAGAGATTACCGGACATATTACTAGTCAGATTGACTCTGAAACCTACTGGTTAAGTGACAGTACGGGGAAAATAAAAGTACAGATTGACAAGAATAAATTACCCGCGCAACCCTTTAATGAAACCAATCTCATAACGATTGTTGGAGAGGTTGATTATGATCTGCTCGAAGGGACTGAAATAGAAGCTAAACGACCCGTAGTAGTTAATCAGGAAAAGTAACAGGCAACTGTTCTAAGCAGTGGAAACTAATAACCTTAAGCAATAAGTATATTCTTAAAAATAAACAATCATGAAAATCATAAAACTTCTTACCATACTTGCAGCTGTTGCTATTTTTACAAGCTGCGAAAAAGACAAAGTCATAGCTCCTGATAATAGTCCGGCAGAAATAAAAACCTATGTGGAAACACATTTTTCAGGAAATAGCATAATACAGATAATGCAGGATAAAGAACTTATCAGTTCCGAATATCAGGTGATATTAAGCGACTTAACCAGACTGGATTTTAATCGCAAATTTGAAATTCAGGACATTGAAAGCACCAATGCATTACCTGAATCTGTAATCCCGACAGAATTGTCTACTTATGTTAAAAATAATTTTCCACAGGCAATGATAATTGGATGGGAACTTGAAGACAGGCATCAACAAATAAATCTTAACAATGGTCTTGATCTTGTATTCGACAAATCAGGAAACTTTTTACGCATAGACGATTAATATACAGTCAATTAATCACTTCAAGAGCCAAACTTTCAACTTCCCTTAATCCAATAATTAAGGGAAGCTCTGGTTTTATTTTGACAATTAGTCTGTGACAATTCACTATTTTTGGTTGATAATTGTTTAATTTTTATAAACAAAGACATAACACCGAGGGGAATTATGACACAGCAGTGGGAACAGAGATACTCAGCAGAGGAGTATATTTATGGAGTATTGCCGAATGAATGGTTCGAAGAAAAGTTAAAAATAATGAAGCCGGGCAGGATATTACTACCCGGAGAAGGAGAAGGCAGAAATGCAGTGTGGGCTGCAGAACAGGGTTGGGAAGTTACAGCCTTTGATCAAAGCTACGAAGCCAGATCAAAAGCATTAAAGCTGGCTCAGGAGAACAATGTAGAGATTGATTATTTAATCAAAGATATCCGTTGCTACAGAGATGAAAGCGAAAAATTTGATGTAATCGCTATGATCTATTTGCATATGCCTTCGGAATACAGAGCTAATGTTCATAAAGAAATTATCAGTTTGCTTAAGCCAGGCGGATGCTTCATTTTAGAAGCTTTCTCAAAAGCTCAAATCTCAAAAAAGAGTGGTGGGCCAAAAGACCTTGACATGCTTTATAGTGCCGAAGAATTAAAAAGTGATTTTAGTGACTTGAAGATTATGGAATTCTATGAAGTGAAAGTACATCTCGAGGAGGGCGAATTTCACAAGGGACACGCAGAAGTAATACGAATTTTTGCCAGAAAGCCATTTTAAATCAGGCACTTAACTGTATATTAATGACAATTGTATTCGCATCCAGATTACTTGACGAAGCTTCTTTCCTGAACGAAAAAGAGAAATTATTAAGTATAATTCCTGCAGCATGCGCCGAAAAAGTGCTTAGCTATCACCATAGTGCAGATCAACAACGGCATCTGCTCGGCGAATTACTTTCTCGTTATGCTCTTTATTCTGAAACCGGTTTAAAACCAGATAAACCCTTTACATCCGGAGAAAAGGGTAAGCCACATCCTGATGGATATAATGGTATTCATTTTAATATTTCTCATTCCGGCGAATGGGTAACGGTTGCTATTTCAGATAAAGCAGTTGGAGTTGATATTGAGAAGATCCGAAAGGTACCTGAAGGCGTTGCATACCGGTTCTTCAGTGAACCTGAAAAGCAATGGCTTGATACTGCGGGTAACGATTCGGAGAAAGCACATATATTTTTCACCCTGTGGACTTTAAAAGAGAGTTTTCTCAAAGCTTTAGGAAAAGGGCTCACAAAAAGCCTCAATTCTTTCACTATTTACAGAGACGCTGATGGCGA
Organism: uncultured Lentimicrobium sp.; assembly: GCA_964643225.1. Classification (GTDB taxonomy): domain Bacteria; phylum Bacteroidota; class Bacteroidia; order Bacteroidales; family Lentimicrobiaceae; genus Lentimicrobium. The sequence goes on along the minus strand of CAZXQT010000007.1, from coordinate 77,851 downwards.
ATACCGTTTAGCCGATGATCCTGAAGCTCTTGGATTTCATCTTTTTGCTTTTTCTTTTGAAGAAGGATACAAATTAGCCGTATGCACAGCATCTCCTGTCACTGAAAAGAAAGTCAAAATACTCCCAGTCAAAGAAATTTCAGATGCTTTAATGCTTACCTCTCAATAAAATCCTGTTATTGCACCTATTTGCCAACATTTAAATTCCATTATTGCATGTCGCATGTGAATGACGTATCGAAGTTTCGGGATGAAGGACACCGAATGGTCGATTTAATAGCAGATTACTATGAAAATATTGAAAATTACCCTGTAAAATCAACTGTTTCACCGGGTTGGGTATTAAACCATTTGCCGGATACAGCACCTGATAATTCTGAAAGTATGGATCAGATCATACAGGACTTCAAAACATTTATAATCCCGGGTCTCACGCATTGGCAACATCCATCGTTCTTTGCTTTTTTTCCATCAAACACGAGTTATCCCTCTATATTAGGGGAAATGCTGACTGCTGCACTGGCCCAGCAAGGTATGATATGGGAAACATCCCCTGCAGCAGCAGAGCTGGAAGAAAAAATGATGGAGTGGCTTAAAGAACTGTGTGGCCTGCCTAAGCATTTTACTGGTGTAATTCAGGATACAGCATCAGCTTCAACACTTGCAGCCTTGCTAACAGCCAGAGAGAAAGCAACCGGCTATACTGTAAATTCCAAAGGCTCTTCCTCAGAATACAAACTCAGAATTTACTGCACTTCCGAAACACATTCATCCATCGAAAAAGCTGCGCGAATAGCAGGTTTTGGGAGTGAAAATCTTGTAAAAATTCCCGTTGATGAGCACTTCGCAATGCACCCATCAGCATTGAGCAGTGCTATTGAAAACGATCTAGAGCAAGGATACATTCCATGTGCTGTGGTGGCAACAATTGGAACTACGGGTTGCACAGCGGTCGATCCTGTTAAAGAAATTGGTGCTGTCTGTAAAAAATACAATATTTGGCTTCATGTTGACGGAGCCTACGCAGGCGCCGCTATGGTACTTCCCGAAATGCGATATTATATAGAAGGTCTCGAACTGGCAGATAGCTATGTATTCAATCCCCATAAATGGATGTTTACAAACTTTGACTGTTCAGCATACTTTGTTAAGGATAGTGAATCACTGATACGTACTTTCGAAATCCTGCCAGAGTACCTGAAAACCAAATCACGTGGTTTAGTGAATGATTACCGCGACTGGGGGGTGGCGCTTGGAAGAAGGTTCAGAGCATTAAAACTTTGGTTTGTGCTGCGCAACTTTGGTAAAAATGAGATAAAAAAGCGCATTAAACACCATATTGATCTCGCCTGGTGGCTTACTGATCAGATTAAAAAGTCCGGCAGTTTTGAACTCATGACCAATACACGCTTTGGTTTGGTATGTTTCAGGTACAAACCTGATAACATTTCGGATGAGCAAGCAATTGACCGTATGAATGAAGAGCTGGAGCATAAACTGAATAACTCCGGTTCGATGTATATTACGCACACACGGCTTAATAATAAATATACATTGCGACTGGTAGTTGGCCAAACGAATGTAGAAGAAAGACATGTACAAAACGCCTGGGCCAAAATTCAGGAGTTTGCCGGTAAGTTAGGGTAAGCATTTATGTATCGCAACTAATGACTACATTTGCAGACTTTTTACTTGCCGATACAGAATGACGTTTGACCTTATACATACCGACTCCCGATCAAATGCCCGGGCAGGAGTTATTCACACCGATCATGGAGACATTGCTACTCCTGTTTTCATGCCTGTTGGAACAGTTGGTTCTGTAAAAGCTATCCATATTCCCGATGTAAAGAATGACATAAAGGCCAGAATAATATTAGGAAATACATACCACCTTTATCTGAGGCCAGGAACTGATGTACTAAAAGAGACCGGCGGTCTGCATAAATTTAATGGTTGGGATAAGCCTATTCTTACTGACAGCGGTGGATATCAGGTATATTCATTGACCGAAAGGCGAAAAATGCATGAGCAGGGAGTTACCTTTCAATCGCATATTGATGGTTCAAGACATCTCTTTTCACCGGAGTATGTTATGGACATTCAGCGATTGATTGGTGCCGACATAATAATGGCGTTTGATGAATGCACACCATATCCCTGTGAATATGACTATGCGCAACGATCAATGGAGCTCACACACCGCTGGCTCGACAGGTGTGTTGCGAGGTTTCGCAGCACCGATAACTTGTATGATTACACACAGACACTTTTCCCTATAGTGCAGGGGAGTGTTTATCGTGACCTCCGCATTCAATCAGCAGAAAAAATATCTTCTATAGGAGCTGAAGGTAATGCCATTGGAGGTCTTGCTGTTGGCGAACCTGTTGAAATGATGTATGAATTGACTGAATTAGTTTGTTCCATACTACCCAAAGACAAGCCCCGTTATTTGATGGGTGTGGGCACTCCGGCAAACATACTTGAAAGCATTGCAAAGGGGGTTGACATGTTCGACTGTGTTATGCCAACCAGAAATGGCCGGAATGGAATGATCTTTACATCAGAAGGTATCATTAACCTCAGGAATGAAAAATGGAAATACGATTTTTCACCTTTAGACCCTAATGGCACTTCTTTTGTAGATAATTATTACTCCAGAGCGTACCTGAGGCACCTGTTTGTTGCCGGCGAAATGCTTGGTCCGATGATTGCCAGCCAGCACAATCTGGCATTTTATCTTTGGCTTGTCGACACAGCAAGAGAAAAAATAACCGATGGTTCCTTTATGCAATGGAAAGATAGCATGGTAAAAAAAGTCAGTACAAGAATATGAAGAAACTTGATTGGTATATAATTCGAAAGTTTCTGGGCACATTCTTTTATTCTATCGCCCTGCTGGCAATAATTATTATCATTTTCGATTTCTCGGAGAAGATTGACAACTTCATTGAAAAGAAGCCATCAGTTTATGCTATCATTTTCGAATATTATGCGAATTTTCTTCCATTCTTTATCAATAAATTCAGCGCTCTTTTCACCTTTATCTCGGTCATCTTCTTCACATCAAAGCTGGCCGCAAATACTGAAATCATAGCCATGCTTAATAGCGGGCTGAGCTTTAACAGGTTGCTAAGACCTTACATTATTGCTTCCACTTTTCTGGCATTAATTTCCTTCACGCTTACCAATTTCATTATTCCTGAAACCAGTGAAAAGATGGAGGACTTTCAGCGCAAGTACCTGAAAGAGAGAAAATACACCACTAAAACCAACATGCATATCCAAATAGATCCTGGTGTATTTGCTTACGTGGAAACATTTAATAGTAAAGATAACAGGGGCTTCAAGTTTGCCCTTGAGAAATTTAATAACGAAGGCATGACTATGAAGCTAACCAGTGAAACCATAAACTGGGACAGCATCAATAATAAATGGGTTCTTAACGACTGGATACGAAGAGTGATTACTGATAAAGGAGAAAAGATCATCCGGGGAACAAAGTTCGATACTACACTTAACCTGACGCCCGAAGATTTTAACATTGACGTTGACTATGCAGTATATATGAACTACCGCGAACTTCGCGACTTTATTGAAACGGAGAAAATGCGGGGTTCCGGGAACCTGATGAAATTTCAGGTTGAAAAGCATTCGCGCATAGCATTTCCGTTTGCTACAATAATTCTTACCATTATTGGAGTGTCACTATCTTCAAGAAAGGTAAGAGGTGGTATAGGACTTAACCTCGGGATCGGGATAACTATCAGCTTTACCTTCATTTTACTGATGCAGATAACAACAGTGTTTTCCACATTCAGCAATCTGCCTCCATCCATCGGGGTCTGGATTCCAAACATTATTTTCGGATTGCTGGGGATATATCTTTTAAATATTGCTCCAAAATAACCTGAAGACTACTCCTGGTTAACCTGAAGACTTCTACTGGTTAACCTAAAGACTACCACTGATTAACCTGAAGGCTGCTACAGAACAATACTTCAGTAACACAAGGTTCGCCCCTGCCATACATACATATCCGGAAACAAATCAGCCAGGTTTACTTTTTCGAAGAACAATCCATAGACAGAAAAACCTGTTCCTGCCAGTGAAGCATAAAAAGCTCCTGATGCATACATTGCATCACGTATATCCTTAAGAACAGGATACCTGTGGTAATAGATCTCCTCCAGGTCGTTCGGTAATATATCTCTCCATTTATTCTCATGGCCGATGATCTGATCCTTCGGCGGAAGTAGTTCTCCCGATGCAGTTACCTCAGTCGAATCAGCTTCAATTTTATTCGAAGCCTTGATTGTGATTTTATTATTTTGATTCAGATCAGTTGCATTTACAATTACTACCCAGTAACGTTTTATGTGTAGGAAATCATGAGTGGCATGCCCAAGTTTAGTAGTTAACTGAGGTCTGTTGGTTATAAAAAAAGGAGCGTCATCCCTTATAATGGAAGCCAATGATTCCAGTTCATTATCGCAAATCCTTAAACTATTTATCCTGCGCAATAATGACATGGTAAATGCCACATTGGCGGCACCTCCTCCAAGTCCGGCACTTACCGGTATCATTTTATGGAGATGGATACGAACTTTCTTAAGCTTATAATAGCGTGCCAGTAAATTATACGATTTAAAACAGAGGTTATCATCAGCAACCGAAACCTTATCAATTCCTGAAGATGTAAAAGATTCGCCATTACCGGACGGGACAATCTCCAGAGCATCGCACAGTTCAACCGGAATCTTGTACGTGTGCATATCAGGAGTATTATCCTCATTACGGCCGAGTATCCGCAATCCTAAATTTACTTTGGCATTCGGAAATACTATCATTTGGCTTATATTAAGTATCAAGGCAAATTTAACAAATATGCTTAACAATTTATAATAAATTAAGATAAACTTAGTAATGCAATTCAGGGTTTATCTGTAAGTTTGCACTGATAGGTATACATTATGACAATCATTAATTCTGTTGTTTCCTGGTTCATGAAAAAGCGAATGCATCAAATAGAGCTTTTCATGAAGTACCCCCACGATGTGCAGGAAGAGTGGCTCAGAAAACTAATTATAGCCGGCAGGCAGACAGAATGGGGCAGGAAATATGACTATGCTTCCATTTCCAGCTACGAGTCATTTATTAATAATGTCCCAATCACAGATTATGAGGATTTAAAGCCCTACGTAGAACGCCTCCGCAAAGGCGAACAAAATCTTTTGTGGAATTCAGAGATCAAATGGTTTGCGAAATCTTCAGGTACAACCAGCGATAAAAGTAAATTCATCCCTGTAAGTCAGGAATCATTAGATGAATGCCATTTTAAAGGTGGTAAGGATTTGCTTTCGCTCTATTGTAATTATAATGAAGATACACGAATTTTTACTGGTCAGTTTCTTGGTATGGGAGGAACACACATATCAGATAATGAGGAGATTGGCACGTATGTTGGAGATGTATCAGCAATCATAATGGAAAACCTCCCTTTTTGGGTTGAATTAATGCGTACGCCTGACCTGTCTATTGCTTTGCTGGATGAGTGGGAAGAAAAAATTGAACGTATAGCCCAGATCACAAAAGATCATGATGTTACTAATATTACCGGAGTGCCGTCATGGACGCTTGTTTTGCTGAAAAGGGTTCTTGAAATAACCGGTAAGAAGACCATTCTTGAGGTATGGCCAAACCTTGAACTTATCATTCATGGTGGTGTCAGCTTCATTCCATACAGGCACCAATACGATATCATTCTTGGTGGGCAGGTTAATTATCTGGAAACCTATAATGCCTCAGAAGGTTTTTTTGGAATTCAGGACCGTCAAAATGCTGACGATATGCTCTTGATGCTGGATTATGGTATATTTTATGAGTTTATACCCATAGCTGAAACCGGAGAATCTTCGCTGAAAGCCATCCCATTATATGAAGTAAAGACTGGTGTTAACTATGCTATTGTTATTTCCACAAATTCAGGATTGTGGCGTTATCAGATTGGCGATACAGTAATGTTTACTTCACTTGATCCCTATAGAATTAAAATTACCGGTCGTACAAAAAACTTTATTAATGCTTTTGGCGAAGAGTTAATAGTTGACAATGCAACTAAAGCACTGGAAATAGCCTGCCAAAAAACCAATTCTATGATCAGCGAGTTCACTGCTGCACCTGTATATTTCAGTGAGAACACCAGCGGAGCTCATGAGTGGGTCATTGAATTTGAAAGAACTCCTGAACAGCCTGAATATTTCGGCGAAATGCTCGATAACGCATTAAAAACACTCAACTCAGATTACGAAGCAAAGCGCTACCATAATATGATCCTGGCCGAACCAATCATCAGGATCGTACCACAGGGAACTTTCTACAACTGGTTAAAAAGGAACAACAGACTAGGTGGTCAGTATAAGGTTCCCCGCTTATCAAACAACCGAAAGGTAGTAGATGAGATCATGGAGGTTGCCTCGGCGCTTGCCAAATAATATTCCACAACATTCTACTTTACAATACGCAATTATTTAACTTTGCTCACCTGTGTGTGCATAGTGCCAAACATCCCATGTTTTGCATTACACCATTGATTATCAATCTGTTTTCGTAATAAAAGTCATTACTCATGCATATTGCAATTGCCGGAAACATTGGCTCCGGAAAAACAACCCTTACGGGATTACTTGCTAAACACTTTGGTTGGCAACCACATTATGAAGATGTTGAAACAAATCCATATCTGGCAGGCTTCTATGAAGACATGCAACGCTGGTCGTTCAATCTGCAGATCTATTTTCTGAATAGCAGGTTTCGTCAGGTTGTGGAGATACGAAACAGTGGCAAGACAGTAGTTCAGGATAGAACAATATATGAAGACGCATACATCTTTGCCCCTAACCTTCACTCAATGACTTTAATGACGTCAAGAGATTTTGACAATTATATGTCGCTGTTTGAATTAATGAGTTCTTTCGTTCAGCCTCCTGACCTGCTCATTTATCTCAGAGCTAGCGTTCCAACATTAGTAAACCAGATTCAGAAAAGAGGCAGGGATTACGAGAATTCTATCAGACTTGATTATCTTAAAAGTCTTAACGACAGATACGAAGCCTGGATTGAAAAATATACTTTAGGGAAACTCCTGATCGTTGAGGTAGATAATCTCAACTTTACCGAGAAGCCCGAAGATCTTGCCCATATTATTGAAAGAATTAACGCAGAAATTCATGGACTTTTCTGAATACAGAGTAGTAGGTATAATTCCTGCAAGATATTCGTCAACACGATTTCCGGGTAAGCCATTAGTTAAAATCAATGGTGTTACCATGATTGAACGAGTGTACCGGCAGGCATCTCTAAGCACAAAACTATCTGCAGTGATCGTTGCTACTGACGACCAGCGCATATTCGATCATGTGCGATCATTTGGTGGACGGGTGCTTATGACCTCAACCAGCCACCAAACAGGTACAGACCGTATAGCAGAAGTAATCAGAAAACTTATTTCCGGTGAGGAATATTTCGACATTGCAATTAATATCCAGGGAGATGAACCAACCATTCAGCCATCCCAGATAGATAAGGTTATTGAAATTTTTGAAAATCCACGGGCTGAGATCGGGACTCTGGTCAAGCAGATAGAGAATCATGAGGACCTATTCAATCCCAATATTGTAAAAGTAGTAAAAGATAAGCAAGGGAAAGCACTGTATTTCAGCCGGTCGCCAATACCTTATGTAAGAAATACCATAACCGATAACTGGACTACCAACCATTCTTTTTTCAAGCATATAGGCATATATGGTTATAAAACCGACATACTCGACGAAATAACCAGCCTTGCACAGGCTCCACTCGAACTGGCGGAATCGCTTGAGCAATTAAGGTGGCTTTCGAATGGATACAGCATATTTACCAAAGAGACTGACATTGAGACTATAGGCATTGACACGCCTGACGACTTATCAAAACTTATCAACAATCCTTGATTAGCTAACCTTTCATTGGTATCTTAGCGGCAAATTTCAGTGATGGATATATTCTCAGGTTTAATCAGCAATTTATTGCTGGAGCATGATTGTGTGATAGTCCCGGGACTAGGAGGCTTTATCACAAAATATAAACCCGCCACTATTCACCCTTATCACCACACATTCCATTCTCCAACAAAGCAAGTTACCTTCAATTCGGCATTGACGGTTAACGACGGACTTTTTGCCAAAGCATATGCCATGGAGGCAGGAATTGATTACAATGCTGCACTTGAACTGATTGAGAAAAATGTGCAGTCCATGAGAATTTCACTCCAAAAGGGAAACAAGATTACTCTTGAGAAAATTGGTTCGTTCCGGTTAAATAAAGAAAATAACATCCATTTCACCCCCGATAGTTTTGCAAACTACCTCGCCGACTCTTATGGCCTTGATACGTTCGACTTTCATCCTGTTAACAGCTATGATGAGGAGAACACTATAAGAATTCAGAACCCTGTTATAAGGAAAACTCTCCGGTGGGCTGCTATTGTATTGCCGCTCGCTGCAGTTGCTTTATGGACAATCTTTAACAGGAATGCAGTCGATACCATATATAAAGATTACGCATCGGTAGTACCATCGGCTATTGAAACACTTATCACGCAGCCTTCGGGAAATGCAACCGACGGCAAAATAGAGTCTTCAAAGCCGGTCGGTCCTACCGTTGACAGGACTATTGCAGGGACTACTGAAGAGAAGGGAAAAGTATCAAAAGAAACTTATCAGGTAACACAAAAAGAAGCTACTGCTCTGAACACATCAATACCTGAGGCCGGCAATAAACCAGAACCAATTGCTGTTGAATCTGATACAAAATACCACATTATCACAGGCGCATTTCAAAACCCTGATAATGCCAGCAGGTTGGCCGAACAATTGAGATCTCAGGGGTACCCGGCATCGGTTCTTGGTAAGAATCATCGCAATCTGCATATTGTAAGTATCTGCAGTTATAGTTCCGGAAGCGAAGCGAGGCAGGCAGTAACTGAATTGAAGGGCAAAGGTTTTTCCGGCGCATGGGTGTACAAAAAATAGCCCATAAAATGTGTGTTCTAATTACTAATCTAACCTAAATACCGAATCCTCATGCCAAAGAATAAGCATGCGCGATTTGCAGAGAATGCTACTTTCCCTCACATGTTTCAATACACTTTTGATGAAATTCAAAAAGGAATCGAAAAGAAAGGTCATTGGAAAGAGTTTTTTCAAAACGATAATCCAATAACACTGGAACTTGGCTGCGGGAAAGGCGAATATATCGTTGCATTATCCTCAAAGTATCCTGAAAGAAATTTCATTGGTGTTGACATAAAGGGAGCCCGGATGTGGCGTGGTGCCAAAACAACATTCGAGAATAAAGTAACCAACGCGGCATTCATACGTACCCGTATAGATCAGATAGAAGAGTTCTTTGCGGAAAATGAAATTGATAGTATCTGGATCACGTTTCCTGATCCGCAGCCGGTGAAACCGAGAAAACGGTTAACATCTCCCCTCTTTCTGAGCAGATATCGTAAATTTCTGAGACCGGGAAGCATTGTTCATCTTAAGACAGACAACCTTGACTTCTTTGAATTTACTCTTTCCGTGATCAGGGATCAAAAACTTGAATTGCTGTTCCATACTTTTGATCTGTATAATTCTGGCATACAAGACGATGTAATGCTGACGCAGACACACTATGAGAAGATCTTCCGGTCGCAGGGTATTCCAATAAAGTACCTGCGGTTCAAAATTTGAGAAGCCTGGCGCAGACTGTTCTTTTCGTTTAGCACGGAACCTTCACAGAACAGAATATGTAAAGCCTTTGCATAAATGGAATAAAACCTTTGCATCGATGGAAAAAGAATCTTTTTTTGAGAAAGTTTTTGAGGTGGTGAAATGCATACCCTACGGCAGAGTAACAAGCTATGGGGCTATTGCCAAATATCTCGGTGCAGGGAGTTCTTCCAGAATGGTAGGATGGGCTATGAATGCATCACATAACATGCTTGAGAAAATTCCAGCCCACCGGGTTGTTAACCGCAACGGAATGCTGACAGGTAAAGCACATTTCGGAGGTTCAGATATTATGCAGCAACTTCTCGAAAGTGAGGGAATTATCGTAGTAGATGACCAAATCATCAACTTCACCGAAAAATTCTGGGATCCATACGAACTGGATAAAGAATTATAAAACACCAATTCTTCTTACAATTAAAAACTACCGTCTTATAGAATATTGGCACGGTTTTTTATTGTTATCTCTCATGTTATCAGTAGTTTAAACAACTACGACCTCTAAACTTTAAAAAAATAATTCTCCTTGCTGCTACTTTACGAACCGAAAAATAGTACTATCTTTACACAATCTAAATAAGGACAATAGAAACTAGTATGAAATACACCAAAGATCTCATTATTAACGCATTAAGAACTGTTAAAGACCCTGACCTTGGCAAAGATCTTGTAACACTTAACATGATTGAAGATGTAAACTTCACAGAAGACAGCATTTCTTTCAAAGTAGTTCTAACAACTCCAGCGTGCCCTCTGAAAAATAAGATCAAACAAGACTGCCTCGATGCTATACACAATTTTGTTGATAGTAAAGCTGTAGTTGACATCGAAATGACTTCGAGAGTAACAACAAGAAGAGCCGAAAAGCAGCAAATGTTGCCCGGAGTGAAAAATGTGATCGCTATTGCTTCAGGCAAGGGCGGTGTTGGTAAATCAACAGTAGCTGCTAATCTGGCAGTTGCATTAGCCCGTAATGGTGCCAGGGTTGGCCTGGTTGATGCTGATATCTACGGACCTTCTGTTCCGCTTATGTTCGACGAAGTAGCTACCAAACCATATGCCATTGAAAAAGACGGCAAAACACTGGTAGTACCGGTTGAAAAATATGGCATTAAGCTGTTATCGATTGGCTTCTTTGTTGACCCCGAAAAAGCACTTGTTTGGAGAGGGCCTATGGCTTCGAATGCGCTAACCCAGTTATTTACTGAAGCCGATTGGGGCGAACTCGACTATCTTGTATTAGATATGCCTCCCGGAACAGGAGATATTCATCTAACCATAGTTCAGAATTTATCGGTTACCGGTGTGGCTATCGTTTCTACTCCTCAGGAAGTGGCTCTTGCCGATGCACGAAAAGCCATAGCCATGTTCTCGCAGGATAAGATCAATGTACCGGTACTTGGACTTATTGAAAACATGTCGTGGTTCACTCCTGAAGAACTTCCTGATAATAAATACTATATTTTCGGTGAAGAAGGCGGAAAGAAACTTTCAGAAGAATTCAACATTCCATTGCTGGGCCAGATACCTTTAGTACAGGGTATCCGTGAATCAGGTGACAAGGGAAAACCAATAGCGTTATCAGAAACGTCACCGGTTGCTGCAGCATTTAATGAGTTAGCAAAGAAAACTGCACAACAGGTGGCAATCAGAAACAACACCATGGCTCCAACCCAGCCTGTAGAGATCACGAAATAAGAACTCAAAAAACACAAAAATATGTCAACAGACAACAGATTAGAACTAACAACCAAGGTGAAAAACGTTATAGAGCAGATCAGGCCATACCTGCAAGCTGATGGTGGCGACATAAGTTTTATTGAACTCACCAGCGATAACGTTGTAAATGTTGAGCTTCAGGGCTCATGCGGTTCATGTCCTTATAGCCGCATGACTTTAAAAAATGGCGTTGAAGAAGCTATGCGCAAAGCACTGCCCGAAATCAAAGCTGTTGAAGCGCTTAACATTTAGAAATAACGGCCTGCAATAGGCATTCTGCGCCCCGCTCCAAATGCTTTAGGCGATACACGCAGAACCGGTGGAGACTGGAAGCGTTTCCATTCGCTCCGGTTAACCATTCTTACAACACGATTTACTATTGTTGTTTCGAAGCCCATAAGAATCAGTTCTTTTGGGCTTCTTTGCATTTCGATGTAAGCATACAGAATCTGATCGAGCAGATCGTATTCCGGCAATAAATCTGAGTCTTTCTGATCAGGCCTTAACTCTGCAGAAGGGGGTTTGACAATCGTGTTGAGCGGAATGATCTCCACATCCTTATTTATGTAACCTGCAAGCTTGTACACATCTGTTTTATAAACATCTCCCAACACAGAAAGTCCGCCGCACATGTCGCCATATAACGTGCCATATCCTACAGCCGCTTCACTTTTATTGCTGGTATTCAATAATATATAGCCAAACTTGTTCGACATAGCCATGAGCATCACGGCCCTCATTCTTGCCTGAATGTTTTCTTCTGTAAGACCGGGAGCCATGTCAGCAAACTCGGGTTTTAACGTTTCTTCCACTGCAGCAACACCTTCTCTGATAGAAATTGTTGTGTAGGGACTTTTCAGATTTACAGCCAGTTGTATTGCATCATCAATAGAATGTTCTGATGAGTACTTTGAAGGAAGCAGTACTCCCAAAACATTTTCTGCCCCTATAGCCCTGGCAGCAAGTGCCATTGTGACAGCCGAATCTATACCTCCCGACAAACCAAGGATTGCTTTACTGAAGCCCATTTTCGCAAAATAATCCCTTATTCCCAGTACAAGAGCATCGTGTATGGACTTAATAATTACATCGGATGATGAATGTTCCTCAAAGGTTACAGCCATATCAGAAGAAACAGAAGCTTCAGCCAGGTTATCTGTGGGCGGTGTAACGTATGTATGGTCAATATCCACAACCATGATCTGCTCTGCAAAACACTCCAAACGATTTCTTATTCGCCCGAAGGCATCGCATACCATTGAGTTACCATCAAAGATAATTTCGGTATTAGCTCCGGTTTGATTCACATAAACAATTGGCTTTCCGTACTTAAGTGCATTCTGCCTGATGACTTCCTGCCTCAGGGCTGCCTGGTTATAATTATACGGCGAAGCGCTTATATTAATAATGATATCCGGATTGATGGAGACGGCCTGATTTAATGGCGAATAGGAATACATAGGGATACCGGCGGTGTTCCATATGTCTTCGCATATAGTTAAAACAAGCTTCTTTCCCTTATAATCAACATATCCGAAACTATTAGCAGGCTCGAAATAGCGGTATTCATCAAATACATCATAATCAGGCAACAGAGACTTATGTACTATTGCCTGCACTTTGCCTTCAAAAAGAAACCACGCTGAATTAAATAAAGGTTTGCCCTTTCCGGTCATATTTCTGCCGGGAGCTCCAATCACAGCCGCAACACCAGTACAATGGGCTGCTATTTCATTCATTACCGCTTCTACCTCAACTATAAAATCACTGTACTGCAGTAAATCCTGCGGTGGATAGCCGGTTATGGCAAGTTCAGAAAAAACTACCAGTTCAGCACCTTCAGCTACAGCTTCGTCAATACCCTGAAGTATTTTGCGTTTGTTATACTCAAGATCTCCAATCAAAAAATTGCATTGCACCAATCCTACTTTCATATGCCTCAATTAATTAACATCGGCAAAGATAGTGCAATTAGGGCATGGATTGCTTAGAATATAACACCCATCTGGATCTCTAAAAAGTTGGGCCGTGCCGAATGTTCCAGATCAGGATTAACAGCATTGTTCTTTTTCAACGCATTGGTAAAACCATTGTTGAAATTTACACCGAAAATTAAAACAGTACTATTATCAATCGGATACTCTACTCCAGCTCCCACTATTAAAGCTGCTCTGAAAAGCCGGGTATGATTATCAACATCTCTGAAATCAACAACAACACTTCGACCGGTTCCTTCATTATACTCATCACGCGCTTTCGAAGTGGTTCTCACACCCAGACCAAGCCCAACCTGCCCGTAGTATTTCAGCTTACCTATTTCATTGGTTTTTAACTTTAGCTGCACTGGAAACTCCAGGTATCTCAAACGATACTGCCGTTCAAGGTCTATCGGGATATTGCCCGGACTTAGGTCAGGGAATGAAATTTTACCATTATGGTAAATGTAATTGAAGCCAGTTGCCAGTGCATAATTTTTAGCAAAATAGAATTCAGATATTACACCCCAGGAGAATCCAATTCTTGAACCCTCATTATTGTAGTCTTCCTGCGATGTAGACAGCCAACTAACAGACGGAGCAGCTTTAATTCCGAGAACAAATGCCCTGAACTGACCAAAAACCTCCGAAGGAGCAAGGAAAATAATCAAGGCTGCTGCTAATGGTAATAAGTACTTTGTTTTCATTGTATGTAGTTTTTATTACAATATGTGTGCATACTTTAATCAACCTTATCGGCGTTTTGTTGTATTTGATAAACAAATTTACAAAAAATGCCCGTTTAAGGGTAACATATGTGATCAACATACAATTAGTAACTATTTTTGTTCTACCTAAACTTATTGCACTATGAAAAAAATCGTTTTCCTGGCTCTAATTTCCATATTCACCATCCCTGCCTTCGCACAAGTACCCGGTTTGACACTCGGGCCAAAAGTGGGGGCAACATTTACAAAATACAATGCCGATTTCGCTGATCTAAAAACCGAGGCTATGAACACGCTTCACTGGGGAGCATTCGTTCGGCTTGGCAACAAGGTATACATTCAGCCCGAACTACTTTATATGAACAGGTCAGGTATACTGGTAGACCCCTCACAGCCTGCCGGAGAACAGATCATCCGAATGAAATCTATGGATATTCCTTTGCTTCTGGGTGTAAAAATTGTTAATCTTGAGTTACTGAATGCACGCATATTTGCAGGCCCGGTAGCGACTTTGGTAATTAACAGAGATGTTGAACTGAAAAACTGGGACGACACTTTGCCCTATACTTTCAATAACAAGGACTTAAAAGGAGCCGCCTGGGCGCTGCAATTTGGCGGAGGTGTTGACGTACTTATGTTCACCATTGACCTCCGTTACGAAGTAGGAATGTCTGACGTTTCCAAACTTTCGCTTGGAGAGCTTTCAAGCAATGTTTTTACCATAAGCTTAGGATGGAAAATATTATAAACATCTAACGTTTACCTTAAATTCACTTTCATTGCAATGATTAAAAATTTCGTGCTGTTATTGATGGCTGTTTCGTTAATTGCCTGCAATAACAAAAATAACTCTCAAACCGGAAGTGAAAATACTTCCGGTAACATTAAAAGGTATGAAGTAGCTCTTTTCAGTATTGACACTAACAATTTCGAAAAAGGTGTTACTGACATTCATCCCGATTTTAAAGTATTCCTGGGCAATGAAGTTCCCGATGCTTATGGCATGCAGCAATTAAAGGATTTTGTGACCGATCCTCAGATCAGAGAAATCTACGATTATACAATTAAACAGTTTCCTGATGTTCAGTGGCTCGACGAAGGCTTCAGCAATGCATTTAATAATCTGAAAAAAGAATATCCTGACAAGGTTGTGCCTCAGGTATACACCTATGTTTCAGGATTCGACATTCAAATGCCAATAAAATACAGTGACAGTGCACTTATAATAGGGCTGGATCTTTATCTGGGTCCGGACTATGCAGAATATCCCACTCTTGGTTATCCGAAGTATATTATTGAAAAGCTTTCAAAAGAATACATTTTGCCTGACAGTTTCAAAGAAATAGGATGGTCGCTTCTGCCTGATAGCCAACCTGTGACAGTGCTCGACAACATGATTGAACAGGGTAAGATCATCTATTTTGCTGAAGCTATGCTTGCTGATGCCGAACCCGGTCATTTAATGAAATACACCAACGAACAAATAGAATGGGTTACTGCAAATGCCGGTAACATATGGAGTTTTATTATTGAAAATCAGCTACTTTACTCTTCTGATGCAAAAGCTATCAGTATGTTTATGACCGACGGGCCGTTTACATCAGGATTTGCTGAGGACTCACCATCCCGCACCGGCCACTGGCTCGGATGGCAGATAGTACGCAGTTATATGCAGAATCAGAACGTTACGCTTCAGGAACTGATGAAAGACAGGGATGCTCAGAAAATACTACAGCAGTCAGGCTTTAAGCCCTCGAAAATCTAGATCTTAATATTTCGTAATTGCATGCGTAGGTGCGCTTTACGAAGCACATCAAACCGTTCTTCATTCGACATAATCCCCCAATTGGCTATTTCGTCCAACATACGAAAACAACCCACACACATACCACTTTCATTAAGCCGGCACACTAACCTGCAGGGAGATTTAACCTCAGGCCTGGCATTTGGCTTATCCATAGATCCGGTTTTTTTCATGCAATAACTATTGCTGTGTTAAAATGTTCGAAAATTTGAAACTGCAAAAATCAGACATTGTTCAAACTACTATTAACACTCCATTCGGGCTTTTGATCATTTTTTTTCAACTTTATACTGCCAAAATTAAAAATGCAGTAAATTGCGCCGTCTTACCAAAGCTAAAATAAAATGTTGGTAAAAACATATGGTAGTGCCATTTCTGGTGTTAATGCAATTATCATAACTATTGAAGTAAGTATTGACGTTGGTATTCAATTCTTTCTGGTTGGTTTGCCCGATAGTGCGGTAAAAGAAAGCCATCACCGCATTGATGCTGCTCTCAGACACCATGGTTACAGAATCCCCGGAAAAAAGATCATAATTAACATGGCGCCCGCCGACATTCGTAAAGAAGGTTCGGCATACGACCTTCCAATTGCACTGGGCATTCTGGCTGGCAACGGACAGATTCCTGAGAACAGACTTTCAGAATATGTAATTATGGGAGAGCTTTCGCTTGATGGCTCCCTGCATCCTATTAAAGGAGCCCTGCCCATTGCAATAGAAGCCAGAAATAAAGGCTTTAAAGGATTTATTTTACCAAGACAAAACATGCGTGAAGCTGCCGTGGTAGACGGCATTGACATATATGGTGTTGAAAGTATTGCAGAAGTAATTGGTTTTATGCGGGGCGACTTTGAATTAACTCCTGAAGCAGTAAACGCAACCGAGATCTTCAGCCGTGAAAGCTATAATTTTGAGTTCGACTTTTGCGATGTAAAAGGACAGGAAAACATTAAGAGAGCTCTTGAAATTGCTGCAGCCGGCGCACATAATGCGCTGCTTATTGGGCCTCCGGGATCAGGTAAAACCATGCTGGCTAAAAGATTACCCTCTATCTTACCTCCGCTTAGTCTAAACGAAGCACTCGAAACTACTAAGATTCATTCCGTAGCCGGTAAGATGGCCCGTAACTCGGCGCTTATATCTGTAAGACCATTCAGAAACCCTCACCATACTGCATCATCCACTTCACTAACCGGAGGTGGTGCCAATCCGCAGCCGGGGGAAATATCACTTGCACATAACGGGGTACTTTTCCTCGACGAGCTGCCTGAATTTCAGCGACAGGTGATCGAAGTCCTCCGCCAGCCTATGGAAGAACGTGAGGTAACCATATCACGCGCCCGCGAAACTGTAGCTTATCCTGCCGGTTTTATGCTTATTGCGGCAATGAATCCTTGTCCCTGCGGATTTTATAATCATCCTGAAAAGGCATGCACCTGCAAACCTGGCGATATTCAAAGGTACCTTAATAAAATATCTGGTCCTCTGCTCGACCGTATTGACATTCATGTAGAGGTTACCCCTGTACCATTTGGCCAGCTAACAGGAAATTCGGTAATGGAAAAAAGCAGCGATATACGGCAAAGGGTTATCCGGGCCAGGGCCATCCAGAAAGAACGGTACAAAGGCCTGGCCGGCATCCATGCAAATGCACACATTACAAACAGGCAAATTTTAAAGTACTGTAAACTAAACAACCAGAGTTTAACGTTATTACGTAACGCCATGACTAAACTTGGATTATCTGCACGAGCTTACGACCGCATAATTAAAGTCAGCCGTACTATCGCCGACCTGTCTGAAACTGAAAACATTAGACCAGAACACATTGCAGAGGCCATTCAGTATAGAAGTCTTGACAGAGAAAATTGGAGTATTTTCGCTTAAATGTATACCTTTTATGCATATATTTGGCCGGAAAATGAAACAAAAAGGGGGGAAGTATCGTAAACCTGACTACTATGCTAAGTCTAATATCACATGCCAGAAGGTACTCTAAATACAGATCTAAGTCTGTTTCAAAGCATTCGATACACTCGCCCTTTGTGTTCGACTTTGTTACTAAAGTTATAGAGGATACAACACAATACAGTGCCTATCATGATGTGGAAGACCACAGGCTCGACCTGCTCAGTAACCGTAACCAGATCGAGATAGTTGATTTTGGAGCACTGCCCGGCAAAAAAGGCTATATTACCAAACTCGAACGTGTCCAGAAAATAGCAAAACGCAGCGCAATTCCCGCTAAGCAGGGACAGTTACTATATCGCATAATTAAGCACTTTCAACCCAAAAATATACTTGAATTAGGCACTTCTTTAGGAATAAGCAGCTTATATCAGACAATGGCAGCTCCCAAAGCATTGTTTATAGGTTTGGAAGGTTGTGCGGCAACTGCTCATTATGCTGAAAAAGGACTTATTGAACTTTTGCCTGAAAAGAATTTCTCGATGGTGATAGGCAATTTCGACACCATGCTGCACCAGGTTCTTGACCGGTATAAGACAATCGATTATTGCTTTATCGACGGCAACCACGCATATAAGCCCAGTAAACGATACTTTGAACAACTGCTGCCGCATCTGCATAATGAATCGGTTGTTATCTTTCACGATATACACTGGTCTGATGACATGGAGAGGGCATGGGAAGAAATAAAATCAAATCAAAAGGTCTCTGTTAGCATCGATTTATTCCATATGGGTATTCTTTTTTTCAGAGATGGCATACCCAAACAAGACTTCACTATAAAATTCTGACATTATTATTAATACTTTTGTCTGAAGAAACTCGCTGCTGTATGAATGAGGAAGTAATTCGTCTTGAAAACATTACCCGCTATTTTAAAGTGGGGACTGAAATAGTAAGAGCCCTCAGGGGCATATCACTAAGTATAAAAAAGAACGAATACGTTGCCCTGATGGGGCCCTCAGGTTCTGGTAAATCTACACTCATGAATCTGCTGGGCTGCCTTGACACCCCTACCGAAGGCAGCTACCACCTGAATCATAAAGACGTGAGTAAAATGCAGGATGCTGATCTTGCAGAAATACGTAATAAAGAAATCGGTTTTGTTTTCCAGACATTCAATCTGCTGCCAAGGCTTACGGCTCTTGAAAATGTTGCCTTGCCAATGATCTATGCCGGTTTTGCAAAACAGCAAAGACTTGACCGGGCTATGGAGGTTCTGGAGCAGGTTCGTTTAAACGACAGGGTAAAACACAAGCCCAACGAACTTTCGGGAGGTCAGAGACAAAGGGTCGCAATAGCCAGAGCTATGGTTAACAGACCTTCGATCATTCTTGCCGATGAACCCACCGGAAACCTTGACTCTGTTACATCGCACGATATTATGGGTTTACTCGAAGAAATACACCAGGCCGGAAATACCATAATTCTTGTAACCCATGAAGAAGATATTGCCCGCCACGCTCACCGCATTGTACGACTCTCTGACGGACTTGTTTCTTCCGACGAGCTCAATTCCAATATAATCACAGTCAAGGAGTATAAAAAAAGCTAAGGCGCTTTTGAACAATGCCTCTTCGCTCCTTGTTTCAGGCAAAAACTATATTTTTCAAAACTAATTGTAACGATGGGGACAGAGTATAAAATTTACACAAAAACAGGAGATAAAGGCCAGACATCGCTAATAGGAGGAACAAGAGTCCCCAAATATCATGATCGGATTGAAGCATATGGCACGCTCGACGAACTGAACAGCTACCTCGGCATTATAAGAGATCAGGATATAAACCCTCATCTAAAGAACATTATCATTGAGATCCAGGACAGAATATTTTCTGCTGAATCATTGCTTGCCGCCGATCCTGAGGTTCAGGTAAAATCACTTCCGGTACTCAAAGAAGAAGATATCATCCTGCTCGAACAGCAGATTGATAAAATGAACGAAACCTTACCCGAACTCAAGAACTTCATTCTTCCGGGCGGGCACACTACAGTTTCCTTCTGCCACATTGCGCGCTGTGTTTGTCGCCGTGCCGAACGAATTACCCTTAAACTTGTCGACAACAACCCTAAAACTCTGCAAGGTGAAATGATCATCAAGTATCTTAACAGATTATCTGATTATCTTTTTGTGCTGGCACGGCGAATTGCATACGATGTGAATGCCGACGAAACTACCTGGAGAGCAAGAATTTAGGCATAGTTTTTGTATAAAAAATGAAAGTTAAAAAAGCTGCATTCAAATATGCTTGTTTATGAAATAAATTAATTTACTTTTGCAAAAAATAACGTAATTCTTCTGAATCATGTATTGGACATTAGAACTAGCTTCAAAGCTTGAAGATGCACCCTGGCCGGCAACTAAAGAAGAGCTTATAGATTTCAGCATTAGGTCAGGAGCCCCGTTGGAAGTTATAGAAAACCTCCAGGAAATAGAAGATGAAGGTGAGGTTTATGAGAGCATAGAAGACTTATGGCCTGATTACCCCTCAAAAGAAGACTTCTTCTTTCATGAGGACGAATACTAAAGAAACATAAGCCGCACCCAAGCGGCTTTTTCTTTTCTAAATCATCTGAATAAATTACGTTAACTTTGCATTCCTGATGTAAAATATGTTCTATCTGTAGTGAGAACATTATGTGCATGCCCGGCTAATAAAAAACAAATAAACCATGATTTCATTCCTTAAGAAATTCATCGGAACCAAATCCGATAAAGATATCAGAGAAATTACTCCCATACTCCAGAAAATAAGAAACGTATACCCTGCTATAGAGAAACTCTCAAACGACCAGCTCAGGGCAAAAACAATTGAATTCAGGGAAAAGATCTCTTCCGCAGTAGCTGAAAAAGAAGAAACTATTGCACGGCTCCGTCAACAGATTGAAAACGAGCCCGACATGGATATGGATGAAAAAGAACATATTTATGTGCAGATAGACCATCTCGACAAAGAAGCCTACGAAATTTCTCAGCAGGTACTCAACGACATATTACCTGAGGCTTTCGCAGTTGTAAAAGAAACTGCCCGCCGCTTTAAAGAAAACGAAACCATAGAAGTCACCGCCACACAAATAGATCGCGACATGGCTGCTGTTAAAGATAATGTGCAGATTGTCGGCGATAAAGCATATTTCCACAATAAATGGTTAGCAGGAGGCAATACCATAACATGGGATATGGTGCACTACGATGTGCAGCTCATTGGGGGTATAGTTCTGCACCAGGGTAAAATAGCCGAGATGGCCACCGGTGAAGGAAAAACCCTTGTAGCAACCCTTCCTGTGTATCTTAATGCCCTTCCGGGGAAAGGTGTTCACGTTGTTACAGTTAACGATTACCTGGCCCGCCGTGACTCCGAGTGGATGGGAGTTTTATACGAATTCCATGGACTAAAGGTCGACACTATCGATAAACACCAGCCGAACACCGAAGCACGCCGCAAAGCATACCTTGCCGACGTAACCTTCGGAACCAACAACGAATTCGGTTTCGACTACCTTCGTGATAACATGACCAGTAACCCGGAGGAGCTTGTTCAAAGACCCCACAACTATGCCATCGTCGATGAGGTTGACTCGGTACTTATTGACGATGCCCGTACCCCGCTCATCATTTCCGGCCCAACCCCAAAAGGCGATAATCAGGAGTTCGAAGCCCTCAAGCCTGAAATTAAAAAACTCTACGAAGCACAGAGAAATCTGGTAACCAAATTGCTTGCCGAAGCCAAATCATTGCTCACCGACAACCCATCACCAGAGAATGAGAAAAAAGGCGGCGAACAGTTATTCCGTGCGTATCGTGGTTTGCCCAAAAATAAAGCTCTCATAAAGTTTCTGAGCGAACCGGGTATGAAAGCCCTCATGCAGAAAACCGAGAACTTTTATATCGCCGAACAACAAAAAAACATGCACATCATCGACGATGAGCTGTTCTTTGTTATCGAGGAAAAGCATAACACCGTTGAACTCACTGAAAAAGGTATCGACCTTATCACTGCATCATACGAAGATCCTAAATTCTACATACTACCCGATATAGGGGCAGAAATTGCCGAGCTTGAAAGACTTAAGCTCGATGAGGCTGCCAAAGCAGAGAAGAAAGCCGAACTCATGCGCGACTACTCGATAAAGTCAGAACGCGTTCACACGGTAAACCAGTTACTCAAAGCCTACACGCTATTCGAAATAGACGTAGAATATGTAGTAATGGATAACAAGATCAAGATTGTTGACGAACAAACAGGCCGTATTCTCGAGGGACGACGTTACAGCGATGGGCTGCATCAGGCTATTGAAGCTAAAGAGAATGTTAAAGTAGAGGCAGCAACCCAAACCTATGCAACGGTTACCCTGCAGAACTACTTCCGTATGTACCGCAAACTTGCCGGTATGACCGGTACTGCTGAAACTGAAGCAGGTGAATTCTGGGATATCTACAAACTCGATGTGGTTGTAATTCCTACCAATCGCCCTATCATCAGACACGACCGCGAAGATCTTGTTTACAAGACCAAACGCGAAAAGTTTAATGCCGTTGCTGAAGAAATAAGCGGTCTTATTGCAAAAGGCCGCCCAGTACTCGTTGGTACTACCTCGGTTGAAACTTCTGAATTGCTCAGCCGAATGCTGAAGCTGCGTAACATAAAGCACAATGTACTTAATGCCAAGTTGCACCAGAAGGAGGCTGATATTGTGGCCGAAGCAGGTCGTGCAGGCACCGTAACTATTGCAACCAACATGGCAGGTCGTGGTACCGACATCAAGTTGGGCCCCGGTGTAAAAGAAGCAGGTGGTCTTGCCATTATTGGTACAGAACGTCATGAATCACGCCGCGTCGACCGTCAGTTAAGAGGACGTTCAGGCCGACAGGGTGACCCCGGAAGCTCACAGTTTTTTGTTGCTCTCGAAGACGACCTCATGCGTATGTTCGGATCAGACCGTATAGCCAGCATAATGGACAGACTGGGTCTCAAGGAAGGCGAAGTTATTCAGCATTCCATGATCACCAAATCTATTGAGCGTGCACAGAAAAAGGTAGAAGAAAACAACTTCGGTATTCGTAAACGACTGCTCGAGTACGACGACGTAATGAATGCACAACGCGAAGTTATCTACAAGAAGCGTCGTCATGCTTTATATGGTGAGAGACTTGCTGTCGACATTTCGAACATGATCTATGATGTTTGTGAGAATTTAGTATCTAATTATCAGAATGAACGTGATTATGAAGGTTTCAGGTTATCGATGCTAAAAACCCTGGCCATGGAACCCAACATTCAGGAAGATGAATTTACCGGCAGGAACAGTGAGTTGATTGTTGATAAACTGTTCGATCACGTATACAACAACTACAGAGAGAAAAGCCGCCGATTGGCCGAACGTGTATATCCGGTTATCAAAGACGTTTACGAAAACCAGTCGCAGTTTGAGAACATTGCAATTCCAATAACGGATGGTATCCGTTCCATGCAGGTTGTGGCAAATCTTAAAAAGGCATACAACGATCAGGGGCGTGAAATTAACCTCGCTATAGAAAAAGGTGTTACACTTGCTGTTATTGACGACTCCTGGAAAGAGCATCTGCGCGAAATGGATGAGTTGCGTAACTCTGTTCAAAATGCCACATACGAGCAGAAGGACCCGCTGCTTATATACAAATTTGAATCATTTGAGCTGTTTAAGCAGCTGATTCAAAAAAGCAACAACGAGATCTCCTCGTTCATTGTAAAGGCCAACCTCCCCATCCAGGAACCATCGCAGGTAAAAGAAGCACAGAAGCCGCGCCGTACCGACTCCGGTAAGTACAAAGAAGAGCGCACCGACATGCTTTCGCAGGCAGGCAAAACCTCCGAACCACAGGCAACAGGACCCGTAAAAGCTGAAAAGCATGTAGGTCGTAACGAGCCATGCCCTTGTGGTAGCGGCAAAAAGTACAAGAATTGCCATGGACAATAACAACCCCATAAATTATAAAGACTAATGGAAAAAAACGTGTACAGAGCTGTATTACTGGCTCTTGTTGTAACTTTTACAACAAGTCTTAAAGCACAGCTTGCTTACAGTCCGTTTACCGACTCGCTTTCAAATCTTGCTACAGAAGAAAGACTTATGCTTCTTCTACGACAACTTGCCGGTGATACTACCTTTACCCTGAACAACCAGGTTCAGCAAATAGATTCACGTCATTATCAGCATCCTGATAACCAGCTTGCTACCAATTTCATTGAGTCGCTGTTCATAGAATATGGTTATGAGCCGGTTATCCAGAATTTCAATCAGGGTCGTGGTCAGAATGTAATTGCCACAAAAACAGGCACTTTGTACCCTGACAAGCAGTATATTATCTGTGCACATTATGACAATATGCCTTCGGGTTCTACGGCACCGGGCGCTGACGATAATGCTTCAGGCACTGTGGCTGTACTTGAAGCTGCAAGAATTCTGCGCAACATTGACCTTGCCTATACTGTTAAATTCATTGCATGGGATGAAGAAGAAATAGGCCTTATTGGCAGCCAGTACTATGCGAATATAGCTGCTGCCAATAACGACCAGATTCTGGGTGTAATAAATCTTGACATGATAGCATGGGATTCGAACGATGATTTTGTGTATTCCATTGCAACAAATACCCTTTCAAAAACACTTACAGAAGAATACGTCACCACCACTGGCTATTATCAGCCACAACTTTCAAATAACCTTATCAATACCACTGCAAGTGATCACTCTTCATTCTGGCAAAAGGGTTATCCTGCATTGCTGGCGATTGAAGATGATAACGACTTTCACGAATATTATCACACTATCTGGGACAATATTTCGAATATTAATGTACCCTACTTTGTTGCCATGTCGCGTGCGGCAATTGCAGGTATAGTAGCCCAGGCACTTGACCAGCGGATCACATTTCAGCACACTCCGGTTGTTTCAGGCAACTCTACACAACCGCGTGAAACGTATGTTGTAATAGAATCTTCGCACAACATCAACGTTACTAATTATCAGCCAAGACTATACTATACCACCGACAGCGTAACATTCTATAATGTTGAAGCCCACACCGTCAGTGCAGATACCTTCTTTTTCACCTTACCGGGATTTCCGATCGGCACTAACATAAGTTACTATTTTGCAGCCCAGGACGATGCCGGCACAATGAGTGCAACCTACCCTGTAGGTGGTATGGGAATTAATCCTCCGGGAATGGAAGGTCCAGAAAGCTATTTCAGGTATAAAGTAGCTAATATTGTTTCAGAGCAGTTCTGCTCATTAAACACCCCGCTAACAATAACAAACAACAGTACTACCTCCGATTATATCGTTATTGAAGAAAACGGCACCATTGAAGATATCGAAGCAACTTTTGATATTGTCCATTCAGCCACACAGGAGCTTCGTCTCATTCTCGCAGCTCCCGATAACACCGGTGTATTGCTCGTTGACCGGGGAACTACCTCCGGACCCAATTTCACTCAGACAACGTTCGATGAACAGGCAGCTATGAACATTGATCAGGGGCAGTCACCATATACCGGCCGTTTCCGTCCTAAGTTTTCTTTTGAACCGTTTGCCGGAAAAGAGATAAAGGGAGAATGGAAATTGCGCATAAGTGAATCAGGGCCACAACCTGCCGGAACTCTTAACAGCTGGTGTATACACTTTCTGTTCAACGATCTCTCTGTAAGCGTTGTAAACAAAGACCTTTACGGTAAAGAGATCTTAATGCAGAACTACCCCAACCCGGCCAGAACCAGTACAAACATTAAATTCCATCTCAGCTCGGGGTCAAACATTCAACTATACGTGAGTGATAATACCGGCCAAAGGATTCGCAACCTGGCTCAAGGCAACTATCAGCAGGGAACGCATCTGCTGGTTGTTTCAACAAGTGACCTGAAACCGGGGACATATTTTTACACATTACAAACAGATCAATCTACTGTAACCAGACAACTGATCGTTGTCAGGTAATTGAAACAAATAATAACATGAAGTACAACAGAATTCTACTCAAGTTAAGCGGTGAAGCTCTGATGGGTGAACAGCAATATGGCATAGACCCGTCACGTTTAGCCGATTATGCTGCAGAAGTAAAAGATGTAGCCGGCTCAGGTATTCAGGTGGCAATTGTAATTGGCGGAGGAAATATCTTCAGGGGTCTGCAGGGTGCAGCTAAAGGTATGGACAGGGTACAGGGCGATTACATGGGCATGCTGGCCACTGTTATTAACAGCATGGCGTTGCAGGGAGAACTTGAAAAACAAGGCCTGAAAGTGCGCCTTTTATCAGGTATTGCCGTTGATCCCATTGCCGAAGCAATGAGCAGATCACGCGCTGTTGAATACCTTAACGAAGGATATGTGGTAATTATAGCCGGAGGAACCGGTAATCCATTCTTTACTACCGATACGGCAGCAGTTTTACGGGCTGTTGAGATAAAGGCTGATGCTGTTCTTAAAGGTACCCGTGTAGATGGTGTTTATACTGCAGATCCTGAAAAAGACCCTACAGCAACAAAGTTCCGGAGCATTACCTTCAACGAAGTTTACCAGAAAAATCTTAACGTAATGGATCTTACGGCAATAACAATGTGTCGCGAAAACAACCTTCCAATTATAGTTTTCAACATGAACATTAAGGGTAATCTTAAACGTTTACTGGTGGGCGACGAAATTGGCACGCTTGTTTATTAACTGCACTTTTGCTGCGTTTTATCCAGTTTTGTATATTTGCGCGGTTCTAAGCATAATTTAAAAAACTTAAAATGAACGAAGAAGTATCTTTTGTAATGGAGGAAGCCGAAGAAGGCATGAATAATGCTGTAGCGCACCTGGAAAAGGAATTTAATAAGATCAGGGCAGGCAAAGCCAGTCCTGCTATGCTCGAAGGCGTTAGAGTTGACTATTACGGCACAATGACTCCCATAGAACAGGTATCGAATATTAACACTCCCGATCCACGCCAGATAATTGTGCAGCCATGGGAAAAATCTATGCTGTCGCCTATAGAAAAAGCGATCATGGCAGCTAATCTGGGCTTTAATCCGCAAAACAATGGTGAAGTTCTGCGTATCAGCGTTCCCCCGTTAACCGAAGAAAGAAGACGCAATCTCGTTAAACAGGCAAAAGCAGAAGTTGAATCCGCTAAAGTTACCATACGTAACATTCGCCGTGCAGCCATAGATTCAGGTAAAAAACTTGAAAAAGACGGAGTGCCTGAAGATGAGATCAAACTTCTCGAAAAAGAAATTCAGAATCTCACCGATAAGTTCATTGCAAAAGTTGATAAACACTTCGAAGCTAAAGAGAAGGATATAATGACAGTGTAAATGCTGTTTGAAAAGAGATAAAAGGTTGCTGCATTTTGTAGCAGCCTTTTTTATTTTGTCTGTTTGCAGTCAGCCCGACTATTTTAATTTGGGATTATTGATGTGCCTGTCTGCATCACGAAGCGTTTTCTTTCGGAGGTTATTTTCTATTGCTTCTGTTAAATCAACACCCGTTTGATTGGCAAGGCAAATAAGAACAAATAAAACATCGGCCATTTCGTCGGCTAAATTCATGTCCTTATCAGTGCTCTTGGCCGATTGTTCGCCAAATTTACGGGCCATAATGCGGGCAAGCTCACCAACTTCCTCCATGAGGATAGCGGTATTAGTTAGCTCGTTGAAGTATCTTACCCCTTTTTCTTTTATCCAGTTATCAACTACCAACTGGGCTTCTTTTATTGTCATGATGTTCTTTTATTTCCAGCTTAAAGCCTGCTCCATGAATATTCTGGATTGAAATAGAGGAATCCCTGCTCAAATACTTTCGTATTTTATTAATAAAGACATCCATACTTCGGCTCACAAAATAATCGCTGTAGCCCCAGATAGCCTTTTGTGCATCATCTCGTTTTATCAGTTTATTCATGTTATCACAGAATAAAGCAAGGATAGCTGTCTCTTTAATGGTTAATCTCTGCGAATGGTCGTCAATGCTTAAAAGGTGGTTATACGGGTCGAACAGGAACCGGCCAATCTCATATTTTTCAGGCCTTTGCTTCACACTCTGCAAACCGCATCGCTTAAGAATGGCTTCTATGCGCAGGGCAAGTTCCTCACTGCTGAACGGTTTAGTTATATAATCATCACAACCTGCCTTAAAACCGGCTACCTTATCCTCATTTTGTCCACGGGCGGTAAGAAAAATGATCGGAACATCAGCCTTTAGTTTTCTTATTTCACCGGCAAGGGTGAAACCATCTTTTTTTGGGAGCATAACATCAAGAATACACAGATCAAAAAGCTGCGATCTAAACACGCGTAATCCTTCTTCACCATCCGAAGCAAGTATCGTTTGGTATCCAAGCATTCCAAGATATTCTTCTACGAGCGCACCCAGGTTTCTATCGTCCTCAACGAGCAGTATAGTTGCTTTGTTATTCATAGTTAAATCAGATTGTATTTACTGGCAAATAAACCTCAAATTTACTTCCCTTATTGATCTCACTCTGCACTTTAATAGTCCCCCTGAACGCTTCAGCAATGGTCTTAACATAATACAAACCCAGTCCAAAACCCTTAACATTGTGCAGGTTACCGGTAGGCACCCGGTACAGCTTTTCGAAGATCAGTTTCTGGTTCTGCGAGCTTATTCCTATTCCATTATCAGCGAATGTGATAATAATGGTGTCGTCCTGATTTTTTGTGGTAATTACTAATTCAGGCCTTTCGGGAGAATATTTTATAGCATTGTCAATGAGATTACAAACCAGGTGCTGAAAATGGTTCAGGTCAGCTTTAAGTTGCGACCTGGTTGCTTCGGGCCGGAAAGTGATGATACCGGAAGCATTACGCACCGTGAGCTCAAACCGCTGAATACAATCTGCTATTACGGTATGTGCATCAAAATCCGTTAAATCAAGATTGAATGTTCCTTTCTCGAGCAAAGCTATTTCAAGAACCTGTTCTACCTGCTGCTTAAGACGTTGATTCTCATCATAGATCATTCTGGCATACTTTCGTGATTTATCTTCAGGCAGGGTAGCTGAATTATTCAGTAGTATTTCACTTGCCAGTGAAATGGTAGAAATGGGTGTTTTTAGCTCATGGGTCATGTTATTCACAAAATCAGATTTTATCTCCGACAGTTTTTTCTGACGCATAAACGAGAATATCATGTATGTGAATGCAAACACCACCATGAGCACAAATGCCAGAGAAAGAATCATCCATGGAATGATCTTCATAAGCAGGGCGTGATTTTCATTCGGAAAGTAAACTCCCAGCATGAGTTGTTCTGAGCGGTACAGACAGGATAGTGAAACTTTATGACCACTGTTGATTATAAGATCTTTTGATGCTCCATCGTGACCGGCAAACATGGTTTTCGAAACCGGATCAACAACTCCCCAAACGTATTCTTTGGTTATATCCATTCCGCTAAACTCCTCATGCAACAGTGAATCAAGCCTAACAGGATTAATTGCCTGAAGCACCTGTCGAGTTCTGTGATCGCAATCAGGTCCGCAAACAAACGACTCACCGTAAGGCGAACTTTTTTCATCGAACATTCTGTTTACCACACTCTTGAGCGTAACATTTACACTGTTGTCGAACAGTTCGGCCTGAAGATTCAATGCATTACGCATCCAATACACTTGTATAATAATAATACCGATGAGTGCCATCGTGGCAAGGGAGATTATTACTGCAATGGTGCGTTTTCTCATGCTTTAATTTCTTAATAGTCACAAAAATACATCAAATTATGCAATTGAATGCGCAATACGGGTTTACACTATATTAAGTCCGTAATAACTCCGGGTGTGCTCCAGGTTAACTACAGCATTGATCCGGGTTAACTCCATATCAAAGCTAGGTCAACTCTACCTCATCTCTACCTCA
>CAZXQT010000007.1:0-47843 GCA_964643225.1 uncultured Lentimicrobium sp. | reverse complement strand
AGGGGGTAGACTTAAGGTAGAGTTGAGGTAGGTTTGAGGTAGAGTTGATAAGGAATAGATATGGAACAGGTATGGAACAGGTATGGAGCAAGTATTTAGCAAGTGTGGAACAAAATCATTTTCACCCCCTCCCCTGTCAGGTGCGCGGTCCACCTCATAATTCATTGTAGGCCTATTTTGCGTATTTTTGTGTAAAATATTAATTATGGCAATTACATCCTCTTTCAAATATCTGGGCGACCTTCAGCTGGAGGTTCAGCATGAAAAATCAGGGCAAAAATTCCTTACAGATGCTCCGGTCGATAACAATGGTAAAGGTTCTGCATTTTCACCAACCGACCTTATGGCAACATCGCTGGGGCTTTGTATGGTGACCATTATGGGCATCGCATCGCAGACTCATGGTTTCAGCATGGAAGGTGTAACAGGCAATGTGACTAAAATTATGGCCAGTGACCCTCGTCGCGTAAGCGAGATCATTGTTGATCTGAACTTCCCCAACAATGGTTATACAGAAAAAGAAAAGCAGATAATCAGGCAAATAACCAAAACCTGCCCTGTGGCGCACAGCTTACATCCCGACCTAAAACAGGTTGTAAACGTTATATTTGAGTAAACACGCACACCCAGTCAAGTAAACTAACCTGGTATTATGGAACTCAAACCCGGCATAGAAGGCCGTCAGGAAATTACCGTAACACCTGAGCTTACCGCAATGGTTTACGGTTCAGGGCTTATGGAGGTTTTTGCTACTCCTGCCATGATTGCATTAATGGAAAGAACCTGTCAGGTTAGTGTGCAGTCAGCCCTTGAACAGGGCAATGTTACCGTTGGCGTGCATGTAAATGTAAGCCACCTCAAAGCAACACCGGTAGGTGAAAAAGTCTGGTGCGAATCGAAGCTGGAGAATATTGATGGCCGTAAACTTTCGTTTACCGTTAAGGCTTTTGATGCGCAGGGTATCATTGGTGAAGGCACTCACGACAGGTTTATTGTTAACCAGGATAAGTTTATGAAAAAGCTTTCGGGCAACGCATAACGCAATTACAAGAGTATGACATTTGACACTAATAACAGGCAGTATGTTGCAAAGACTCCGGCAGGGCTGGAAGAAATTCTGGCTTCGGAACTTGAGAGTATGGGTGCCGCAAATATTCAGATCCTGAAAAGGGCTGTTTCGTTTGAAGGCGATAAAAAACTGCTTTACGAAGCCAATTATCTATGCCGTACCGCATTGCGCATTTTGGTTCCAATAAAGCAAATAACCTTCCGTACCGAAATTGAATTCTACGAGAAAGTCAAGTCGATTGCATGGGAGCAATATATCGATGAAAATCAAACATTAGCCATAGATTCTACCATCGGCAGCTCGGTCTTCACGCATTCACACTATGTTTCGCAGAGGGCCAAAGATGCTATTGCCGACAGGTTCAGAGAAAAAAGAGGTGTGAGACCTTCGGTTGATATTGAGAACCCGTTCCTGCGTATAAACATCCATATTTATCAGGACACTGCCGACATATCGCTCGACAGTTCGGGCGAATCGCTGCATAAACGTGGATATCATACGGTCAATGCAGAAGCTCCCATTAGTGAGGTTCTGGCGGCCGGTATGATCCTGATGACAGGATGGAATGGGCAGACGCATTTCATAGACTGGATGTGCGGATCGGGAACCCTGCTCATTGAAGCAGCAATGATAGCTATGAATCTGCCCGCAGGCCAGTTCCGTAAAGAGTACGGATTTATGAAATGGAAAGACTTTTCGCCGGAGCTCTGGGAGCAGGTTAAATCGGAAGCACTTGACAACCAACGCGATCTGGAGGTGGAGATCATTGGGTCTGATATTTCTGAACGCAATTTAAGGGCTGCATGGACCAACATACGGAACGCATCCCTGCACAAGGATATTACGCTGGATGTTAAAGATTTCAGAGATGCCCGGCCGCCGGAAGGACCGGGAATACTGGTGAGCAATCCACCCTACGGGGAGCGCATTAAGGTTGACGAACTTAATGAACTGTACCATGAAATGGGTAACGCGCTGAAGCGCAATTTTGAAGGATGGAAAGCCTGGCTTATTTCATCAGATATGCGCGCTATAAAACTGGTGGGTCTCAGACCCATGACAAAAAAAGTGTTGTGGAACGGACAGCTTGAATGCCGGTTTGTTGGCTTTGATCTATACCATGGCAGCAAAAAAGATCAGTACATGCAAACCGATGAATCCTAATCAGAACCCTCCGAAAGCATTACCGCGTATCTTTATTTTACTCCTGTTTCTGCAGCTGTCTGTCACAGCATTAGCACAAAACAACGATATAAACATTCTGCGCGATGTTTATAATAACCGCAATACATCGCTCGACGACCCGATGCTGTATTTATCAAGATCGGTTACCCCGGTAAGTATGGCACTCCCTTTAACACTTCTGGCAACAGGGTATATTAAAGACGATACAGAGATCTGGCATCTGGGTGTGCGCTCAGCCCTTGGCGTTGGCTCGGCAGTTACTTTTTCTTACATTCTGAAGCACACCGTTGATCGCAACCGTCCCTACGAGAAATATCCTGAAATACAACCCATTACCAAAGATTTTACCTCGTCGTTCCCATCAGGGCATACCACTTCGGCATTTGCCACAGCAACCACACTTACCATGATCAGCAAAAAATGGTACGTTCTTATGCCGGCGTGGGGATACGCCGCAGGAGTTGCTTATTCCCGTTTGCACCTGGGCATGCACTACCCTACCGATATACTTGCAGGTGCCTTAATTGGCAGTGGTTGTTCCTTTCTTTCATTCAAAATAAACAAACTGCTTCGCAAAGATTTTATGTACCCGCGAAACTGGTCAGCTAAACGCAAAAAGTAGCTGCACAATTTTATATCTTTGGTTTGAAATACTATCTACCCTAAACAACTTGGCTTTAATTGAATATCATACTGAATTTGCTGAAGTATTGCTGCCGCTGCCCGTTAAAGGATACTTTACTTACCGGGTTCCCGGAGAGCTAAATGGCAGTATAAAGCCCGGAATGCGCGTTGTGGTTCAGTTTGGCTCGAAGAAACTGTACACAGCCCTGGTAAGGCGGCTTACCAATATACCTCCACAGGTTGTCTCTGCCAAGTATATATTATCGGTCATTGATCCGGTTCCTGTGGTCAATGAGCGGCAATTTACTTTTTGGGAATGGATAGCAGATTATTATATGTGCACCGAAGGAGAGGTAATGAATGCTGCCCTTCCTTCAGCATACAAGCTTGCCAGTGAATCGCGGGTTGTGCTTGACCCGGAATATGTGCACGACAGCAGCGTGTTAAGCGACTATGAATTTATGATCATTGAAGCGCTTGACTTGCAGAAAATACTCAGCATTAACGACATCAGCAAGATCACAGGCACTGCCAAGGTGATACCCATCGTGAAAACGATGCTCGAGAAAAAATACATCAGGGTTGAAGAAGAGATCACCGAGCGCTATAAACCCCGGTTAGAACCCTACGTGCGGCTAACAGAGAATTATGCCGAAAACGACACCCTTAGTCGTGAAATGGATAAGCTTACCACCAGGGCATACAAGCAACTTCAGCTGCTCATGCAGTACATTTCCCTTTCGGGATATTTTTCGGGCACCCCAAAAGAGGTAAGTAAAGCAGACCTGTTGAAAGCGCAGGGAGCTTCTGCTGCACAACTCGATGCACTGGTGAAGAAAGGGATACTTGAAGTGTACCGCAGGCAGGTAAGCCGGATTGAAAAAGTTGATTCAACCGATATCGCCGAAAGCATACAGCTAACCACGGCTCAGCAAACCGCATACGATGCACTTTCGGTTCTGCTTCATACACAGGGCATTGGCTTGCTAAAAGGAGTTACCTCAAGTGGAAAAACTGAAATTTACATACGCCTTATCGATGAGGTTCTGCGCAGCGGGAAACAGGTTCTGTATTTACTGCCCGAAATTGCGCTTACTTCACAAATAGTCAGGCGGCTGCAACGCTTTTTCGGCGAAGAGGTTGGTGTGTATCATTCAAAATATAATGAGTTTGAGCGCATTGAAATATGGAACCGGGCTAATTTGTCGATGGAGCATGCAGAAACCGTGAGTGCTTTCAGCATAATACTCGGTGCACGCTCTGCCATGTTCTTACCTTACAACGACCTGGGTTTGATCATTGTAGATGAGGAGCACGACAGTTCGTACAAGCAAACAGACCCGGCCCCACGCTATAATGCACGCGATTCAGCAATTATGCTTGGCCGTATTCACCAGGCTCCTGTTCTGCTTGGGTCTGCTACGCCTTCCATTGAAAGTTATTTTAATGCCCGCGACGGGAAATACCTGCTGGTTGAACTCAATGAGCGGTATGGCGGAATGGAAATGCCTGAAATAAAGGTGCTTAACCTCAAAGAAGAGACCCGCTTTAAGCGCATGAAATCACATTTTGCGCCGCAACTGCTCGAAACAATGGAATCTGCCCTCCTGAATAACGAGCAGGCTATTCTTTTTCAGAACAGGCGTGGTTTCTCACTCAGACTTCAGTGTGAAGTGTGTAACCATATTCCGGAATGTGTTAACTGCGATGTTACCCTAACCTACCATAAGCACATAAATGTATTAAAATGCCATTACTGCGGTTATACCAAAGTGGTGCCCGGCGTGTGTCCGGAATGTGGCAGCCCTAATATCAAACTCAGGGGCTTCGGAACCGAGAAAATTGAAGAAGAACTGTCTATCTTTTTTCCCGATAAGGTAATAGCCCGGATGGACCTTGACACTACCCAGACAAAAAATGCGTACCATAAGATAATGCAGGATTTCGAAACCCGTAAAACCGACATACTGATTGGTACACAAATGGTTACCAAAGGTTTAGACTTTGACAATGTGCGCGTTGTCGGTGTACTGAATGCCGATGGATTGATCAGTTATCCTGATTTCAGGTCGCTTGAACGGAGTTATCAGCTGCTTGCACAGGTGAGCGGAAGAGCAGGACGAAAAAATAAACGGGGGATCGTGCTCGTGCAGACATACAATCCTGAGCATCCTATTCACCAATGGGTTAAACACAACAACTACGAAGCCATGTTTAACCAGGTGTTACACGACAGGCATAAATACTCCTATCCGCCTTTTGTGCGGCTGGTGCTGGTGTCGCTGCGGCATAAAGACCAGCATGTATTAGACGATGCAGCTGTTAAACTGGCAGAGATGCTCAAACCCTACTTTAAAGGCAGTATGCTGGGACCCGAATACCCGAATGTTTCACGGGTAAAGAATTTTTACATTAAGAACCTGCTGATTAAAATCTCCAGAGGCAATACAGGTCAGGAAGCAAAGAAAGAACTCAGCCACCAGATTGAGCTTTTCAAAAACCATATGGATTTTAAGTCGGTCAGGATAGTAATTGATGTAGACCCGATGTAGGTATTAAGATAAGTACCGGCAGGGCTTATTTCTTTTCAGGCTCTTCGTCAATGATCAGGAATATATCCTCATTGTCCTTTTTAAAGAGGTATTTCTCCCGCGCATATTTTTCGAGCTTTACAGAATCAGAAAGCTCTATCAGTGCTGCCGAATCCCTGGCAATCTCACTTTTATAAAATTCACGCTGCTGCCTGAGCTTATTCAGAGTGCGTCCGTAACGCACCTGCGATATAAAGTTATTCCTGTCGAAAAAGGTAAGCCATACCAGAAAAACCACCATAGCAATGAGGTACTTATTGTAAAGAAACGGAGGTATTTTCCTGAACATCACTTAAATGATAGTGTATGGTATGCGGTTATCTACTGTACAAATATAAGTCAGAATTGAACTATAAACCTATCTGGTCAGCAATTTCTGCCATTGCCAGTACAGATATTTCGGCGAAACGGTCGAGCGGGATTCCGATCTTTTCGCACTCGAGAATATTTTCTCTTTTTACTGATGCAGCAAAAGCCTTTTCTTTCATACGTTTGGTAACCGATTTAGGTTTAACCGAGGCTACTTTCCGGTCGGGGTAAACCATTGCTGTTGCTGTTATTAAGCCGGTAATGGTTTCACCGGCTGCCAGGGCGTGCTGAAACTCTGTGGTTCTTTCTAATCCGGTTGCATCCTCATTGTGCATTTTTATCGCATCGACCACATCGGCATCAATCTGCAGTTCAGTAAGAATACGGGCAGTTTCCAAAGCATGGGTATATGGATCGGCATTGGTAACTTCCACATCCAGATCATGCAGTAAGCCGGCCTGCCCCCATTTTTCCACATCGCGACCCAGGTGTTTAGCCAGTGCCCGCATTACAGCTTCCGATGCAAGGCTATGGGCTATCATTCGTTCATTCCTGATATACTGGTGAAGCAGGCTGAGTGCTTCCTCACGTGGCAATAACATAGTTCGTTGCTTTTTTTAGTTTTGGTTATTTGTGTACATCAAGTCCATGCAGCATATAAATGCTGTGCAATAAGGTTTTGTTTATTTCTGTCATGTATTCATCTACGGCTCTGACACTGCCAGGCAGCGTATAAACCAGAGTTTTGCCCATTACACCGGCAATACTTCGGCTCAGTAAAGCAGCCGGCTTTTCACTCCCGTATTTAAAACGAATGAGCTCCATAATGCCGGGTATCTTCTTGTCGAGCATAGGTTCAATTGTATCAACGGTAATGTCGCGCGGACCAATACCCGTACCACCTGTAGTGATCATAATATCAGCATCTCTGTTAGCGTACACTGCATTTTGCAATGCCAGGGCATCATCGGGCAACACAATGCGGTTTATTACAATCCTTCCATTAACAGATTCAAAATATTGTGCAACGGATCTCTCAACAGCTGGCCCGCTTCGGTCAGTGTATTCACCGGCACTTGCCCTATCGCTCAGGGTAATAATGATCACTTTAAAAATGCGGGGTATGTATTGTACCGCGTCGCCGGCCTGTACTGTTCCACCCCGTATCACCCGGCAGAAAATTCCTTCTTTTGGCATTACACAATTGCCTACTTCGCGATAAATTGCACATCCATCGCCATGGCAATGTTTGCCAATCTGTGTTACTTCGAGTTCTGTATTGCCAATAATAAACCGATCCAGGGGTTTGGTTTCGTACAGAATTATTCCGCTGGTAGTAATATTCTCTGCAAATTCGCCATAAGCTATGGTTCGGTTAGCCTGCTGCGAAAACTTTTCAAAGCTCTCTGTACCGAGCAGACTCACCTGGCGATGCCAGTTACCACTGTGCGCGTCGCCCACAACGCCTCTTTCATTAAGCTGTATGGACGGTACCGGCACTTTAATGGTTCCTTTTTTTTCTGATATATTTACGGAGACAACAACTGGTTCCATTCTAAGAATTTTTTTGCCTGACAGGCATTAAGTGCCAGGCTCTGAAAAACAATACTGAACTGGTGAGCAAAGATAATCCGAGAGATCCCAGAAACATGGAT
Organism: uncultured Lentimicrobium sp.; assembly: GCA_964643225.1. Taxonomy (GTDB): domain Bacteria; phylum Bacteroidota; class Bacteroidia; order Bacteroidales; family Lentimicrobiaceae; genus Lentimicrobium. The sequence goes on along the minus strand of CAZXQT010000007.1, from coordinate 40,410 downwards.
AGTAAATTTTTTGGCACCAGCTCATACTGACTGAATATAATACCCATGCTTATCATTACAGCAATGAGCAGATAGCTTCGCAGGCTCATCATTGCAAAAATGCTGTGCCTCTCGTCGGGCATAGCATGTATGCGCGATATATATTTTCTCGAAACCTTAAGAAATACCGTTCTAAAAAAGACCACTGCCCCGGCTAAACTGACAAACAGATAAAGCAAAACAGGGGTATGGGTAATGATCATTCCGTTGTATGATGTCATTAATACCCTTACTGCCGCAAACAGCCAGAGAGTAGCTACTGCAAAATAAAGCCAGCGCCTCTTTACCGGCACCTTCATGATATATATTATCTTTTCCAGTTTACAGAAGTGTTAAGTTGTTATTATTTGATTTTTAGTTTTTTCAATAAGGGTTACCCCGTTTATTATCATAGTATGGTCAACCGCTTTGCACATATCGTAAATGGTAAGCAGTGCCACGGAGGCAGCCGTGAGGGCTTCCATTTCAACACCGGTCTGACCTATACAGCGCGCTAATGTATTTACGGTTACCCCTGTTTCATTCAGCTCTGCTCTCACTTCTACTTTTGTTAGCTGTAGCGGATGGCATAAAGGGATAAGTGCGGAAGTTTGCTTAGCAGCCTGAATACCTGCAATTTCGGCAATAGTGAGTACATCGCCTTTTTTTACCTGGTTCTCTTTGATAAGTGCGATAGTCGCCGGTTGTAGCATGATGGAGCCCGTTGCCCTGGCAATCCTGTCTAATGGATTTTTATCGCCAACGTCTACCATATTTGCTTTACCGGCAGCATCGGTATGACTTAACCTGCTGTTTTGCTTTTCCACTCTACCCTCCTATGTTATAAAATTCACCGGTATAGTTAGTACTGCCGCATGCGGGCTTATCAATTATAGCCTGCCTTATGGCTTCTTCAGCCCCCAGCACTCTAACATCGTATTCAAGATCATCAAATAAGCAGGGCTTGATCTTTCCGTTGGCGGTCAGTCTTAAGCGGTTACAGCTTTCACAATCACCACCATTGCCACCTTCAACTACAGAGAAATGCCCATCACTCAGGCTCATCTCGTGAATAAAGCGTACCTGAAGATTACGGCCTTCACCGAATGCCTTAACTGACTGTGCATCTGCTTCTTTAACCGATTGCTTTATAACACAGTTCAATTTAATAGGTGTAAGTCCCTCTTTTATTGCGCAATCTATTCCTTCCATTACATCGGCAATGTTACCGCCCCTGGTTATTTGCCTGTATTTTTCAGCATTCATGGTATCGAGGCTTATATTTACTCTGTGCAGCCCGGCTTTCTTTAGCTCTTTTGCATACTTAGCGAGTAAAAGGCCGTTGGTAGTCATGGAGAGGTCAGATATTTCAGGCAAACTGGCCAGCATAGCCACCAGATTAACCACTCCTTTTCGCACAAGCGGCTCACCTCCTGTAATGCGTACTTTATTTACCCCCATGGTTACAGCTACCTGCGCTACTTCAAATATCTCCTCGAACGACAATATCTGGTCATGGGTAAGCATTTTAACTCCTTCTTCAGGCATACAATAGGTGCATCTTAAGTTGCATCGGTCAGTAACCGATATTCTTAAATAGTTTATCGAGCGGTTGTAGGTATCGAACATGTAGTCTTCCTTCTTTTTACGGTAATACGTTATATCTGCCTCACTTCTCTTATTTCGCCTGGTTTTACATTGTCTTCACCAATATTGAGAGCAATTATTCCCCAGGCTTTTTCAAATGCATGTATATGTGCAGAGCCATGATAATCAAGCGGTTCTATCTTTCCTGATTCGTACTTTACAGGTATAAACGACTTTCGGTCGCTTTTCTTGCGCGAATAACCTGTAGCCATGGGAAGTTTAACTACCCTGGGCTTATACGCAGCTCCCATTATTTTATACAGCAGAGGTTTAACCAGTAACTCGAACTGCACATAGGATGATACAGGATTACCGGGTAAACCGAAAACAAATTTACCTCCGCTTTCGGCAAAAAGCGTAGGCTTGCCCGGTTGCACAGCCATGCTTCTGAACCGGATCTGCATATTCATTGATTCGAGTACAGCAGGCACATAATCATAATCGCCCATCGAAACGCCTCCGGTAAGCAACAGCACATCGCACCAGGTGAGTGCTTCAGAAATTATGTCTCTGGTACCTTCTATAGTGTCGGGTGCAATTCCTGCATACCGTGATTCTACACCGGCTGCGTGTGCCTGAGCTATAAGCTGGTATGCATTGCTGTTTCGTATTTGCCCTCTAACCGGAGTTTCGCCAGGCTCAACGAGCTCGTTGCCGGTGGTAATAATTCCAACAACCGGCTTCTGGTAAACCAAGGGATCAACGCACCCCACCGATGCCAGCATCGCAATATGCTGAGGTTTGATAAAAGTTCCTGCTTCAAGCACCAGTTGCCCTTTTCGTACATCTTCTGCCTGATAAGCAATGTTATTGGAAGTGGAGTTTCTGAGGAAACTTATAGTGCCGTCGGAATTTTGGCCGGTTTGTTCAACCATGAGTATACAGTCAGCCCCGTGTGGAACAATACTGCCGGTCATGATTTTCGCACATTGCCCCTGCTTAATGGTTTTTACCGGAATAATTCCGGCCGGTATCACTTCAACAACTTTAAGCGGGCCGGGCAGATCCATTCTCCGGCATGCATATCCATCAACAGCCGCTTTATCAAAAGGAGGCATATCAACATCTGAATACACATTGCCGGCAAGTACCCGTGATAATGCATCTAGCATAGATACACTTTCAACACGGGGGCTAACAACTGCATTTTCAACTATATATAATGCTTCTTCGAAGGATATCATGAATAAGGATGCAAAACAAATGCAAAGATAAGCATTCGTTTATTATCAGAACATGAAGTGTTTGGAGGCTGCCTTTATATCGCTAGTGTATGCTGGCCATTTTAAATTTATTGTACTGCAGAAGCACCAGACCATCGGCAAGACCGATCTTAGGAGCTGAAACTGTTTGCAGATTCGACCATTTTAAGAGTTTGATAAATATTTTTGCAGCTGGTACAATAACGTCGGCACGGTCAGGGCGAAGTCCAAGTTTATCCATACGTTCGTCGAGCGACATACTGTTCAGCCTTTTATATGCGCATTGTAACTGCTCCATAGTAAGCAAATTAGTTACATTATCGCCGTATAGCTTTGTGATCTTATTAATGTTACCACCGGAACCAATTACATTCATCTGACCAAAATATGCACTAAACTGGTTGAGCCAGGTATGCATATCTTCCCACTCCTGGTCCTCCACTTTATCGGCCAGCAATCGTATAGTTCCTATTTTAAACGAATTAGAGGTCAGGAACTTACTTTTGTTATAAAGAGAGATCTCTGTAGAACCTCCTCCTACGTCAACATACATGGTAATGTTGAATTCTTTATTGAGGAGGAGCCTGGTAAAACTGCTTATAATGTTAGCCTCTTCAATTCCGTCAACAAGGCTAATGTTAAGACCTGACTCCTGCTGAACCAGTTCAAGCACTTCTTCATTGTTGGAGGCTTCGCGCATGGCTGCGGTTGCTACAGCCATGTAACCCAGGGGTTGATATACGTCTATGAGCAGTTTAAAAGCTTTCATGGTCTTTATAAGCATTTCTGTTTTCTGCTCACTGATGCGACCAAGAGTAAACACATCCATACCCAACCTCACAGGGATTCGAACGAGGGTGGCTTTTTCGGATACAGGTGTGCCTTTTTTTTCAAGAACATTCGCAAACAACAATCTTACTGCGTTTGAGCCAATATCAATTCCTGCAAATAACATAGCATGTATAGTTTTTTCCCGCAATATTAAAATGGCCCTTCCAGTAATTCAGGCAAGGCTGATTTAAACGTATATAGTGATAGTCCGGTTTCATCAACAACTGCATAAGAGAAATTGATCACCCAATCGCCCAGGTTAACAAAATGACCGCTGTTATTTATAGCAACGTGCCCAGGGCAATGACGGTGCCCAAAAATATAATAGAGAACATCAGGATTTTTTGCATGATGATCTTTTGCGAAATCATAAAGTCTTTCTTTCGAAAGGTCAATTGCACCCTGACGTTCAACCAGTTCTTTATCTTTCAGGATATTGGCGTAGCGGCTTTTTTGTGAGAAGTACAGAGCCATTCTTGTCCCCATATCCGGATGCAGCCAGCGGAAGAGCCATTGATTGGGTTTGAATTCGAATACTCTTTTCAGCAGCTTATACCCATTATCGCCAGGGCCGATACCATCGCCATGGGCGAGGAAAAATTTCTTTCCGTTCCATTCGCGTATCACCGGTTCACGATGCAGCCTGATACCCAGCTCTTTATTAAGATAGTCGAAAGCCCAGATATCGTGATTGCCTCTGAAAAGGTATACGGGTATACCCCTGTCGGTTATCTCGGCCAGTTTGCCAAAAAGGCGTGCGAAACCTTTGGGTATAACCGTCTTGTATTCGAACCAAAAATCGAAAACATCACCCATAAGGTACAATTCATCGGCATCCTGTTCAATCATTTCAAGCCATTTAACCAGCAACCTCTCCCGTTGCAGGCTGGCATCGTGATCAGGGATTCCTAAATGAAAATCAGAAGCAAAGTATATCTTCAAATGTCACTCCTTGTTTTATGGTGTTTTACTTGATTTTATTCTCTTTCCGGAACCTGTCTGCAAGCCATTTCTCAAGGTCATTCGCATTGGTAAAAGTTGCAGATACAGCATAGTTCTTTTCAGTTACGATAAATATGGGCAGACCGGGATTACCCAGCTGTTGCAAAATATTTGATTTGATGCCGGCAGTATCAATCATATGGTTCCACCACATTTTATCAAGCTCTATTGCTGCCTTCCATCCTTTTACATTATCATGGAAGGCAATGGAGTATAAACCTAAATTATTGCCTTTATACTTTTCGTACAGATTTTTAATTTTTGCATTTGCCTGTCGGCTGAGGGCAGAGTTATCCCATAAATGTACGATAGTTAGTTCATGCATTTTAGCATCAATGGAAACAGGCTTACCTCCTGTACCCGGTAGGGTTATACTCTTCAGATCAAGAGCATCGGCTTGAAGCTTTACACTTCCGCGTTTTGCACCGGGCAACCTGTTGGCATTATTGATCCTGTGTTTGAGCCACAGCGTGTAGCGATGGTTTGGATGATGCTCTGCCAGGCAGGAGTCTGCAAACTTAAACCAGTACATATCTGACTGAAAGTTAAATGCCGGTGTTTGCCTGACCGAATTGGTTATAGCCCGGTATATACCGATGGATGAAGGATTATTTTGCATAAACAATACCGATGCATCCCGGGCAGCAAGTCGGAGATCTTCAAACTCATCGGTAATACGCACCCGTACCGAAGCAAACGTATCAGTGTACTGTGCAAAGATAAACTCCTGCGAAAGCGAGTCTGCTTTTTGCTCAATCGATTCGAGGGTTCGTACAAATTTTACATACTCCTGATTATCCTTTCCCTGTAATACTGTTTTAGTATTTCCGCTGCGACTGAGCTTGATCGTATCACCGGGTGAAACAATCATTTCCTCTTTATCGGTTGCATCCTCTATAAAATAGATGGCCGGTTCTTTTAACTTAAGATGAAATCTAAAAACCCCGTCATTAGGTGCAGATAAAGAGTCGATAGTGCGCGGACCAATAGTATCAAGCATTTTAAGCCTGACAATGCCTCCTTCCATGGCATGCTCAACCAGAATCATTGCCTGGTTTTCATTGGTTTTAGTACACGACGAGCCTGTAATAGCCAAAAAAGCTATCACTGCGACAGCAGATAAATAATAGTAAAGGGCTCTTATGGAAGCTTTTACCATCGCATACTGCTATAATTCTGTTTCCTGAAGCAGTCTAACAATAATTTTTGTCAATAATGGCTCAGCAGCCTGAGCAGCCTGAAGAACGATCTCATGCGATACATCGCTGATGCGGCCAACTATACCCAGATCAGTGATCACAGACAGTGCAACAACGGGAACTGACATGTGTCTGGCTACAATAACCTCCGGAACTGTTGACATACCAACAGCATCGGCACCAATGATATGGAAGAACTTATATTCGGCCGGCGTTTCAAATGTAGGCCCGGTAACTCCTGCGTAAACTCCGCTCTGTAAGGGGATACCCTCGTGAAACGCAACTTCGCGCACCTTTTCAATCAGGTGCTTGTCGTATGCTTCTTTCATGTCGGGGAAACGCGGACCAAATTCATCAATATTCGGACCAATAAGCGGGTTTGTCGACATCAGGTTAATATGGTCGGTGATCAGCATAATATCTCCGATGTTGAAAAGTGGATTCATACCTCCACTTGCATTGGATACCACAAGCATGGAGATGCCCAGTAATTTCATAACCCGCAAAGGGAAAGCCAGTTGTTCCATGGTCCAGCCTTCATAAAAATGAAAGCGCCCCTGCATAGCTACCACATGCTTTCCGCCAAGGGAGCCAAAAATGAGATTTCCTTTATGCCCTTTTACGGTAGAAACAGGGAAATTTGGAATTTCATTGTACGGAATAACTATATCAACTTCAATTTTTGTTGCAAGGTTTCCCAAACCGGAGCCAAGAATGATGCCTGCCTGGGGCCTGTGTGTGATTCGTGATGAGATGTAATTTACACTCTCTTTAATTTTTTCGAGCATAGGTTAATAATGTTTGATCAAATAGTTGTTTGTCGCCATTGTGAAAATCTATTTCAATGGGCAGATAGTAAAAAGGAAGCTGTGATGCATAGGATCTTATTTTTGGATCAAGCATACGCATTGCGTCTTTTTCAGTTGTTACGAGTAGTTTGTTGCGGGTGTAAATATCCGAAAATTTTTGATTTATTTCTTTAAAATCTCTTTCAGTATATGTGTGATGATCTTTATACCTACTGATAACCAAATCATTACATCTGTTTTTTAATTCAAACTCCATGGGGTAGCTGTTAGCAATACCGGCTACCATCATTATAACACTGCAGCGGTTATTATTTGAAATTGTTTCCTGTTGATTCCATAATGATCTCAGTTCTCCGTATCGTATGAAAGAGAAGACCACTGTTTGATGCGGTTTGGGGTTTATAGCATCAATAATACGCTGCCTCTCGATGGGTGAAAGAACAAAGGGTGTCTTTGTAACTACGATTATATCGGCTCTTGCGGCTCCGCTTCTCGACTCTCTGAGGGTTCCGAATGGCAACATGTAGTTGTTTGTATAAAGGTTATGGTAATCGGTAAGCAGAATAGAAAAACCCGGTTTTACATAACGATGCTGGAAAGCATCATCCAGTATAAAAACAGAAGGAGGCGTCTGCAGGCGAAGTAAGTGTTCCATTCCTCTTTTTCGACGCTCATCAACAGCTACCGTAATCTGAGGAAACTTGTTTGCGAACTGTGCCGGCTCATCGCCGATAGTACCGGCATGGTCTTCTGCTCCACCAATTCTGAAACGGTTCGTTTTCCTGCCGTAACCCCTGCTAAGGGTAGCAAGATCGGAGCCTGAGCCAAATAAACGCAGCAAATATTCCACATGTGGAGTCTTGCCGGTTCCACCGGCACATAGATTTCCAACAGAAATTACCGGAACATTAAATGTGCTGGAAGGCAATATTTTAAAGTCAAAAAGCTTATTCCTTATCCAGGTAACAATACCGAATAAGACAGCAAACGGCAGCAGAAATAGCTTCAGGAATTCCACGCATTAAAATTAAAAAAAATTACATAACTTTACAATAAAAAGGAGAATTTTGTTGTTTTTACCAAACTAAGGCATCCTAAAAGGATGTTTAACATGTTTTAATACCGTTTATTTCTGTACTGAATCAATAACGGGCCCGGATATATCATAAAATATTATGAAACTTTATCAGATAACAGACACTATTGAAGAAATTGCACCTGTACCCTCACAAGACTCATACGACAATGCAGGGCTGCTGGTTGGTAATCGTAATGATGCAGTAACCGGCGCACTGATAACACTCGATGTAACCGAAGAAGTTATTGATGAAGCAATAAGTCTGGGATATGATCTTATCATCTCACACCATCCGATCATCTTTAATCCGCTTAAAAAATTAAATGGTAACAATCTTGTAGAGAGGTGTGTAATAAAGGCTGTAAAAAACGGCATTGCGTTATATGCAGCGCATACAAATCTCGACAATTCACTGGCCGGTGTTAATGCCATACTTGGTCAAAAAATAGGATTGCAGAAAACAACGATTTTAAGGCCGTTAAAAAACATGCTCAGAAAGCTGGTAGTATTTGTGCCTGAAAGCGAACACAACAATGTAAGAAATTCTATTTTCAAAGCAGGCGCAGGTGTAATTGGCGATTACGATTGTTGCAGTTTTAATACCAGCGGCAAAGGAACATTCAGAGCAAAGGAAGGTGCCGATCCATATGTAGGTGAAATAGGCAAGCTGCATGTTGAACCGGAAATAAAGATTGAAACGGTGCTACCGTCATGGCTTGAAAATAAAGTGGTTAAGGCGGTTAGTGAGGTGCATCCGTACGAAGAAGTTGCATGGGATTCTTATGCACTCACAAACGATTTTCCGCAAAAAGGTGCAGGTATGACAGGAGAGCTTCAGGAACCCACTGACGCTTTGGCTTTTTTGAGCATGCTGAAGGAAGTTTTGAGGGTACCGGTACTAAAACACTCACCGCTGACCGGTAAAAAAGTTGCTAAAGTTGGCATTTGTGGCGGCGCCGGAGGTTTCCTTGTAAACGATGCAATAATTGCAGGATGCGATGTTTTTATTACAGGAGAGCTCAAATATCATGACTATTTTTTGGCCGAGGGAAAAATTATTCTGGTAGAGGCCGGCCATTATGAAACAGAGCAATTTAGCAAAGATTTATTATATAAAATACTAAAAGAAAAATTTACTACCTTTGCACTCCAAATTTCAGGGATTAATTCCAATCCCGTTCAGTATATTTAATTAATTTCCTAAACCTAAGGAAGTAGTATGGCAAAATCGTCGAAAGATCAAAGCAGCTCCATGAAAAATCCTGTCGAGAATATCAGTCAGGATGGAAATAGTTACATTTCAGCACACGTTTCTATGTCAGGCGCCGAAGCCGATGAAACAGAAGTGTCTATTGAGAAAAAGCTAATTGCGCTATATAGCCTGCAACAAATTGATTCACAGATCGACAAAATTAAAATTATCAGAGGTGAATTGCCATTGGAGGTGGAAGATCTTGAAGACGAAATTATCGGTCTGCAGACCCGTATAGATAATTTTATCCAGGATATAGAAAACCTTAAAGTCCAGATAAAAGAAAAGCAATTACAAATAAAGGACAGCCAGTCGGCAATCGCCAAATATCAGGATGATTTACGTGAGGTTCGAAATAACAGAGAATACGAAGCTTTAACTAAAGAGATCGAATATCAGAATCTTGAGATCCAGTTAGCTGAAAAGAGAATTAAGGAGTATACCAATTCTCTCAACACAAAAACGGAAGAAATATCAACTTCGCAGAAAGTTCTTGACGAACGTCGCAACGACCTTGAAATTAAGAAGACCGAATTATCGGAGATTGTTGGTGAAACAGAAAAAGAAGAACAGAGTCTTCAGGCAAAAAGCGATGAATATCAGCGTTTTATTGAAGAAAGATATCTTATAGCATATAAGCGCATCCGCAAAAATGCCCGCAACGGCCTGGCTGTTGTAACGGTTGAGCGCGATGCCTGTGGTGGTTGCTTCAGTGCTATTCCTCCGCAAAGGCAATTAGACATCAGAATGCATAAAAAGATTATAGTTTGTGAATATTGTGGCCGCATCCTTATCGATAATGGTCTGGCCTCGACCATTCATAACTAAACAAGATTTAAGTAGTTAGAGGGGGGCTATCCATTTGGGTAGCCTTCTTTATTTTATCTTTGTACGGCAACCGCCATGAAAAGAGCAATATACATACTAATCCTCCTGTTGGGGAGCGTTCAGCTTCAGGCTTCTTCTATTGGCATGAATAAAGAGTATGAGCAGGCATATCTTGAACTGCTCAGGCTTAAGTTTTCATCTGCTGAAAGCATAATAGCAAAACAAAAGACTGCTGACAATAGGAATGTGATGTATCATTATCTCGAAGGGTACATGAACTTTTTATCGAGTGTGATTTCGGAAGAAGAGCCTGACTACCGTGAGTTGCTGGATCGTAAATCTGCCCGTATGAGAGCCATTGAGCAAACTCCGCAAGGTACACCATGGAGGATGTACGCAATGGCTCAGTTAAACCTGCAGTCGGGTGTGGCAGCCATGAAATTCGGCGAGTATACCAGGGCTGCCCGCGATTTAACAAAAGCATACAATCAATTCAGAGAAAACAATAAGTTGTTTCCCGGCTTTAAGCCTAATCTCACAGGTATGGGTTTGTTTAACATCCTCATTGGCTCGATTCCTGAAAACTATAAGTGGGTGTCTGATCTGTTCGGATTTGAAGGCGATGTTAATAAAGGGGTGCACCAGCTGCAAGAAGCCCTGCAGGTAAATATGACTGAAAGCCCCTATCCGTATTTATATTACGAGAGTTTGTTCCTTTCAACTTTCGTAACATTTAACCTGGCTAACACCAATGAAAACGCCGGCAGAATGCTGACAATATTAAAGCGGGAAAGCGCGGATAAGAGTTTGAATGAAAATCCGCTATTGCTCTATGCGGCTGCTTCATTTTATGCCGACAGGGGTGAAAACGACAACGCCTTATTGTTGCTCATAAATAAACCAAAATCAAATGAGCACTACCCGTTTCATTATCTTGACTATTTAACCGGTAACGCAATGCTTAAAAAGCTCGACCCACGTGCGAGGATCTATCTTTTAAAGTTTACTTCAAATTTTAAGGGACGCAATTTTATAAAGTCAGCCTATCAGAAAATTGCATGGAGCTACCTTATAGAAGGAGACACTGCCAATTACAACAAATACATTTCAAGAATAAAGCTGTGTGGCTTTACGGATGTAGATAACGACAAGGAAGCCCAGAAAGAAGCTTTATCGGGTCAGGTGCCCCATGCTGAATTATTAAAGGCAAGGTTGTTGTTCGATGGAGGGTATTACACACAGGCGCAAAAAACACTACAGACTATACATGTCAAAAAACTACCTATCGACCGGCAGATAGAGCACTCATACAGGATGGCAAGGATACAGCATAAGCTTGGTAACATTGCCAAAGCAAAGGAAGCCTACATGCAGACATACAGACTCGGCAAAAGCAGGCCGGTTTATTATGCCGCTAACAGTATGCTGAGCCTTGGTTCAATATATGAAGAGGAAGGAGAAGCCAACCAGGCGCTATGGTGTTATAAGGAATGCCAGAAACTTGACTTTGATGAATACAGAAACAGCATTTTGCAAAAAGCAAAGGCTGGTATTAACAGAGTAAATCATTAGTGCCGGGCAACAACAAAAAAAGACCTCCACGAGGGAGGCCTTTCGAGCATGAAAACAATAGTTAGTAGTTGATAGTGCTCCAAGTTAGAACTTTAATCCAAGGGTGAATAAGAAGTTTGAATTGCTGCTTTCGGTAAAAGCAACCGGTCTTTGAGCACCCGGCACAGTCTGATATAAATGATACTCATCATCCATTTTACTCAGTGCCCAGGTAAAATCAGCAAAGAATTTTTCTCCTCTTACACCAATGCCTGCTGAATAAGTATTCATTACAGAGTTTACTCCTTCTTTATAGGGATTGGCAGCAATTGCATAACCACCTCTGAAACTGATCAATCCATAACGCCATTCTGTTCCGAACCGTAGGTTATGCGCTTTATTGTACCCGTCTTTTATTGCTTCGTTTTCGGCTTCAAAGTCATAATCAATTGCGCGTAAACGGGCAGCGGCAAAGTCAAGATATTCATAGTCAGCGCTAAGCAATCCAAATTTACCGAATAAAAGAGCGGCTCCGGCAGTTGCACGGAATGGTGTATTGAGCTCATATTCAAAGAATCCTTCTGAAGAAGCTGATAGCGATTGTGCTGTGTCGAAGAACGATTCGAATGTAGTGGTATAGCTGTCGGCCATTTCAGAGTAGATAGTGGGTGTTTGAATTGCACCACCAAACCTGAACCAGTCTGTTGCTCTAATGATCATACCAACCTTAAGGTTAATGCCGGTGCCTGTAGTTTCGAGTTCATCGATACGGTTGAAGGATTTAAAATAATCGTTGTTATTCTCTGAATCTCTTTCAGAATATATGGATGTTTCGACGTATCTGATGGAGGGGATACCAACAGTAGCACCCAGGTATACGCGATCATTGTAGTTTCCGCCGAAACTCAGAACCACCTCATTCATGGAACCTTTGGTTTCAATGGTTTTACGCTGCATAACTTCACCGTTGTACATGTCAACCATATATACGCCCTGTGAGTTTTGGTACATCAGGTCGGTGTCGTAGGCAAGCCCTGAACCAAAATTATCAAGGTCATTTAAAGAAACTCCCTGAGAATTATCTGCATAGGGAGTTAAATAACTGGAACTTTCGTTGAATCCGCTGATCAATACGCGATTATTAAAGTTTGCCAGCCTGTTGATACCTATTCCGAACTGAATATTCTTCCATCCGGAGTTGGTATTATTAGGGGTAGTTACCATTACAAGTCCGGCATTACCGAGATTAAAATTATATCTTTCATCATCGTTTCGGTTTCCAAAGTAACTTGATTCTGTGCGTCCGACATAAATTGACGGGGTAATGGTAAATTCTGATCTTTTGTACAATGCAATCCCGGCCGGGTTGTAACTTAATGTTGTGAAGTCGGCACCGAGGGCGCCAAAGGCTCCACCCATAGCTACAAATCTGGCAGTACCTGAAGGATTGAGTCTTGAATAGCGCAGTGCATCTATTTCGTTCTGAGCATAAAGGGCAGTTGCTGAGATAAGTACGCTTAAGATGGTTACTAGAGTCTTTTTCATTTTAGTATATGTGATTTAAGAGTGCGAACCTGTTTTTGATACGGTATCTGTTGTTAGTCTATGCTTAAATCAGATAGAATTACCTTCTTCCTGATGACCTGGAGCTTCCGGATGAAGAGGAAGAGGATGATGAACGCGGAGTTGAGTAACTGCCTGAAGACGAAGATGAACGCGAAGGAGTATAACTGCTTCCGGATGATGAAGAACGCGATGGGGTGTAACTACTGCCCGAAGATGATCTGGGAGCCGAATTGTTGCTACCGGATGATGATCTTGAAGGAGTGTAGCTATTGCTCCTGTTCTCATTGTTAGATCTCGAAGGAGTGTATGCAGGACTGGATGAGCCTTGTGATGGACGGGAACGATAGGTGTCGGGTGAAGAACTACGGGCAGGCATTTGCCGTGAATTATTCTCCGGACTGTAAGTGTTCTGTTGACCACTTTCCCTTGTTTCGCCGGAAGGCTTTACACTATTCTCACGAATACTCCTGTACCTGGGTGAAGTATACTCGTTGCTTGATTTTGGTTTGTTATAACCTGGGGCGCTGTATGTTTGAGGTGTACTACGGTACTCCGACGTACTTTGCCTTGAAGGATTAACTGAGCGGTTGCCCGGATTCTCTCTTGAAGGAGTAACTTGTCTGTTAGGTTCCTGACGGGAAGGAGTAACCTGTCTGTTAGGTTCCTGACGGGAAGGGGTAACCTGTCTGTTTGGCTCTTCGCGGGAAGGGGTAACAGTGCGGGTATTATTAGGCTCTTCGCGTGAAGGAACAACAGTACGTGTATTATTTGGATCTGTTCCGGTTGGAGTTACGTCTTTGCTCTTAGGCTCCTCGCGGGATGGAGTAACTGTACGGGTATTCTGATTGTTTCCTGGTTCAGTTCTGCCTGGAGTTACTGTCCGCCTGTTTGTAGGCTGATCGGTTGAAGGAGTTGTACGTGTATTTTTAGGATCCTCTCTCTCGTTGGTAACCGAGCGTGGATTTACTGCCTGACGTCCCGGGTTTACTGGACGATCTCTTAAGTCATTGGTTGGGTTATTAAGTCTGCCCGATTTAAGAGCCTTTTCGTATCTTTCGCCAAAGGTTGTTCCGTTGTCACCATCGAGTGATGAGCTACGCCCATTACCGGTTCTTCCGCCACCTGCAAATGATCCTCTGTGTCCGTAATAATAGGAGTTATAGTCTCTGCTGTTATAGTAGTTTCCATAGTAACCATCGTAGTATCCATTCCAGTATCCATGACGATATCCGCTCCAGTAACTGCCACCATAGTATGGGTAGTAATAGCTGTATCCCGGGTAATAATCAAAGAATGGGTCATATCCGTAAGGAGAATATCCGTAATTGAAGCCAAAGCCCCAGCGGTAGGAAGGATACCACCAGTTATAGCCCAGATAGATACTTGTTCCCCAGCTCCATGGGTTGTAATCGTACCAGTAGAGGTTGGTGTAATACGGAGAATAATAACTTCCGAAATATGCACTGCTGTGGAACCTTCTTAAGCGGGCGGAATACGCATAATCGTAATAATCGTCGCTATCGTAGTAATTGTTAGTGATGTAGGTATTACCTGTCCCCGGGTCAGTGTATTGTTCTGAATAGGGTTCAGCAGCATACTCCCCTTCCTGATACTGGCTTTCGGCCTGATATGAAGAGTTATCTTCATAAGGCTGCTCAACAACAGTTTCCTGTTGATAGGTTGGTTGCTGTGCCGTTTGTGGTTCAGTGCTCTTTATCACCCTGGTATATGTACCGTCTTTTGGTGAATAATAAACATCGTCACCCGGAACGCCTGACTGGTATACTGTTGTGCAGGAACTCAGTGCAAAGGCAACTACTGCAAGTAATGTGATGTAAGTTTTCATTTTGGGGTCCTCCCTTTATTAAGCTGTATGTTGTGTATATAGGCTTCAATTAGCTTGGTAAAAATTGTTAATTTTGCACCTCTGATACAATAATTATTACCTGTAATATCACAAATACTATACCACAAAGACAACATGGCGAAAGATTTTTCAACCAGAAGTGAGAATTATTCTCAATGGTACAATGACCTGGTAATTAAAGCCGATATGGCTGAGAATTCTGCAGTTAGAGGGTGCATGGTCATCAAACCATATGGTTATGCAATATGGGAAAAAATGCAGGCAGCTCTTGACAAAATGTTTAAAGATACCGGGCATGTTAATGCGTACTTTCCAATTTTCATACCAAAGTCGTTCTTCAGTAAAGAAGCCAGCCATGTTGAAGGTTTTGCCAAAGAATGTGCTGTGGTAACACATTACCGTTTAAAAAACGATCCTGACGGCAAAGGTATTGTTGTTGATGAGAATGCAAAGCTCGAGGAGGAACTGATTGTTCGTCCGACTTCAGAAACTATCATCTGGGATACGTATCGTAATTGGATAAAATCATACCGCGATCTGCCTTTGCTGATAAATCAGTGGGCAAATGTAGTTCGCTGGGAAATGCGCACCCGTTTGTTTTTACGCACCGCAGAGTTCCTTTGGCAGGAAGGCCACACGGCTCATGCAACAGCCGATGAGGCAATTGCCGAGACTGAGAAAATGCTTGATGTGTATGCAGACTTTGCCGAAAACTGGATGGCAGTACCCGTGTTAAAAGGGGTGAAATCGCCAAACGAGCGTTTTGCCGGTGCCGTTGAAACATACTGTATTGAAGCTTTAATGCAGGACGGTAAGGCATTACAGGCCGGAACCTCGCACTTCCTTGGTCAGAATTTCGCAAAAGCCTTTGATGTACAATATCTTAGCAAGGAGAATAAACTTGAGTACGTATGGGCTACTTCATGGGGTGTATCGACCAGATTAATGGGTGCTCTTATAATGGCCCACTCCGATGATAATGGGCTTGTACTGCCACCAAAACTTGCTCCCACACAGGTAGTTATCATACCTATATACAAGACTGACGATCAGTTGCAGATGATTTCGGAAAAAGCTAAAGCTATCATGAAAAACCTGCAATCGAAAGGTATTTCTGTTAAGTACGATGATCGTGACACCTATAAACCGGGATGGAAATTCAACGAATACGAATTTAAAGGGGTGCCTGTTCGTATTGCTATTGGTCCACGTGATATAGAGAATGGTACCGTGGAAGTGGCCCGGCGCGATACTCTCGAGAAATCGAGCTATCAGCTGCAGGACATCGAAACCAAGATTGAACATCTCTTGCAAAATATTCAGGAAAACCTATTCCAAAAGGCAGTTGATTACAGAGAAAGCATGACCTCAAAAGCAGATACCTGGGAAGAATTTATCGACATACTGGATAACAAGGGCGGTTTTGTATATGCACACTGGGATGGCACTCCTGAAACAGAGCAAAAAATAAAGGAAGAAACCAAGGCAACCATCCGCTGCATACCTTTAAACGCGAAAGCAGAGGAAGGCAAATGTATACTTACCGGCAAGCCGTCGAACAAAAGGGTCGTATTTGCCAGGGCATATTAAGCCTATGTCTGGATCATTCCGGAATTTTAATGAGCTTGCCTGTTCCTGTTATGTGACTTTCAAGGTTCCAGGGGTTTCCGGAATAATATACATTTCCAACGGAAGTAATTTCAACGCTAAGAACATGGTTTGCATGTACATAACAATCGTTGGTTCCACTGTTTCTTAAAAAAACTATATCAGAATTCAGCGCCCCGCAGTTAAAGGGGCCATAGCTGTTTGCATAAATAGAAGTAGTTTTTGAAAATCCACTAACGTTGAAATCAACGGTACCATAATGGAGCTGGAGGTTAAGTTTTTTACACAGCATATCGAGCGTAAAGGAGCCGGCACCACCCCAGACATTGATTTCAAGGGAGTCGCACTGAAAAGTGTCTTTGGTTGTAATATCGCCTGACCCTTCATAATTAACAGTATGGAGAGCCGGTGAGCTAACATAAACGGTTAGTTCATGCCCGTAATTCCTTATCCAGTTGCACTTCATGTTGTTTCGTATAATCAGCGTGCTGTCTGAAATTTCTGTTTGCAGCAGGGGAAGTAAATTACTACCGGCTTCAGCACGAACAGCGAAATGATCTCCTTCTTCCAAAACAAGGTTTACATTATCGGCAAGATCAATAACCGAAAAGTAGGACGCTGTTCGGTCTTCTGTAGTAACAGCGCCGGCATTTGTAAAGCAGTTATTTAAATTTTCTTTTTTGCAGGATGAGCACAATGCGAGTATTATCAACCATCCTGAAAAAGTGATCAAAGTGCGAAACAAGCTTTTTATGTCTAAGATACCAGCCATTATATCCAATACTGTTTAATCCTGAAACGGTAACCTATACCCAGAGATAGATAATCGGCCCGGGCGAAATGGGTTTTTAGTGTCAATGCTGTAAAGAAGTTTCTGCTTATCAGATACTGCATGCCAATTTTATAATACGAAAGTCCCTCATTGTATTTACCGCCGGTATAAAAGCCTACGGCAAAAGGAAAGGACAACCTCGAAAGCACAACTTCATAAACTAAACCAACACCCGGTTTAACAAGTTGCATTGTTGAATAGGTTCCGGGTTCTGCACCGGTAAACATTTCATCCGATCCATCATAGGAAAAGTCCAGGCAAATTCCTGCCCTGCCTTTACTGCCGATGTTCTTTAATGCAGTTATGGAACTGGCAGATACATAGTACTTTTCACTTATTACCTCGCCAATTCTCTTAACACCAAAGGAGGTACCAATGCGCATTTCAATAAATTGATGGCCATCAAATTCATACATTGTGAGCTGAGGCCTTATTGCCCGTTTAATGTAGGGGTTATCTTTGTTAATTCTAAATGCTGCACCGGCAGATAATGAAGGGATATTCAAACCAAAGTTGGGCGTTTTGGTTGAGCCATTCGAAAAGTGCATTAACTGAATACCTGCTGACAGTTGCAGGTGTTGAATCGGTTTCCACCGGTATTCGGCCATCAGATTGACAGCAGCATTAAGATGTGATCCGATGGCGATATATTTATAATTATGCAGTCTGTCGAACTTTTGGGTAAGGTAACCTAATCCGGCGGCAAGCCGGAAATTAAGCTCTGTTTTATCATTTTTAATGATCGGGAATGCAATGTAAGGCATCAGGGCATGAGCCTGTCCAAGAGTTTGGGGGTCGCCAAGCCAGGCGTTCCAGTAATTTATTCCGGTAACCGGATAGTTATATAATGTTTCCCATTGTTGTTTACCATAGGTGGCCCGTGCCAGACTAACTTCGAATGAAGGGAGATGCTTGTTAAAGATCTCCATTTCAATATGATGAGCAATAAGAAAGCCATAGTTAGCTCTGGTTTCAACGAGCAGATTAGGGGCCTGAAAGTGATGCCTCTTTTGACCAAATGCAATCAGGGAAGTGAATAAAAGGTAAATAACAAGTAGGGTTTTATGCTTCATACCGGTATCTTGCTCCTAAAGTTACGTAAAGTTTGCCATGATAATAATCGGTATCTTGTAAAACCAATAAATTCAAAGAATTCCCCGTGCACAATGAGGAAACAAAAATACAAAACCACACTGTAGTATTACTAACTTTGCAGAAACAATGATCAGGATGGATAAACGGCTGGAAGCATTTGAGAAACTGCTGAATATAATGGATGAATTGCGTGCAGGCTGCCCATGGGACAAAGCACAAACAATTGACACACTAAGGTATCTTACTATTGAAGAAACATATGAGTTGAGTGATGCCATTCTTGAAAAGGATATGGATGAAATAAAAAAAGAGCTGGGAGATCTGATGCTTCACCTGGTTTTTTATTCCAAAATTGCTTCAGAGCAAAATGCTTTTACGATTACGGATGTTTTAGATTCAATAAATGAAAAACTAATTCGCAGGCATCCGCACATATATGGTGATGTTGTTGCAAATGACGCAGAAACCGTTAAAAACAACTGGGAAAAAATAAAGATGACTGAAGGTCGTAAATCAGTTTTAAGCGGAGTACCAGGGTCATTGCCTGCAATGGTTAAAGCATACCGCATTCAGGAAAAAGCCCGTGGGGTTGGGTTTGACTGGGATAATGCGATGCAGGTATGGGAGAAAGTACAGGAGGAACTGGAAGAACTGAAGCATGAGAAAATACAGGGAGACCATGAAAAGATAGAAGATGAATTCGGAGATTTGCTTTTTGCTTTAATCAATTATGCACGTTTTATTAACATTAACCCCGAAGATGCACTTGAAAGAACGAATAAAAAATTCATCAAACGATTTCAGTTCATAGAAAACAAAGTTAATGAAGCCGGCAAGTCAATGCACGACATGACCTTGCAGCAACTCGATGAATACTGGAATGAAGCCAAACGTGAACTATTATAATATTTCTTTATATTTGTTCCATTAAAGAATATAATATGCCCGACGACATAAGTAGCTCAACTATAATTTTCGCCTTTGCGCTCACCCTATTTGCGGGTCTGAGTACAGGGGTGGGTGCTGCAGTCGCTTTCTTCGCAAAAAAGACCAACACACGATTACTTTCTGTAGCACTTGGATTTTCGGCAGGTGTCATGATCTATGTTTCCATGATAGAGATTTTTCAGAAAGCCAGAATAAGTTTATCATCGGAACTCGGCGAAGCTTATGGCTATTATTACACAGTAGCAGCCTTTTTTGCCGGTATCGTTCTAACTGCTATAATTGATAAATTGGTTCCTTCGGGTTCAAATCCCCATGAGCAACATTCACTGCTCGATATAGAAAATGTGCAGCATTCAGTTAAGTCAAAACAGGCATTGTACCGGATGGGTATGTTCTCTGCTATGGCTATAGCGATTCATAATTTCCCTGAAGGACTGGCTACCTTTTTCTCCGCCATTGAAAATCCGGCCCTTGGTTTGAGTGTTGCAATAGCCATTGCGATCCATAATGTACCTGAAGGAATTGCCGTCTCAATTCCTGTTTTCTATTCAACCGAAAACCGTAAAAAAGCGTTCTTTTTATCGTTCATGTCAGGTTTGGCTGAACCTGTGGGCGCCCTGATCGGTTTCTTCTTCCTGCTTCCCTATTTCAATGGGATAACTTTTGGGATAACTTTTGCCATGGTTGCAGGAATTATGGTATTTATTTCATTGGATGAATTACTTCCAACTGCCGAAAAATATGGTGAACATCACTTGTCTATTTATGGTCTTATTTCAGGAATGGCAGTCATGGCTTTAAGTCTGTTACTTTTTGTATAACCTCAAAATTTTTATTCAATATGTCGATCTTAGTCGGTAAAAAAGCGCCCCATTTCGAAGCAGATGCCGTTGTTAACGGTGAAGTAGTTGAGAAGTTCTCACTGAGTCAGTTTATTGGCAAGAAACATGTGGTGTTTTTCTTTTATCCTCTCGATTTTACTTTCGTGAGTCCAACAGAGTTATTGGCTTTTCAGGCTAAACTGGGAGAATTTGAACGACGTAACGTTGCA
Source organism: uncultured Lentimicrobium sp. (assembly GCA_964643225.1). Taxonomy (GTDB): domain Bacteria; phylum Bacteroidota; class Bacteroidia; order Bacteroidales; family Lentimicrobiaceae; genus Lentimicrobium. Next base: position 20,026 of record CAZXQT010000007.1, on the reverse strand, counting down.
GTGGTTGCCTGTTCTGTTGATTCAGTGCATGCGCATCATGCCTGGTTACAACTGGAACCTTCAAATGGCGGAATAAAAGGTGTGACTTTCCCGCTGGTTTCTGATCTTTCGAAGACTATTGCATACAACTACAATATGATGGGAGGCTCCTATGAGTTTGATGAAGACGATGAAAGAGTTGAGTTCGACGGAAATCCGGTTGCACTTCCTGGCCTGTTCATCATTGATAAACAGGGCATTATCCGTCACCAGGTAATCAACGACATTTCACTTGGACGAAGTGTTAATGAAACACTTCGCATGGTTGATGCGTTACACTGCTACGAAGAAACAGGAGAAGAAACACCGGCTGATTTTGTAAAACCCGTTAGAGGTTAATTACCTTCACTTCTGTTTAAGTTAACCGAAGTTTCTCCATCACGATCAAAAGTAAGATCCATACTGATTCTTTTGCCCATCGCAAAATCGTACAAGGTTAGTTTTCTCAGTTCAAAAAAGCTTCGCCAGTAAGTGGCCAATGCTGAAACATATCCCTGCTGAGCATTATCTTTTTCAGCCTGTGCAATATTAAGATCTGTTATTCCGATTTTTCCTATCAGATATCGCTGCTTTGTTACTTCGTATCGCTTTAATGCCACTGTGTCGCTCTTTGAAGCTATGGCATACTGCGTTGGTTGCATATTGAACTGCATTACCTTAATAAAGATTTCCTGATCAAAATCCTTTATTTCCTGTTGAACAGAAGTTCTCTCCAGTTCCATGTTTGACTCAGCCAGCTTAATTCTGCCTTTGGCTAGTCCCCAGTCGAGTATTGGAACGGTAATACCAAACTCGAGACGTTGCTGATCCTGTGGGTTTTTGTATATCTGAGAGAAATCGGATGTACTTTGCGTAAGACCGTAAACGGCATACAAATTAGCGTTAAACCTGTTTGCTGTTCTCGCCTCGCTTACCCTGCTCTGTGCTTCAATCATTCTCCTGTCGAAGGCGAGCGCATCACTTCTGTTCTCCCTTGCCTGATCAATGGCAGTTTTAGTATCAACCTGCCGGATTGGCGGAGCTTGCGGGGCTATGAGTTCTAATTCTACGTTCTCAGGCAGTCTGAGATATGATTTGAGATTGAAGGTCATATTCTGTACCTGGAGGTTTGCCTCCTCCACGGCAGCCATGGAGTTTAAGTAACTTAATTCTATCTGAAGCAGTTCATTCTCAGCAATTGTGCCAATGTTATAACGGCCACGGGCTATTTGGACCAGTGTGTCGTTGTTGGCCATATTGGTTTGTTGTATCTTGAGTCTTATCTGCGCTTCGAGTAGCATAAAGAAGGCATTGGTCGCGTTTATATTAACCTGCTCATTGTCTTCTATATACCTGCGTTCAGCCTCATTGTACTTTAGTGGTTCTATCCTCTTTGCCCACTTAAATGCATTATATCCGAAAATGGGTTGCTGGATGCCAATATTTAAAGGGTACGACAGGTACGATGTTACAGTCGAATCACCAAACATGGTCATTCGCTGGTCAAGCCTTCTCAGGTCAGAAGAAAGAAATATCCGGCCACCGGTAAGCCCAAGGTTTTTAGATAAGGATAAACCGCCCGAATATTCCGCCACATTTCGTTCCGTAAAGAAATCGCCTTCAATAGTGGTTACTTTCTCTATGCTGCGGCTAAGGCTGGGTAATGTTGCATTAAGAGCAAGCATAGGCATTAGCTCGGCTTTGTGATTTCGAAACTGCCAGTAGCTACTCCTGAATCTATGCATTGCACTCAGAGCGTCAGGCGATTGTTGGCGAGCTATCTGTATAGCTTCATCCAGCGTAAGCACTTTGCGTGAAACTTGTGAAAATACACAGGTATTAATCAATAAAGCGATTACCAGCAGTGACCAGAATTTCTTATTCATTATGGGATTAGTTGTTAAAGTATCAGTTACTCATATCGAAGACTCGTTACCGGGTCAGCCATTGCAGCTTTACGTGCAGGCATGTAACCAAAAGCTATGCCCACAGATGCAGAAACGCCAAATGAAATGAAAATGGAACTTAGGGAAACAATGGTTAGTATGCCTGTTACACTTGTAATTATGTGCGCAAGTGCAACACCCAGCACAATTCCAATTATACCCCCTGAAAGACTAATCATTGTTGCTTCGCTCAGGAACTGAAAAATAACGTCTTTCTTTGTTGCTCCGGTAGCCATTCGTATGCCTATTTCTTTTGTCCTTTCCATTACAGAAGCGAGCATTATATTCATAATTCCAATGCCGCCTACTATTAAAGAAATACTTGCAATAGCACCTAATACAATGTTAAAAATATCTTTTGTTCTTTGTTCCTGCTTCAGCAGAAGCTCGGGCACCTGTACAACGAAGTCTTCCACACCTGCATGGCGTCGCTTTAACATTCTGTTTATTACTTCGGTTGTCTGGTTTATTTGTGATGTTTCCGTTACCTGAACAACAATTTTATCAATCTGGTTGGATATGTTGGCGTCGTCTCCTTCCGAAAAGGAAGACATAAAAAAGTCATCACCCATAACCACACTTGAACCACCTCCTCTTACCATTGCTGTAGTAACAACAGAGCGGTCGCGGTATCTCAGAAGTATGGTGTTAATGGGAGCGAATATTTGTTTATTGTAGTCGTTTATGCCCATATCTTCCGAAAGTGATGTTGTTACAGCCCGGTTCTCGAGAACACCTACAACCTTTAGCCAAACCGAACCACATTTAACGTACTCACCAATTGGGTCCTTTTTTGGGAAAAGCCTGTTTTTAATGGTAGATCCAAGAATGCATACAGCCTTGCCCTCCTTCATTTGCTCCTGATTAAACATCTCGCCTTTTTCGACCCTAAGGTTAAACACTTCAAAGAAGTCAGGTGTAACACCACTAACTTTTCCGTTGGTATTAACTCCTTCAGCAATAATTGAGGCATCGTACATTACTTCCGGGCTTACTTTTGCGACTGAAGGGATAATCTCTGCAATACTTTTCGCATCAAGCAATGATAGCCCTGGCGAAAACTTTTCAACCGCCTCTTTTCCTTTTGAATCTTCGCTATCGGATGAAGATTTTTTAGCCGATTCCTTTTTGGGCATAATAATGATGTTATTTACGCCCACCAGCTTCATTTGTTCCAGAATCTCCTGTTTTGCACCTGAACCTATTGCCAGCATGGCAATAACTGCAGCAACACCAAAAATAATTCCCAGGGCTGTTAGTACCGATCTGAATTTATTTGCTATAACTGCTTCAAGAGCAATAGTAAGTATGTAAAGTCGCCTTTCCACAATTCTTCGCTTTAGTCAAACTTATTAAGTCGCCATTTGATAGCCCCTTCAGGAGGGGATAAATACACCTCATCTTTTTCTTTTAACCCCCTCTTAACAACAATCTTGTTTTCGTTGGTCTGTCCGGTCTGTATTTGCTGGCGCACCTTACGATCAGCCATGTACACAAAGGATATGCTGTCTGAATTATGTACACATTCTATTGGGATAGAAAACACATTTGGTATTACAGAAGTATTGATAATGTTCTTAGTTGTCATGGCTGGCCTCAGAATACTGTCGAACTCATGCACTCTAATTTTAACTTCAAACACTTTGGCATTGGAGCTTTTCATCTGTTCACCAATATTGGCTACTTCGGTAACTGTGCCGGTGTATTTCTTTTCAGGGAAAGCATCCACACCAATCTGCACTTTTTGACCCACCTTGACTTTACTTATATCGATCTCGTTAACGTAAGTTTTGGAAATCATTTCAGACATGTTAGGCAGGGTAGCAACTATATTGTCCCATGAACTCATGGTAGAGCCAATACCCATTTTCGATCCGTCCCAGTTTCTTTTATAGATCACCATGCCGGCTTTAGGAGCATTGATTGTAAAACCGCCCAGCACTTCCTGTATTTGCTCCAGTCTTCGCTGTGCCTGAGTATAGGAAGCAGAGACTTCCTGCATGTTTGCATTAGCCTTATCGAGTTTAAGCTTATAATTTTTCTGAGCCTGTTCGAAAGAACGGGTAGCTTTATCTAGTTCTATACGAGCCTGCCGTTGCGTTGCAGGGGGTTCATAAATGGATTGCTCTACTGTAATGGTTCTTTCTTCGAGCGCGTATTTAAGATTGATCAACTCCTCCCTGGCTGCCCGCATATCCATAGATGTATCAAGCTTGGTCTTTATAAACTGCGACTCCAGTTTTTCAAGTTCACTCTCCAAATCTTTCAGCCTGTTTGTAATCTCTCCCCTATCGAGGGTTGCAACGTATTGACCTGAATCAACAATTGTACCCTCGGGAATAATGTCGCTTATCTGCACTTGCCATATCCTCACTTCACGCAATCCGACAGGACCAAGAATATTCTCAGAATTTTTCGCTTCCAGTTCTCCACTGGTCGTAACATCAATACTGAAATTTCCGAATTCTACTTTAGCAGTAATATTGTTTTCGGTTTTATCATCATCAAAAAAATAGAGAGATGCAGCCGTAAGAACTACAAGCACCAGAGCCAATGTAATCCAGAACCTTTTTCCGTTTGAGAATAAGCTCATAAGGTCAGTTTTTAGTATTGTGATTCTTTCAATTGTTGAAGCATTAACGGCAAAGTTATGTTTTTATTGGCAATTTCTTTATTTGTTATTTTAACTTTTCTTTCTGATTTTTTAGCAGTCTAATACTTTTCAGGATATAGTTGTTAGGATATAAGGAAGAAAAAAAGAAAACATGGATACATTTGGTTTAAGAGAGCAATTTATTCAAAATTACCAGCATGGAGCAAGCATTTACTTTGCTCCCGGAAGGGTTAATCTTATAGGAGAACATACAGACTACAACGGGGGATTCGTTCTGCCAAGCGCAATTAGTTTTGGCACCTATCTGGCTGTTTCACCAAATGATGATGGTGTGATCAGGTTTAAAACTACCAATTTTCCTTACAGTGCTGAAGTGCGACTGAATGATCTTAGTCGTAAACATTACGACCATTGGGTAAATTATCCTTTAGGAGTAATAGACCAGTTCAGGAAGAGAGAGATTGAAATTACCCAGGGTCTGGATCTTCTGTACTCCGGTGACATTCCTAATGGTGCGGGGTTATCAAGTTCAGCATCCATTGAACTTGTAACAGCTGTTGCTCTGAATGACATATTAAAAGCCGGTCTTGATCGCATTACGCTGATCAAAATGTCACAAACCGCAGAGAATCATTTTGTCGGCATGCAGTGTGGTATCATGGATCAGTTTGCTGTAGGTATGGGAAAGGAAGCCACTGCATTGTTTTTAAACTGCCGCACACTGGAGTATGAACTGGTTCCTCTTGAACTTAAGGATAACTCCATTGTGATTATGAATACCAACAAACGAAGGGAACTTGCAGATTCAAAATATAATGAAAGGGTCAGTGAGTGTAACAAAGCTCTTGAGGCACTCAGAACTGCACGACCTATGATTGATTTGAGCGATATATCACTTGATGAATTTAATGAGATTGGCGATGTTATTACAGATCCTATACTCTATAAGCGCGCCAGACATGTAATAAGCGAGAACAGTAGGGTTATCATGGCAGTTGATGCGCTTAAAAAAGGAGACCTGGTTAGTTTTGGACAATTAATGAACGACTCGCATGAATCATTACGTCACGATTATCAGGTTACCGGGGCAGAGCTTGATACTATAGTTAACGCAGCGCGTAAGATTAAAGGGGTATTAGGAGCCAGAATGACAGGTGCAGGCTTTGGAGGCTGTGCAATAGCTATTGTTGATAAACGGTATGTTGAACCTCTGATAAACAAGGTAGGCCCGGCTTATGAAAGCGAGATTGGCATTAAACCTACATTTTATGTTGCAACGGTGGGTGATGGAGCCGGGAAAATTTCTTAGCAGTTAATTGCGCAAATTATTCAAGCAATCATTAATAATTATTAAGCAATTCATCAAAAATCATTTAAGCAATTCATCAACGATTGATTTCACAGTAATGCCTTCAGCTTCAGCCTTATAATTACGGACAATTCTATGTCGTAATATGTTAACTGCAACTGCCTGAACATCTTCAATATCAGGTGAATACTTTCCGTTTATTGCTGCGTGACATTTGGCTCCAATTATCATGTATTGCGAAGCTCTTGGTCCTGCACCCCATGTAAGATATTTATTTGCCCACTCATGCGATAAAGCAGTACCCGGGCGTGTTCGTGAGGCCACTTTTACTGCATACTGATATACATTATCAGGCACAGGTATTCTACGGATAAGGTTCTGGTAATATATGATCTCGTCGCTGGCAAGTACTATATCCGTAGAAACCGTCTTCTCTGTAGTTGTGTTTTTAACAACATTCAACTCCTGATCAAAAGTGGGATAATCAAGCCAGATGTTCAGCATAAAGCGATCGAGCTGTGCCTCAGGCAATGGGTAAGTGCCCTCCTGCTCTATGGGGTTTTGAGTAGCAAGAACAAAGAACGGCTCTGTTAAGTGATGGCTTTCACCGGCTACAGTAACAGCTTTTTCCTGCATAGCCTCGAGCAATGCAGATTGTGTTTTGGGAGGAGTTCTGTTGATCTCATCAGCCAGAATTATATTGGCAAAAATGGGTCCTCGCAGAAATCTGAATTTCCTGTTTTCATCCAGAATCTCCGTTCCTAAAATATCTGAAGGCATAAGATCAGGGGTAAACTGAATGCGGCTGTAGGTTAATCCCAGTGATCTGGCTATTGTGTTAACAAGCAATGTCTTGGCTAATCCCGGCACACCAACAAGTAATGCATGCCCTTTACTGAAAATACAGATCAAAACATCACGAATTACATCTTCCTGTCCAACTATTACCTTACCGATCTCAGCAGTGAGTTGTTTATATTTTACACCAAAGGAGTCAACAGCTTCTACATCAGATTTAAAAGTGATCATTTCAATATATTTTACAGTAGCTTTATTAGGTTAATCGTTCAATCAATTATCAGATTTCGGTCTTATTTCACTTCCCAGTCATGCATAAAATTACAATCATTGAATTGAGGACTAATTCTAAAGTATGTCTTTGATATTTTATCTCCAATCCATTTATTGATAGCCTCGCCTTTTTTCCTGTTCAAAGCCCATTCCTGAATTGCATTATAGTCATCACGAAGGTTAGCTTTGTGCTCTGCAGAAACTGCATGCAGATAAAGTAATTGTAAGGTCATTTTTCCTTCATCATTTTCAAGGGTAACAGGTCTTGATACTTCTCCGACTTTTAGCTTTTCAATAACAGCAAGCACTTTTGGATCAAGCTGATCGGAAGTAAAACGTGTATTACCTGTTGCCGGATTCACCATAAGGCCCTTGTTAATCTTTCCAGGATCATCAGAATACTTTAAGGCTGCTTCCTGAAAAGTCATCTTCTTATCACGAATCTGAACAGCAGCACTATCTAAAAGTTTCGTAGCCCTGTTTATTTCGTCGTTCGATACTTTAGGCATTAGCAAGATATGCCTTGTATTGATCTGTTCTCCACGTCGTTCAATTAGCTGGATTATGTGGTAACCGGCAGTAGACTTAATTATATCAGAAACTTCTCCCTTTTTAAGCGTGAATGCTGCAGCCTCATACTCAGGGTAAAGCTGACCTCTTCCAACAAATCCAATTTCACCTCCACGTTTTGATGAACCGGGATCCTCAGAGTACAGAACAGCAAGTGCATTAAAGTTTTCTCCATTGAGAATTCTCTCACGCAGCGCCTTCAAACGTTCACGTGTTGACTCCATTTCTTCCTTACTGATGACAGGTTCTATCACAATACGGCCAATTTCATACTCCTGGGCAATGGTAGGTATACTGTCCTGCGAAAGCTCATTAAACATACGTCGCACTTCACCCGGAGTTACCTTAACATCTTTAACCAGTCCCTGTTGCACCTGATCAACCATAAGCTGCTGCCGTACAATTGACCTGAAATCTTCTTTTATTTCCAGAAGCGATTTCTTATAGAACTTCTCCATTTTCTCCTGCGAACCAAACTGCTGGATGTAATATCTGAACCGCGCATCCATTGTTTGATTTACCTGATCTTCCGTAACTTCAACACTATCAATCTCGGCCTGGTTAAGCATCAGCTTTTGGAAAAGCAGATCTTCAAATATACGGCAGCGCATAGCTCTGGCATCTGAAACATCACCTTGTTCCCTGTACTGTAAATATTGTGTTTCAACTTCAGAAGCCAATATATAATTAGCTCCAACAACCGCAATCACTTCATCGATTACCTGTTCCTGGTCCTGTGCCTTACTGCTGTTTATAGCTGCCAAAATCAGTAAAAGCATCCAAAGGCCTTTTGTAATTTTCATACTTTCTATTCTCAGAATTTATTTAATAGATCGTGAACTTTTTGTTTTTCAGTGCTTCCTGAAAAACCTCGTTTTGCATCTTATCCATCAGTTCGATCTTACGCTGATTAAGAATAATGCTCCGTATTTTTTCGCTTTCCAGAGATAACGGCGAAACTCCTTCTTTAGTTTTAACCTCTACAAAGCTAACCTGATACACATACAAGGAGTCTTTGGTTTCGTAGAATATTCTGTTCTGCAAGAAGCCCTCCTGGTCATCCGTTTCAATGGGAATTTCATTAAGTAAGTCTCCAAATCTTAACCATTCTTCCTCATTCGTATAGCAGGTAAGCAGTGATTTGTCGCACAGATCAAGTAATTTATCCAAATCGTCAGTATCTGAAGACTTCAGTAGTTTTGCAGTAGTCTTCAGAAATTCAGGTTTCGCTGATACAACAGGTATTTTAACATACTTTACCCGTACAATATTCTCCAGCAATTGAAAATTTTGCTTATTGTTCTCATAGAACTGCTCAATTTCCTGCTCTGTAATACTGGTATCTAGTTTCTGCTTAACCAACTCACTTTCGTAGGCATATATAATTAGCGAATTGTGATAGGATTCTAACTGCTCGGTAAAATCCTTCTGGTCAGCGGTGAGATTATTCTCAGCCTGATTCAGCATTACCTGCTGCATGATCCAATTATCAATGTATTGTTTTGTGATGGCAATACTATCATTAGCTGATGTACCCGGAGAAATTAATCCATGCAACTCATCCCTGTACAAGTATTTGCCATAACATTCAGCAAGCACCTGCCCTTTATCACCAGTGGAAATCAGATTACAACCGGAGAAAAGGATACCAATTATTAACAGAATGCCAGTTAAACGCTTATGCACATGCTTTATTTTATTGTTGATAGTACATCTTCCTTTACATCAAACTTATATTTCGCTCTGAGTTCCTTGATCCATTCTTTCTCAAGATAATCCTGATAATTAGCAGTTACAAGGCCACGGGCTTCATTGAGTTTCTTAGGTTCCGGAGAAACTGCCTCATTGATTTTCATTATAGTGACTCGGGTATCTTCTACCTTTTCTGATGTCTGCCCCTTTTCCCATTTCATGGAATCTATCATTTCATTATCGCCTTTCTCGAACTTACGACGATCAACAGAAAGTATGGCTGTACTATCGGTATTGATCATTTCAAGCAATTCATTGTCTGACAAGCCCTGATTAAGTGCTTTCATGAATTTATCAATGGCGTTACAGTCATTTTTGGTAAACGTATAGATCGACACATCCACCCTTGGACCCCAGAGATATTTCATTTTATTTTCAGCGTAGAATTTCTCCAGTCCCACAGTATCCTTACCTGCTTTTGACCATATTTTATCTTCTGTAAGTTCAAATAATAGAATTCCATCACGGTATTCTTTCATGAGCGCTTTAAATTCAGGGTACTTACTTTCGAGCTGGCTGTCTTCATATTCCAGCAGTTTCTGATTGACAAAACTGGCGTACATATTGTCAACGTAGACCGGTATATTCTCCTTAGCGCTTTTACGCTGGTTTTTTGCTAACCATTGAGCAAAATCCTGTTGTGTAAAACTTCTGCGACCAATAGTAAAGAGTGTTTTGTTCAGACCTTTAGCATGATCTACAGTCCATGCTGCACTGAAAATGGTGTCGGTAACAACCTTATAAAACTCACTTTTTGCCTTGTTGTTCTGAGTAAATTTATATTCTTCTTTTATTCGGTTCAAAAGTGCGTCTTCGCTCTTTTTTGCCCTGTCATTTCTGGTGAGGCTTTGTTTGAGATCATTCAGGTTGTCTTCGTAAGAGCCAATCTCTTTACGGTCAAGCAGTTTAACAATATGCCAGCCAAAAGAAGATTCAAAGGGTTTGGCAATCTGATTAATTTCCTTTATTGCAGAAACTTCTTTAATAAACTCAGGTATCATCCTGTTTGATCCGAACCAGGGTAATACACCACCTTTAGAAGCGGTTGTTTTATCGTCAGAAAACTCCAGTGCTAATTTAGCGAAGTCTTCACCTTTCAGTAACCGCTCATAGATATCCTGCACTTTCTGTCTGAGAGCTGCGCTGTCTTCTTTTGTTGCATTTGCAACCGGGCGCATGAGTATGTGTGCCACCTGAACTCTTCCAAGTGCGGGTTTCCTGTCGGTTACCTTTATCAAATGATAGCCAAAATCACTACGCACAGGCATGCTTACTTCTCCCACTTTCGTGGAATAAGCGCCAGTCTCAAATGGGTACACCATATCAAAGACGGTGAAGTAGCCCAGATCACCCCTGTTTCCCTTAAGAGTTCTGCCCTCGGCTGACCGGTCACGGGCTGAGAGATCATCAGAGAACTCCATAGCCAGTTTGCCAAAGTCTTCGCCTTTAACGATTCGTTTGCGCAGGCCCATTATTTTCTTGTATGCTTCGAGTGTATCAGCCGGTGCTGCATTACGATCAATTTTGATTAGTAGGTGGCTTGCTCTTATATCTTCCTTTTTGCGTTCATATGCTTCCTGCAAAAGAGACTTATTCATTTTTTCGTCAATCAGATAAGGCTGAGCCAGCTGCTTGCGGTATCCGGCCAGTTCATCAATAAAAGATTTCATGGTATCCATTCCAAGTGATTCAGCCTCCTTCACTTTAAGGCGGAAATTGATGAACAACTCCATGTAATCATCCAGTGACTTACGATCAATCACTTGATTATCAATATTATTCTTTTGATAGATACTCAAAAACTCGTTTCTGGTAATCGACTCATCGGCAACAGTTAGTATCACCGGATCTTTATCCTGAGCTGTTACATATAAAGTTGAAAAGAGTAGAGCAAAACCAGTCAGTAATAATGCTATAGACTTATTGGTGTTAAGTGATCGTTTCATTTTAACTTAATATAATTGGATGTTGGTTGGGTTATCGACTATAATTAGGAGCTTCTCTTGTAATTGTAATATCATGTGGATGGCTTTCTGTAACACCGGCTGGGGTTATTTTCATAAACCGGGCCTTCTGCAGTTCTTCGATAGTTGCAGAACCCGTATATCCCATACCTGCCCTGAGTCCACCCACCATTTGTGTAATGACTTCCGAAAGGGTGCCTTTATACGGAACTCTGCCTACAATACCTTCCGGGACAAGCTTTTTTATATCATCTTCAGTATCCTGGAAATAGCGGTCTTTTGAGCCTTTTTGCATTGCTTCAAGAGAACCCATACCACGATACGCTTTGTACTTTCGTCCTTCGTAAATGATTGTTTCACCGGGCGATTCTTCAACACCGGCAAATAAACCTCCGGCCATTATACTGTCAGCACCTGCTGCGATAGCTTTAACAATGTCACCGGTGTACCGGATACCTCCATCTGCAATGACAGGTATTCCGGAACCCTTCAGAGCATTAGCAACATCATGCACAGCTGTAAGTTGCGGAACCCCTATTCCTGCAATAATGCGGGTGGTGCAGATAGAACCAGGACCAATACCTACTTTTATTCCGTCAATGTCAAGTAGTCTTAGGTCTTTAGCTGCTTCAGCCGTGGCTACATTACCAATTATCAGTTCGGTACTTGGAAAATGCTTCTTAAACAAACGGGCTGCATCAAGAACTCCTTTTGAATGGCCATGAGCCGTGTCGATAACGATGGCATCAACTCCATTAGCAACAAGAGCCTCAATCCGTTCAACCATATCGCGTGTAACTCCAACCGCAGCTGCAACACGCAAACGCCCGCGTTCATCTTTACAGGCATTGGGCCTGGCTTTAATCTTTATAATGTCCTTATAGGTAATCAGGCCTACCAGTTTAAAGTCCCTGTCAACAACCGGCAGTTTCTCAATTTTGTATTCCTGAAGTATATCAGCAGCTTTTTCAAAATCAGTGAACTCGGTAGTAGTGATAAGATTATCTTTGGTCATTATCTCATAAACAGGGCGTCTGGGGTCTCTTTCAAACCGTAAATCTCTGTTTGTGATTATACCAACCAGTTTATTGGTAATATCTACCACCGGTATTCCACCAATCTTATATTCCGCCATTATTTTATGAGCATCAGCAACAGTAGCACTCTCAGGTAACGTAATTGGTTCCAGGATCATACCGTTTTCTGCTCTTTTTACTTTCCGCACTTCCAAAGCCTGGTCTTCAATACTCATGTTCTTGTGAAGTACACCAATCCCGCCTTCCTGAGCCATAGCAATAGCCATTACAGAGTCAGTTACCGTATCCATTGCGGCAGACACGATTGGTATATTCATTTTAATATTGCGTGAGAACCGTGAACTTGTATTGACTTCTCTGGGTAGTATTTGGGAGTAGGCAGGCACTAATAGCACATCATCGTAGGTCAATCCCTCGCCTACAAACTTATCGCTGCTGAATGACATATTTATGATTTTTGAGATTTGCAAAGTTAACTAAAATGAAATATCCTTAAGAGTAATGTTGCAAGTCCCATAAGGCAAATTTAAAAAATCATGCAATTGAGTATACAGCTAATATTAGACATAATAGTTAAAAAAACTTAATATTTATCGCACGATTATGACATTACCCCGGTGAGTATCAGATGCACCCTGCTGATCCCGATAGGATACAACCCATGTAAAGATGCCCGAAAGTTTGCTTCCGTTAAACTGCCCGTTCCATCCATCACTATCAATATCCGTTGTTTCAAATACTTTTTCTCCCCATTTACTATATATGGTAAACTTATAAGTAGATGGATCAACATTTCGCACATCGGGTCTGAATGTCTGATTAAGCTGATTTTCCGACTCTGGATTAAAAGCTGTTGGCACCTGTATTGCTCCTGCTTTAGGAATTAAAACTACATTAGACCTACTTGTCGGTATCGTGCCATTTTTATTGACAGCTTCCACTGCATAGGTAACTTCCTCAAAGGTATCAGAATCATCAAATTCCACATACAAAGCAGATGAAGTATGGATGGGATACCCTGTTATCAGAGTATCATTTATATACTTGTACAGGAGGTATTCACTGAAATCATCCCCCCATCCCTTATGTGGCTGCCATGAAAGCTCCATTCGTTCATCTTCCGCTTTAAGCTTTAACAATATTGAATTAAACTCATCACTGTATGCAACACCGTTTCCGCATTCATCGAGAGCGACAGCATAATAGGTATAACTGACGGAAGAGGTGTTACCATCAGCATCTACAACTTGCATAACACCTGATGGATCCCAAAGAACAGTATCCTGAGCAACATATCCCTCCCCCGATGTACGGTAAAGTGCCATTTCATGTGGAACCGCAGCAGGTGCAGCTTCTACAGTTATCTGCACATTTTCGTCCTCAGTAACAGTGACATTAGTGATTTCGAAACTATTTACAAGCACCGGATAGGGTATAACTATGTACTCACAGCTGTGCGATTTTAGTCTTTCATCTGTTGAAACTGCAGCTATCCTGTATCGGGCTTCTACTCCGGGTTCAAGCATATCCGAATCAAGGAATTGGTAGGATGCGCTATCGGATGCAGGTATCCGTTCAATAACTTCAAAAGGGCCACCTTGCGATCTTTCAATAAGATACTCTTTAAGCGGAGGGTCCATATTTTTGTACGAATTCCATTCCAGATAAGCCCTTCTTTCACAGTAAGCAGAAACATCTCCCTTCAGATATATAGTGTTCTGAGGCTTAATGTAATTAACAGAACCGGAGCTTCCATTGCCACATCTGTCTACTGCTCTCACAATATACTGAATCGGGGCGCTGCAGGGACTGATATAAGCAGGGTGAGCCGGATCGTTAATAACAAACATAGTAGAATAGCCTGCATTGCCAACCGGAGTGCCGGTACCTTCAAACAGTTCAACCGTATAATGATCTACGTCATAACTTGTACTATGCTCCCATTGTATCTCTGTATAAAAATTATCGTTCCCGTCATTCTTAACGGTAACAATGGTTACTTTGGGATCGTTGGGAGTATCCTGATCTCTCAGCGTAGCAGAGTCGATATTCGAATAGGCATTATTGCAGTTAAGTGACTCAATTCTGTAATAGAATTTAGTAACATCACAAATTCCGTTTATGGTATCGTTATGTTTGATCAGCTGGTCGCTGGAAGTAATAGTGTTGTACTCTACAAAGGTAATTTTATCAATAGAGCGTGTAACTCTGTATGAATCTGAATTACTTACCGGATTCCACTCCAGCCTTGCAATTCCGGTGCCCAATCCTGCAACATCGAGTAATATATTCTGAACCGTTGCTGATGGGTCAGATGCAACACCACTTTTTAAAGTCACGAGGAAAAACTCGTATTTGCTTGTTGATATATCAGAAATATTTACAACTACTGAGGTGGCAGCTATGTCTGATATGTCAATGGAATTAGAAGTTGATTGGCCTACTTTTTTATAATACAACCTGAAACCATCATAATCACTTGAAGGAGAAGGCGTTTCCCAATAAGCAATAACAGAATTGTTCGATATAACAGATATACAGGATAAAACAGGTTTAGGTAGTGCGAAAGCAATTGTATTCGTCGCAAATAAAAAAACGAATAAAATGTAAGCACAAAAACGAGCCATAATCACAAATATAACAAAAAGTAATTATCGATTAACGAGTTAAAGAAATAATATTATTTTTGGCACTGCTTATTTAACATTTTCATAACGTAACAGTTGAGGTGAAATTGTAATTTTGCCCCTCGCACTGTAACGTTTATAACCTTAATCCGGGAAATCATAACAAAACAATTATAATGAAGTTACCATCTCTACTAATCCTAATTTTAACAAGTTTTGTGCTGAACAGCTTTGGCCAGGATGTACTTACTCCTTCCACTGTTGGCACAGGTACCCTAATGGGTATCAGCAAACCGCTGAAGGACATTCCACCAATGACTGCCGAAGAAATGGCAGAAATGAAGCTTAAAGCGGAAAGCAAGATGCTCAATCCTAAACTGCGAACACGCGAATATCCTTACGCTGCAACCGCTTTACCAAAAGGTCCGGATCCTGCATGGCAGAAAGAAAACGGCAGCAACAGAGCTGCGTCTGCAGATCCAACTGTAAACTTCGTAGCGCAAAGCTCTCCCTACTTTCCGCCTGACTGTAATGGAACTGCAGGTCCTAACCACTATATGCAGACGGTAAACACAACCTATGCTATATACGATAAAACCGGCACCAAATTAGCCGGCCCCACCAACATGAACCAGTTATTTGGTAGTGTTCCGGGTGCTAACTGTAATGACGGCGACCCAATCATGCTCTATGATGAAATGGCTGACCGCTGGTTCGCTGCTGAATTCTCACTCTGCGGCAGTCCAGACCGAATGCTTATTGCTGTATCAACAACCAATGACCCTACAGGAACCTGGTATCAGTATTCCTTTAACATGAGCGGTATGCCCGACTACGAAAAGTTTGGCATCTGGTCCGATGGTATATACATGGGTACTAACACCAGCAGCGGCACCGACATATATGTGTTTGAACGTGAGGCAATGCTGGCAGGTCAGCCATCCCCAAAAATGGTTTCATTTGATAATCAATGGAGACCGGGATCAGTTGATGGTTTTATGATGGTACCACCTCTGGATTGTGATGGCACCACACCTCCTCCTGCAGGAGAACCAGGGTTATTCATTGCGCAACAGGATGACGCTTTCGGCGGATCAGGTGACCAGCTTTGGATATATGAACTGGATGTTGACTGGGCAACTACAACCAACTCTTCATTCACAAGAGCACAAATGCTTGATGTTGAGCCTTATGATTCAAATTTCGGAAACAACTGGAATAATATCAAACAACCAAGTACAAGCCAGGAGCTTGATGCTATTCCTCAGGTTGTTATGAATGTCCCTCAGTATCGTAACTGGGGTTCATACGAAACCATTGTACTTTGTCATACTGTTGATGTTGACCAGACTGACCATGCAGGTGTTCGCTGGTATGAGCTCCGCAGAGTAGCAGGAGGTGACTGGACTGTAAGACAAACCGGAACATATGCACCAGATCAGCACTCCCGCTGGATGGGCAGTATTATGATGAACGGCAGTAAAGAATTAGCTCTTGGTTATTCGGTTTCCAGCACTTCAGAATTCCCCGGTATCCGGTATACAGGCCAGACCGAGGCAGAATACAATGCTGCATCAGGCATTATGGATGTTGCTGAAGGAATAATTCATACAGGTACAGCTTCTCAAACAGGAGCCAATCGCTGGGGCGACTATTCACAGATGAGTGTTGATCCTGAAGACGATGAAACTTTCTGGTACACAAATCAATATGTAAGTGGTGGTTCAAAAACTAAAGTTGCTGCATTTAACATCGGACCATTAGGGCCATCTGTTAATTACCAGGTTGACAATAATAAGCCATGTGTAAATACTCCTGTTCAGTTCACTGACCTCACTACCGGAAGCCCCATTTCATGGAGCTGGCAGTTTACTCCAAATACTGTTACCTACCTTAACGGAACCAGCAGTACTTCTCAGAATCCTCAGGTACAGTTCAATGAATATGGCAACTACGATGTAGAGCTTACCGCTACAAGTGCAGTTGGTGCAAACACCCTGTTATCACCTGCATACATATCAGTTAATGAAGCAAACCCAGGTTTTACTGCAAACTATACCAACATAGTAGTAAATAACCCTGTAATCATTACCGATATAAGTACCTGTGATGTTAAATCCTATCTCTGGAATTTTGGAGAAGGTGCCAGCCCTGAAACTGCTACCACAGCCGGTCCTCATGAAGTAATATATAGTACTACCGGAACAAAAACAGTTACATTAACAGTTAATGGCACTATTACTGAAACCAAGACCGACTACATTACCGTAATAGAAGATTTCTTTACCATGGGAAATCAGACCATTACAACCTGTACAGGTACCTTTGCTGATCCGGGTGGTAACTACAACTACGGTAACAATCAACTGTTTACTACAACATTCATGCCTTCACAGCCAGGTGGACAGGTAACTGTTGACTTCACTGAATTTAATCTTGAAGCATCAACCAATTGCTCGAGTGATTATCTGAAGGTCTATAACGGCAAAAGCTCATTATCTCCATCACTTGGAACCTTCTGCGGAACTGACCTTCCGGGTACATTCACTGCTGATAACCAGTTTGGCGCTCTGACTTTTGTGTTCAAGAGCAACCAATCGGTAAATAATTCAGGATGGCTTGCAACTGTAAGTTGTGCAGCTGGAGTTATTAACCCTGTCGACATGAATGCACTGACCTATTCT
This sequence comes from uncultured Lentimicrobium sp., assembly GCA_964643225.1. GTDB lineage: Bacteria > Bacteroidota > Bacteroidia > Bacteroidales > Lentimicrobiaceae > Lentimicrobium. The sequence continues at coordinate 2,434 of CAZXQT010000007.1, read as the reverse complement.
GATACCAGGATAGATCTTCACTGGGAGCTTAACCCTGATGGCAATAATGTAATGCTGGTATATTCAACTGATGGTACATTCGGAACTCCAATGAATGGCACTTCATACTCTGTCGGACAAACATTAACAGGAGGTGGCACAGTTATATATAATGAGAACGGTACATTATTCAGCCACACTATGCTTACTCCTGCCACTACCTATTATTATAAAGCATATTCGTATAATGCTGAAAATCAATATTCCAGTGGAACAACTGCCAGTGCAAGTACAATGAATGAGGCTCCTTATATCAGCATTGATCCGCTTGCAATTAATGCACCTGCAACTGCCGGCACATCAACATTCAATGTGTTATCGAATATAAACTGGACAGCTGTCAGCGATATGCCGTGGTGTAATGTAACTCCATCAGGCATAGGAGCCGGTATGCTTAATGCCAACTATACCGAAAATTATGTTGCTGAACCAAGAACTGCAAACATCACTGTAACTGTTCTTGGGCTGGATCCTATCACTGTTACACTCACACAAGCTGCTGCACCTGCATATATAGAATTAGATCCGCAGAGCTTTGATGTTGTAAGTGCTGCAGGCTCTGTTGACGTTCAGGTACTTTCAAATGCAGCCTGGAATGTAAGCACAGAATCTGACTGGGTAACTGTTACACCTTCCGGTAACGGCAACGGTATTATCAGTATTCAGTATTCAGAAAATCTCCGTGCTGAAGTACGTTCAGCCACTATAGCTATAGATGTTGAAGGTCTGGGCCAGAACTTTATTGTTTTAAATCAGGAAGCCGCCGAAGGATACTTAACAATACAACCAGCCCTTAGCGAAGTAACTGCACAGGCAGGGACCATTGATCTGCAGGTTAGCGCAAACCTTAACTGGGTTGCCACAGTTGATGCATCGTGGGTAACTGTACCATCAAACGGAACAGGCGAGCAGACTTTAACAGCAAACTATACCGAAAACACTGAAACCCAATCGCGTTCAGCCATTATTTATCTTAATGCCAATGGCATGCAACAACAAACTGCAAGTATTATACAGGCAGGTGCTGAAGCATTCCTTACCGTTGCAAACCAAACATTAGAGCTAACTGCACCTGCAGGTACACAAAACGTAATAGTTATGTCGAACACCAGTTGGACAGCTACAAGTTCAGAAGACTGGCTAACAGTTACTCCTTCAGGCACAGGCAATGGAAGCCTTAATCTCAACTATACCGAAAACACCCTGACTACAGACAGAACAGCAGTAGTATCGATGAAAATAGGTACAGATGTTAAAGCAACCATTAATGTTACCCAATTAAGTTCTGTGGGATTAGCCGAAAACCAAACAAACGGTTTACAGATCTATCCAAATCCGGCAAAAGACCACTTTGTAATTGAAGTTAACAAGAACCTGTACCCACAGATTACTGTTACTGTTACTGATCAGGCCGGTTTAACCGTATTAACCAGCAGTTTCAAAGGCAGCGAACGTTACACAATGAATTCTTCAAAACTGGCAGCCGGAACTTACACAGTTAATATCATTTCCGGTGAAAAGTCTATAACACAAAAGCTGGTAATAGTCAGATAACAGACACTGATTTACCACGTAAAGAGAGAGGCTGTCCGGCAGGGCAGTCTCTTTTTTTAATTATCCATCTATAACTAATTTAGTACCTTTGCTGAAAGAAATTTAAAAACTGAAAATATAATAATGCAATGAAAAAGGACAAGCAGGTATTTGACCTGATCAAGCAGGAAAAGGAACGCCAGATGCATGGTATTGAACTAATCGCATCAGAGAACTTTGTCAGCCAGCAGGTACTGGATGCCATGGGATCTGTTTTAACTAATAAATATGCAGAAGGTTATCCCGGCAAACGGTATTACGGAGGTTGCCAGATAGTTGACCTGACTGAACAACTTGCCATTGACAGAGCCAAAGCACTCTTCGGTGCAGAATGGGCCAATGTACAACCTCATTCAGGAGCTCAGGCAAATATGGCAGTCTTAATGACCGTTCTGAAACCTGGCGATACATTCATGGGATTAAACCTTGCACACGGAGGACATCTTTCTCATGGTTCACCTGTAAACTCTTCCGGAATCCTGTATAATGTCGTAGCTTATGGTGTGGAAGAATCAACCGGCACTATCGATTATGACAAAATGGAAGCTATTGCACTCGAAGCAAAGCCTAAATTAATGATTGCCGGCGCAAGTGCATATTCCAGAGACTGGGACTTTAAACGCATGCGTGAGATAGCTGACAAGATCGGCGCTATATTGCTTGCCGACATTGCACACCCGGCAGGACTTATTGCCCGTGGTATCCTTAATGACCCCATTCCTTATTGCCATATTGTAACTACAACTACCCACAAAACACTGCGTGGCCCACGTGGTGGACTCATTTTGATGGGCAAAGACTT
>CAZXQT010000006.1:116040-139849 GCA_964643225.1 uncultured Lentimicrobium sp. | reverse complement strand
AGTTAACAAGTTGTACCAAAGAAGGACCTGCCGGTAAAGATGGTATCAACGGAACCAATGGACAAAATGGTGCTGACGGTGCTGATGGTGCTGACGGTACTGCTTCTTGTATTCAGTGTCATACTAAAGATGGCATTGAACTTGTCGCTACTCAATATGAATTATCAAAGCATTCTTATGGTGAAGCTGCTTTTGAGGAAGCTGGTAATACATCCTGCGGGCCATGCCACTTATCAGAATCATTCAAGTATGTAGTGGAGAACAATGTTCCTTCAACATTTTCACTGAATGCCTCAACCGGTAAATATGTGAATGATTATTCTGTTGCTGCTGACGCCGCTTACGGAGAAATTACCTGCTCAACATGCCACAATCAAATTCACTCAACTTATGCAGAAGGTGACCTTGCACTTACTACAGTTGCTGCTGTTCCTTTAACTATGTGGGGCGGAACCAAAGTAGCTGACGTAAAAGCTGATGGCGGAAGAAGTAACCTTTGTATCAAATGTCACCAACCACGTCCTTTCACACAGGCTCTTGTAGATGGCAATGTCCTTGATTACAATGCGCTTGTTAGCAATCCAAATGGAATGGTATTCGATCCAACAGCATCATCTGGCAATAAACTTCGTCCAGCTTACAGAACTCATACCCATTATGGAACTGCTGGTTCAATTTATGCAGGTGTTGGTGGTGTAGAATTCACTGGCCCGGCATCTTACAGCAATTCAATTCACACTAACATCGCTTCCTGTCAGGACTGCCACATGGCATCTATGCAGGGTAAATCAGGCGGACATACATTCTTTGCTGCCGGCAACTTTAATGGTTGCAACGTAGAAGGATGCCATACTGATGTTAACGCATCATCATCTGCTTACTGGACTGAGCCAAGAGCTACAATTAAAGGCTTACTTGATCAGCTTGCTGCTGCTCTTAATATTAATGGAGTTGAAATCCTTAACAGAAATCCAGATTCAGAGCACAACCTGTGGTATGCTAACACAACCAACAGATACGACGGTTATCTGAACGTATATGATCCTTTAACAAACCCTGCTGGTGTTGATAACAACCCAACCGGTATCTTCCAGAATCCTGCTCCATCAAATTCATGGTCACAGGCACAGAAAGATTTCAACCAAACTCTTCCAAAAATCTCTATCAGCAATGCACAGATGGGTGCTCTCATAAACTTCCAACTCTGCTTGAGAGATTATAGCCTTGGTATTCATAACTTTAAATATACCAAAGCCCTGTTAACAAATTCTATCGATGTTTTAAACTAAACTGAGTATAGTAAGTTAGTGTAATACAAAGCCGCTGCATTTTGCAGCGGCTTTGTATTTTATTAACTTTGATGCGAACTATGAAAAAAGCCATTTTACTTTCTCTTATAATTATAAGCGGCGTATTTGCAAAAGCACAAATCTCAAAAGCTACTTTGTCATTTCAGTCAGGAGTTAGCATTCCTTTATCTGATTTTGCTTCTACAACTCTGGGATCTGGTAGTTTTACCACAACTGGTTTTCATGTCTCCACAGGTTTTAAATTCAAACTCATCAATCATTTTGGTGCAACTGTACAATCAGGACTAAACCTTGCCCCTGTTGATGTTTGGCGATTAGGTTATGCTAAAGTTCAGGCAGACCCCTTTCTAGAAGATATGTATATTAGAAGTGATCCATATAGAATAATACACTTGCTTGCCGGGCCTAATTACAGTAAAGAAATTTTTACTAATCTGTTCATCCAGCCGGGAATCTCTGCGGGAGTGTTCTTTTCATCTACCCCTTATCAGTTGCATGTGCCCAAGTACTTTATGCTTGGTCCACCATTTTTTGAAATCACTGAATCAAGAGATGTTAGTTTTGCCTATGGTGCCACACTGTCTCTTGTATATGAAATAAGCCCATGTATTGGGGTTGAAATTTCAAGTTCTATATTGCATTCAACTGCACATTTCAATTTTCGACAGGGAAATACAATTCGAACCGACACCAGAAACATTACTCTGTTTAACAACTCTTTGGGCTTATTTGTAAAACTCTTTTGATTTAAATCAACCAAACCACAGATCTAAAACAATAAGTCGGTTAAAATCACCCCATTGATTGAAAACATCTAGAAATCTAACTATATTTGTAAGTGAAATTTACTACTGCCAGGTGGAATTAGCTCCGAACAGTAGTAAAAAGGTTAAACAATTAAAACAAGGAGAAAATGAAAAAAAGTGTTAGATTAATTACGATTTTAAGTGTAATTTTTGTATTTGCAGCAGCAAATGTGGTAATGGCACAAAAAGCTGCTGGTCCATGGAATATCCCGGCCAAATACAAAACAATGAAAAGTACAGTAAAAGCAGGTGATGCGTCAATTAATTCAGTAGGTAAAGAATTATTTAACAAGCATTGCAAATCATGTCACGGTGCTAAAGGTTTAGGCGATGGTCCAAAGGCTGCAATGATGAAAACTGCTATGCCTTCATTCGCTGATGCAAAATTCAAGGCTCAAACCGATGGTGAAATTTACTACCAGTCAATTATCGGCCGTGATGAAATGCCCAATTTTGAAAAGAAAATAGTTGATGAAGCAGACAGGTGGGCTTTAGTAGGATACGTACGCTCATTGAAATAAGCTTTTCTATTACTCAGACACTCTGTAATATCAGAGTGCCTGCTTTTTAACTCCAGATTAAAACAACCAAAAAATGAAACTTCCAAAATCAATTTACAACTGGCTGAGTATAAGTGGATTTATATTAGCGGTAAATAGCCTTGTTATAATTCTTGTTCTATTTCTCTTTTCGCTATTCTCGAATGAGAGCAATACATACCTTGGCCTTTTTATATACATTGTAGTGCCGGCATTTATGGTATTAGGACTAATTCTGATACCCATTGGCATGCTGATACAAAGAAAGAAGAAGGATAATGGCACTGCATTAACAGCCAAGTGGCCGGTACTTGACATGAACAACAATTTTACCCGAAAGGCAGTTCTGAGAGTTTCAATAATAACCGTAATCCTTCTGATCATATCCTCCATAGGAAGTTATCAGGCATTTCATTATTCAGAATCTGTAGAATTCTGCGGTACATTATGTCATGATGTGATGGAACCTGAATATGTAACTTACCAGCATTCAGCTCATGCGCAGGTAAAATGTGTTGAGTGCCATGTTGGTGAAGGGGCAGGATGGTATGTTAAGTCGAAGTTGTCTGGACTATATCAGGTATATTCCGTTATATTTAAAAAATATGCACAACCAATCGCCACACCTCTGCATAATTTGCGCCCCGCAAGTGAAACGTGTGAAAGATGTCACTGGCCGGAAAAATTCTATTCACAGAAACTTCGTAACCAGAGATCATATCTTGCTGATTCGAGCAATACCGAATGGGATATCAGTCTTTTGATGAAAATTGGACCTGAGCTAAGTGCTAAAGGACTTACAGAAGGCATTCACTGGCATATTAACAAAGATTATAAGATTGAATATGCAGCTTCTACAAGGGATCGGGAAAGTATTCCCTGGGTAAAAATGACGAATGTAAAGACAGGTGAAGTAAAGATCTATATGGATGAAGAAAATCCTATTGATGAAGCAGCACTTGATAGTCTTGAAAAACGTAAAATGGACTGCATGGATTGTCATAACCGTCCATCGCATGTTTATAAATCTGCACCTGACTATATTGACCAGGCAATTATCGCCGGAAAGATACCTGGGAACCTACCATACATAAAGTATGCCGCAATGCAGGCACTGAAAGTTCAGTATTCAAGTAAAGCAAGCGCCCATAAATCAATAGATTCTACCATACTTGCGTTTTATAAAGATGAGCAACCGGATATCTATAAGAAGGAATCAGCCAGAATAACGAAGGCAATAACTGCCGTAATTGCCGAGTTTGATCATAACGTATTCCCATACATGAAAGCTGATGCAACTCAATATCTTAACCATATTGGTCACCTGGAATCACAGGGTTGCTTCAGATGTCATTCGGACAGGCATAAAACAAATAAGGGAGAAACCATTTCGAAAAGCTGCGAATTATGTCATAGTATCCTGGCACAGGGAGTACCAACAGCTGAAGTTAAAACAGTACCTTTAAACAGTACCATGGAATTCCTGCACCCTGTTGAAATTCGTGACGCATGGAAAACAGCGATGTGTTCTGATTGCCACAAGGTACTCTATGAATAAATATTAAAACAAATCACTTAAGGATTAATAATAAAGAGGCTGTCTCAAAGGACAGCCTCTTTATTTACGTTTGAGACAGCCTCCCTTTTTGTAAAGTCCATGATTTAAACATTCCTTAAGCATTCCTTAAACATTCTTTAAGCATTTATTAAGCATTTATTAATTGTTTAATCATTGCTTAAATAATATTTAAATTATGCTTAATTTATGCTTGACATTAAAGTGTAATCGGTAAATAACACTGCACAGATTTTCCTTTATAACAAAAGAGGCTGCCTCTTTTGAGACAGCCTCTTTTGTTATTATTAACCATTTCATGGATGGCTTCTAGATTTTACCCATTCATAGATATCAGGAATTCTTCGTTAGTTTGGGTGTATTTCATTTTATCCTTCAGGAACTCCATTGCTTCCAGCGGATTCATATCTGCCAGGTGATTTCTGAGTATCCAAATTCTTTGCAGAGTTTCTTTATCGAGCAACAGGTCTTCGCGCCTGGTGCTGGAAGCTACTATGTCAATTGCCGGATAGATACGTTTATTTGACAGCTTTCTGTCAAGCTGTAACTCCATGTTACCGGTACCCTTAAATTCTTCAAAGATTACTTCATCCATCTTAGAACCGGTATCAATAAGAGCAGTCGCAATTATAGTAAGCGACCCTCCATTTTCAATCTGCCTGGCTGCACCGAAAAATCTTTTAGGTTTTTGTAAGGCGTTAGCTTCCACCCCACCGCTGAGCACTTTACCGGATGCCGGAGATACTGTATTGTATGCGCGCGCCAATCTTGTAATAGAATCAAGAAGAATTACAACGTCATGACCACATTCTGTCATTCTTTTTGCTTTTTCCAGCACAATGTTTGCTATTTTGACATGACGCTCTGCCGGTTCATCAAAAGTAGAAGCAATTACCTCAGCTTTAACACTTCTGGCCATATCTGTAACTTCCTCAGGGCGTTCGTCAATAAGAAGAACGATTAGGTATGCTTCAGGATGATTGTATGCAATTGCATTGGCTATTTCCTTTAACAGAACAGTCTTACCTGTTTTAGGTTGAGCGACAATCAAACCACGCTGCCCTTTTCCTATAGGAGCAAATAAGTCGATTACCCTGGTAGATAAATTCGAGCCCGGGTGCCCGGTAAGCCTGAACTTCTTTTCAGGGAACAATGGTGTAAGGTAATCAAACGGAATTCTGTCTCTTACCTCATCAGGAGTACGACCATTAATGAGCTCTACTTTAATAAGAGGGAAATATTTCTCGCCGTCTTTTGGTGGTCGGATAGTACCTCTGACTGTATCTCCGGTTTTTAATCCAAATAATTTTATCTGTGATTGAGAGACATACACATCGTCCGGAGAATTTAGGTAGTGATAATCAGAAGATCTGAGAAAACCGTAACCATCTGGCATTATTTCAAGAACCCCATCGCTGGATATAAAGCCTTCCGATTCCCAGGAAAACTCTTCTCTCTTCTTTTCTTGTTTTTCTAGCCTGTCCTGCCTTTCTGGCCTGTCAGTTCTTTCAACCCTTTCCGGGAACCTCTGCCTTGGATTTGGATAGTCTCTGTTAAATCGTTCTGTCGGTCGGTAAGGTTCAGGTTCCGGTGCTTTTTCTGTAGTATGAGTGTGTGTTTCAGCATGTATTTCACCTGCTTTCACCACAGGTTGGCTTTCTTCAGTAGCTACTTCAGCATTTGCTACTGCTTCATCTTCAATTACAGGTTCATCAATAGGCTCAGAACTTAAAAGCAGAGCTTCCGTATCTATATGATCAGATGTAGACTCTGGAAATAATTCTCTCTGCTTAGATTCAGATGCATTCTTTTTGTCCACTGTACCGGCTTCTATTGTTTCAGCAATTATATTGCCTGACGGGATGGATTGCTTCTTGTCGCCGGATGCGATTTCCTCTCCTTCTCTTTTAGGTTTGGGTTTTCGCAATTTATTTGCTTTATCATCCTGGTTTTTAGGAGTAAAGTTCTTGTCTCTGGAGCTATTATCCTGATTACGCTTCCCTTCAGGAGTACGATTTGATTTCTCCTGATTTTTATTGGTATCCTGCTTCTTAGCGCCTGTTTCAAGACCATGGTTTACTGCTTCCTGATTCTTTTGTGGATTCTGACTTACAGATGAAACAGTGTCATTTTTGGTTTCTTTTTTTTCTTCCTCTTTACTAGAATGGTTGGAGGGATTAACAGATGGATCGGAAGAAGCAATAGGAGTTCCTTTAGATTGATTTGAGTCTTGACGGGGTTTGTTAAACCGATCGTTCTGTATTCGTTGACGCTTGAATTTATTTTCTCTATTGGCTTTTTCCTTTTCAAGCATCTCTTTTGATGGGTTTAAAGCTTGGTAATCAAGGATCTGATATATCAAATCCTGCTTTTTTAAAGCATCAAATTTTGGGATGTTAAGCTCACTGGCTATTTCTTTTAACTCTTCAAGAAGCTTGTTGTTAAGCTCTATGATATCGTACATAAAATAAATTTATTGTTATTGTATTCGGGGATTGATATAGATGAATGTTAGAACTCACACTCCGGATTATTCCTGATATTCTTATTATACTCGGACTGAAATTTAAGAGAGTGGGATAAATTCGTAAAGAAGCGCAAATATAATTCTTTTTTATTACGTTTTCTCGGTTGTTCACTAATTTTCGTAAAAAAGAATTGTCTTTCTCCAATTTAAGGAATTAAATCCATTTTTGTTCAATATTTTTTATCCGAAAACTTAAGAAAATCTCCAAAAACATTGTAGGTTTGCTAACAATATTAAAAACATCAAATAAAAATGAAACACACTGCATTTACTAAGATTCATGAAGCGCTTGGTGCAAAGATGGTACCCTTTGCCGGTTTTTATATGCCTGTTCAGTTTGAGGGACTTATAACAGAGCATGAAACTGTTAGAAAGGGTGTAGGCGTTTTTGATGTATCTCACATGGGTCAAATCTGGGTAAAAGGACCTCATGCATTCGATTTGGTTCAATGGGTCAGTTCTAACGATGTATCGAAGTTAACAGATGGGAAAATTCAATATAGTTGTTTTCCTAATCTCGAAGGAGGCATTGTGGATGATTATCTGACTTATAGAATTGATGCAGAAACTTATCTTTTAGTTGTTAATGCATCAAACACTGAAAAAGACTGGAACTGGCTAAAAAGTCAAAACAAATTTAACGCTGAGCTCTATAATGCTTCTGAAGAAATATCACAGTTAGCTATACAGGGACCTAATGCTTTAAAGGTAATGCAGAAGTTAACTCTCACTCCTATTATGGATATGGAGTATTATACTTTTAAAAAGGTTGATCTGGCAGGAGTAAAAGATGTGATTCTCTCGATTAATGGATATACAGGAGCAGGAGGTTGTGAAATATACTTCGCTAACAAAGATGCTGAACATATATGGAACGCAATCTTCGAGGCTGGTGAGGAATATGGAATAAAACCTATTGGTTTGGGGGCACGCGACACCTTACGTCTGGAAATGGGCTTCTGCTTATATGGAAACGACATTAACGATACGACATCACCTCTGGAGGCCGGACTTGGGTGGATAACCAAGTTTAGTGACTCAAAGGATTTTGTCAATAAAGGATACCTGCTGAAGCAAAAAACAGAAGGTTTAACAAAGAAACTTATTGGTTTTGAAATGGTTGATAAAGGTATTCCGCGACAGCATTATACAATTACTGATGCCGACGGCAATATTATTGGAGAAGTTACATCAGGAACTCAGTCGCCATCATTAAAAATCGCTATAGGAATGGGTTATGTAAAAGCGGCTTTTTCCAAGCCTGATACGGAAATTTATATTCAGGTCCGGGATAAAGCGTTAAAAGCCAAAGTTGTAAAAACTCCCTTTTATAAAGGATAAGAATCTACATTTTACTGGTTAAGGGGATGATTCTTATTAAATCATTCCCTTAACATTTTTAAAGCCTGCAATTATGCCTACAATCCAGGTTTGCCTTACACCGGCACTTTATCCATACATGACGAAAAATGAAAACACGATTACAGTTGTAATTGATGTGCTCAGAGCAACTACCTCTTTCTGTACTGCTTTTGATTTTGGAGCATATGCTATTGTTCCTCTTGAAACACTAGAAGAAGCATATGCATGCAAAAAAGATGGGAAACTTGTTGCCGCTGAAAGAGACGGATTAAAACCTGACTTTGCCGATTTCAGCAATTCAGCTTTTGATTTTATGGTTCCTGATATTTATGGTAAAACAATCTACTACACTACTACAAACGGAACTCTGGCAATATCCTTAGCTTCGCAAAATGGCAAGGTTGTCATTGGGTCTTTCCTTAATATTACTGCTCTTTGCAATTATCTAATAAGTCTGGGGAAGGAAGTAATTATTCTTTGTGCAGGTTGGAAAAACAATTATTGCATTGAAGATACGCTTTGTGCTGGAGCAATTGTTGAGAAATTGTCTTATAGCAATCAATTTTTGGTAAAGGAAGATGCAGCAGTATCTTCGTCCATTTTATGGAGAAGTTGTAACAACGATCCGGAATCATTGATTGTTGAATCATCACACTACCAGAGGTTAAAAAAGCTTGGGTATGAAGGCGTCCTTAAACATACCCTGCAAATTGACACTTCTTCAAGCATCCCTATTCTGACGGAAGGAAAAATAATAAACCTTAAAACGCATTAACAACAAATAGCTTTTAACTCTGTTACCACGTATGAAAAAACTAGTCGTCATATTTATGTTAATATCAGTAACAATATCTTCTTGTAAACAATCAACTCAGGAACAAGCAAAGACGGACGATTTCAAATACTTGCTTGAACAATTTGCAGATCTGAAAATAATGCGGTATCAGGTACCGGGATTTGATAATCTGAATCTCAGGCAAAAGGAACTGATATACTACCTCAGTCAGGCTGCTCTGGCGGGAAGAGATATTCTTTTTGATCAGAATTATAAATATAATCTGGCTATACGGCGTACACTTGAGACCATAATTCAGAACTATGAAGGAGACCGTACAACAGATGATTTTGCAAAGTTTATGGTGTATACCAAACGTGTTTGGTTCAGTAATGGCATCCATCATCACTACTCTAAGGATAAATTTATACCTGAATGCACACCCGAATATTTCAAGGAGTTGATCAGCAACACTCCTTCAGGAGAATTTCCGCTGCGTGAAGGTCAAACTCTGGAAGCTTTTATTGAAGAGATAATACCTGTAATATTTAATCCGAATATCGCTCCAAAAGGAATTAACCAGGAAGCAGGAAAAGATCTGGTTACCTATTCAGCAACCAATTTTTATGAAGGAGTAACAGAAAAAGAAGTTAATGACTACTATGATGATCTTAAAAAAAGAACTATAGAGGCAGGCGGCGACACACTTATTTCATGGGGACTCAATTCAAAAGTAGTAAAAGAGAATGGTCTGGTGCAAGAAAAGATATATAAAGTAAACGGATTATATACCGAAGCTATTGAACAGATAGTTTACTGGCTTGAAAAAGCAACAACAGTTGCTGAGAATCCTTTACAGGAAAAGCTAATACGCAAACTTATAGAATATTACGAAACTGGTAATTTATCAGTGTGGGATGCCTACAATGTACTATGGGTACAGGATCAAAATTCACATGTAGATTTTGTGAATGGTTTTATAGAGAATTATGGAGATCCTTTAGGATTAAAAGCAACCTGGGAGAGTTTTGTAAATTTTAAAGATATTGAAGCAACCAAAAGAGCACAGACAATTAGTGCCAATGCTCAGTGGTTTGAAGATAATTCTCCGGTAGATAAACGATTCAAGAAAAAGGAAGTAAAAGGTGTGTCTGCAAAAGTAATTACGGTTGCTCAACTTGGTGGTGATTGTTATCCCAGTACCCCAATCGGAATAAATTTACCAAATGCTGACTGGATCAGAAAAGAGCATGGTTCTAAGTCAGTTACAATTGAAAATATTACCTATGCCTATGACCAGGCTTCTCTTGGCAATGGCATGCTCGAAGAATTTGCTGCGTCGCCTGAAGAAATTAAGTTAGCTAAAGAACATGGATCATTAGCCAGCAATTTACATACGGATTTACATGAGTGCCTTGGACATGGTTCTGGACAGCTACTGGAGGGGACAAAGGGCGATGAACTCAAAAACTATGGATCTCCTCTGGAGGAAGCAAGAGCAGATCTTTTCGCTCTGTATTATATGGCAGATCCAAAGCTTATAGAGATTGGGTTATTTGATACTGAAGATGTATACAAAGCAGAGTATAATAGTTTTATACGAAACGGATTAATGACTCAACTCACAAGAATACAACCGGGTAAAGACATTGAACAAGCGCATATGCGCTGCCGGCAATTAATTGCTTCATGGTGTTATGAAAATGGCAGAAACGACAGTGTTATTTCTCTCGAAGTTCGCAATGGAAAAACGTATTCGGTAATTAATGATTATAAAAAATTGCGTACTCTGTTTGGCAAGCTCCTTGCAGAAATTCAACGAATAAAGTCAGAGGGGGACTACGAAGCAGGCAAACAACTGGTTGAGACTTATGGCGTTAAAGTGAATCAGGAACTACATAAAGAAGTTTTAAGCCGATTCAGCAAACTCAATATTGCGCCTTACGGTGGATTTATTAATCCTGTCTTCGAAATTAAATCAGAAGGGGGTAAAATTAATGACATCCGGTTATCTTACCCTGATGATTATACTAAACAGATGATGGAATATTCAAAAAACCATTCTTTCCTGCCATCTTATAATTAAATCACTTCGCATGGTAATAAAAGCACAGAGCCTGGCATCAGAAGTAATTGAAAATAATCCTTCTTTACTTCTGATGTTTGAGCATTTCAACATCCCCTTAGGTCTTCATGAGAAAACGGTAGAAGAGTTGTGTAAGGCATATCAGATTAGTATACCCTTGTTCACTACCATCGCCAACCTTTATAAAGGAATCAGACCAACTCCTGATGAAGTAGATCTTATTGAAGACGTAGAGGCAATAATCAAATACCTGGATAATAGCCACAGACACTATACAATAGAAAAGTTTCCACTGCTTACTTCTTATATTAGTCAAATATGTGAAGTTAACATTCACCCTGAAATTGAATTGCTCAAACAATTCTTTGATGATTATCTTGACGAAGTGGCTGATCATCTGAACTATGAAAGTAATATAGTTTTTCCTTATGCCCTTGCTCTTTTAGGCAGCAATCATACTTCGGTAAACGAAGTCGTGGAAACATTTTCCATGGATCAATACAAGAGCCATCATGATGACATTGAAGAGAAACTGAACGATCTTAAAACATTGCTGATAAGACACTTACCTTCACACAACGACATGCAACTTCGTCGTAAACTACTCCTTACGCTGAGTGAACTGGAAGCTGATCTCCACATACATAGTTTAATAGAAGATCTACTTTTGATACCTATTGTTGAAAGGTTCGAAAAATCTTAAAGAGAAACTTTAAATGAATACGAAACGGCAGTTAATTCTATTTATTGGTCCATCTCAGTTGCTTTACATCGGTATATCAGGATTATTAAGAAACCCTTCAAATAATTATGAGGTAGTCTTTTGCAATGGATTCAGAGATGCTGAAAAATACTTAACCCGCACCATACATCCTATTATTATCATAGTAGATGGGATTATAGCAGAATCGAATCAAAAACTAATATCCCTATACAAAAAAGAGAATCAGAACTTCTATTTTATTGTTCTGCTCTATCAGTATCTTAGCAATACAATACTCTCAGAATTTAACCAGGTAATAAGAATAGATCAGGATCCACATGAGATAATAACACAGATTGTTCAGGCGATCTCTGAGAAAAACAGTTCAAAAAACGAAGATAAACAACCGGGTATTCTTACAGACAGAGAAATAGATGTACTGCGTTTGATGGTCAAAGGTTTATCGGGCAAAGAAATTGCTGACCAATTAAATATCAGCATTAACACAGTGATTTCACACAAAAAAAACATCTCATTCAAAGTAGGTGTTAAATCACTGGCCGGATTGACTATCTATGCAGTTTCAAATAAAATTATTAGTATAGATAGCATTAAAAAAGATTTATAATAGACTAGTCGCAGTCTTTATATTTGCATTGATTGCTTTCATCGATGGTTTCCATCTCTATTGTAACGTGCTCTATCCCGAATGAATGAGCCATACGCTTTATGTCACTCTTTAATTTTAGATTCTTTTGAAGATTGGTACTGGCATCAGTTACTACATGAATCGTCATTATATTCTTTTGTCCATCCAATGACCAAAGGTGAAAATCGTGAATATCTGAAACATCAGGCAACTGATTTAGCGCTGTCAATAAACCTTGGGTGTCAATATTTTGAGGCACTTCCTGCAATAATACTTTAAAAGCATCTCGTAGATTTCTGTATACGTTAAATAACACCCAGAAGGTGATACCAATAGACAATAGCGGATCAAGCAGAGGTACGTTTACAAAGATCATCACTATACTGGCAATTAATACTGCTGCCCATCCAAAAACATCTTCAAGTAAATGTAAAGTAACAGCTCTTTCGTTTAGAGATTCGCCTTTCTTCATTCTGAAAGCAGCAAAACCATTAACTAATATTCCCAATATCGCCAGCAACAACATACCCTGAGCATCAGAAGCCTGAGGTTCTAGTAACCTGGAGATGCTTTCGCGAAGAATTAAGAAGGAGCTTATTATCAGAACAAACGAAATTATAACGGCCCCCAGCAAACTGAACCTTTTATAACCGTATGAGTAGAATTCATCGCGACCTTTTTGTGATTTTTTTTGCAGATACCATGATACTCCCAATGAGATGCCATCACCAAAATCGTGAATAGCATCCGAAAGAATAGCGACACTGTTTGTGTAGATACCTCCAATGAGTTCAATAAAAGAGAATGCTAAGTTTAAAACAAATGCCAGTCTAATATTACCGGAAGCGTAGTTATGTAAATGCCGATGATTTGCATGACTATTGTCAGGTAGTCTTTGCATTTGACCATGCTTGTCATGGTGGTGTTTGGTATCCATAGAAAAATTAACGATTTTTCATGGCAAAATTACAGTTTTTGCTCCTTATTATTCTTATGTAAAAACAACGATTAAGATTACTATGTTTTGAGAAATCGATAGCAATAATTCAACCTGGTTTGCACAAGAAGTTTTATTTTTGCCGCTAATTATGAAAACGATATTTTTGCTTATTGCATCAAATGTGTTTATGACCTTTGCATGGTATGGTCATTTAAAATTCAAAGAAACAGCTCTCTGGAAGGTTATTCTGATTAGTTGGGGTATAGCACTTTTTGAGTACATGCTGATGGTGCCTGCTAACAGACTGGGGCATGGCACTTTTTCGGTCGCTCAGTTAAAAACTATTCAGGAAGTTATTACTTTACTGGTGTTCGCAGCTTTTTCTGTTCTAATACTCAAAGAACCGATGAAGTGGAATTACCTGGTTGGTTTTGGTTTTATAGTTCTCGCAGTCTTATTCATATTTAAAGAATGGTAAACTTTTATACCTTTACAACCTATCTCTTTTTGTAGTATTGCTTTAGGCAACTTAACACTCTTTCTATGTTAAAATTTGGCAAATTGAAAGTTTTCAGTAAAGCCATAACCTTGATAGTTATTCTTGGAGGAATACTATTGGTGTCTGACTTGAGCAACCGTTCTTTACCAGACACTAAAACAACCGGCAGTTCAGAACATAAAAAGCTAAAACTGGCTCTGCTGATGTACAATGACGCTCCGATTTCAGAACAATCCATGGAAGGAATTATAGATGGGCTTCAACAAACTGGTATGATACAGGGTGTTGATTATGAGTTGAAAATTAGCAATGCACAAGGTGATATTGCTACCCTGAACAATATAATAAACGAAGCTGCGAACACAAATTACGATCTTATTTTTATTACTTCAACTCCAACACTGCAGACTGCCATTAAGAAAATTACTGATATTCCGATTGTTTTTACTACGGTAGCTGACCCGATACTTGCAGGGGCAGGTAAAAGTTTCGAAGATCACTTGCCCAACATTACTGGCATTTCTACTCTGGGTGATTATGAAGGAGGCATGAAAAATTTCCTTTCAATAATTCCAGGTATTAAAAGTGTTGGAACACTATATACACCCTCAGAATCCAATTCAGTTTCAAATTACGAAACATTGTCAAAAATTGCATTGGATATGGGCATAGAAGTAATAGGTGTTCCAGTCAATAATTCTGCTGATGTTTCGGATGCTGCTTTAGCACTGACATCTAAAAGAATAGATGCAGTCTGTCAGATAATCGACAACCTGACAGCAGGTTCATTTGCTGGTTTAATAAAAGCGGGGAATAAAAATAACATTCCTGTTTTTGGCTTTGTAAGCAGTCAGGCAAATGATGGTGCACTTGCAGTAGTAGCACGCGATTATCACCAGGGAGGGTTGGATGCTGTTAATAAAGCGCTCCTTATTATCAGAGGATCAAGTCCCGCAAAGATTCCAATAACCTATATTAGTAAGTCTGAACTGATTATTAACAAATCTACTGCGAAAAAACTTGGCATTACCATACCCCATATGGTTAATAGTAAGGCCAAATTTGTCGAATAAGGACTTATTTGTGTCAGATTAAAATCAAACTTTAGGGTATTTAAAACTCCACTATTATACCAATAGACGGTAGAATAGTTCCTGACTCACTGGCAACTTCCTTTAAAAGATATCTGGAAGGGTCAGCCGGATTTATTCTTCTGCTTCCATCCTGATTTTTATCAACAACAATAAACGGCTGCTCAGCTACCTGATAGTTTAATGCGTTTTGCAAATCAAGATACAGCGTTAATGACCATCTGTCGTAATAAAACTCCTTATCTACTCTTACATCCAATTGGTTAAAACCTTGTAAACGTTCTGTATTGAATCTGCTGTAGTCCAGATATCCTCTGGGCTGCACATTATAAGCATCAATAAAGGAAGATCTGTCCAGATCGTAGGGCGTATATGGAGAACCACCTACATAACGCCATCTGATTCCAATATTCCATGCATTATCGAATTCATAAGCGAAAGTCATATTCAGTATATGTCTGCTGTCCCAGTTTGATGGTACATATTGAGATAACGTGTTCTTAAACTCGCTTCTAACCAGAGTGTAGGAACCAATAATATTGATTTTGTTCATTAATCTTTCTCTAACATATAGTTCAATACCGTAAGCACGGCCTACACCTGTCGAAGTAACTTCCTCATTGCCATATACTCCATAGTCACCTCCTTTGTTAGCAAGGGCAATAGAGTCATTGACCGAAACGGGATAATCCGTATAATATTTATAAAATCCTTCGAGTGTAATACGGGAAGATTCAACCCTGCGGTATTCAACTCCCAATACTGCATGGTCAGCTTTTAGATATTCCAGTTTGTTATCTTTATTTACATAACGTCCATCATTAGACTTGAATCCTAAGGTAGTGTATGCCGGTAGTTGCAGATAACGTCCGATGTTTCCGTTTAAATAAACTTTCTCATTCACAGCATAAGCTAAGGATAATCGGGGTGCCCAGTTCTTAAAAATGTTACTAAGTTCACCGGAATAATTGCTGGCATCAGCACGCAACCCGAGAGAAACTGTTAGCCGGTCGTTGAAATATCCTCTACTTACCTGACCAAATAAATTCCATTTAAACAAGTCAATTGCTGTTCCAAAATTTATAGACCTTATAGTATCCTCCATTGTTGGAATGAATACTTTCTGGAAATTAGTAGTACTAAACTTAGCATATTCGAGTCCTGCACCACCTATAACTTTGTAGAGACCAAAGTTCCCTATGCGTTCATAACGCAGTTTGTTCTCAATCTCCTGCGATACATAGTTACTAGTTTTAGGTTTGCTACGATCATTATCTTCGTGTTTAAAGTATTCATTGTTAAGCATATTGCGACTGTAGACCCATGTGTCGTAAGATTGTTTGCGGTAGTGCTTGTATACTGCACCAATGGCATAATTCCATTGAGATAGGTCAGGTAGATAATCAAGAATATACTGTTGATTTTCATCCGGATTCTCCAGACCAGTATTCAGATCAAACTGGTCAATTGCTCCTAATCCCAAAATTGTAAGTTCGTTTTTTTGGTCGAATTTAGTCTTAACTTTAAACTGGAAATCATTGTACGTAGGGAGAAATGGTAATCCAATAACATCAAATAAAAACTGTAAATACGATCGTCTCACTGAAAATAGGAAAGTTGATTTATCAGTAAGTGGTCCATTAAGTGCAAGAGATAAATCAGTTGCACCAAGTGCTGCCTTTGTCACTATTTTATCCGGATTACCATCAATAAGCTTCATTTCGAGGATGGAGCTAAGGGCATTACCTCTGTTTACCGGAAAGGCCCCTGAATAAAAGTCTACTTCACGCACAAAATCTATATTAACCATACCTACTGGTCCTCCTGAAGCACCCTGTGTAGCAAAGTGATTAAGATTAGGTATCTCCATACCGTCTAAATAGAACTTGTTTTCACTTGGGCCTCCTCCTCTGACAATGACATCGTTTCTGTATGCGACTGTAGATGAGACACCCGGTAGTGACTGAATAACTTTGCTGACATCTCTGTTTCCTCCCGGACTACGCTCAAGCTCCTGAATTCCAAGACTTCTGAGTGACACTGGACTCTCCTCTGTTTTCCTGAAAGGTGAAGCTTTCACAGTAATACCTTCTAACTGTATATTGGAAGGAATCATGGCAATATCGATGCTTATAACCTTTGAGTTGTTTACCATTATTTCCTGGCTTATATATGTTTCATAACCAACAGATGTTGCCATTACTTTTAAGTACCCGGGATGTAGATCGGTAAAAATAAAATTACCATCAAGATCAGAAGTGGTGCCTGTTTGTGTACCAAATATTATAAGATTTGTAAAAGGCAGAGGTTCATTACTGTTTGCGTCAAAAACCCTTCCTTTTACAGAAGCTTTTGATGAATGCTGTTTTTGAGCAACAGAAGTATTCGTAAATACAATTAGTAGTAGTATTACCAGAGATATGAGCTTTCTCATTGGGATAAATTTGTTTAATATTCTTAATGGGAACTATAAACAAAGATAGAAATAATTAGTTCAAACAACCTAATGCCCAATACTAATAAACTTAATAGCTTTTATCTGTGTTTATTATGCTCTACAGAAAACAGGTGCTAATTACAAGTAACACTTAAAATCAGCATTACATGGAAATGAACGAAGTACTTGACAAGTTGCCCAAACATCTGATGAGTCTGGTGATTGAACAGCCGTATAATGAATACACCTATCGGGATCATGCAGTTTGGCGCTATGTTATGCGCCAGAATATGCATTTTCTTAGTAAGGTAGCACATGGATCATACAGCGATGGTTTACGAAAAACAGGTATTGACATTGAGTCTATTCCTCACATGTTCGGTATGAACAGAATTCTTAAAGAAATCGGCTGGGCAGCAGTATCTGTTGACGGATTCATACCACCAGCAGCTTTCATGGAATTCCAGGCATACAAAGTTTTAGTAATTGCAGCTGATATAAGGCCTGTTAATCAGATTGATTATACTCCGGCGCCCGATATTATACATGAAGCAGCCGGTCACGCTCCAATCATAGCTGATGAAGAATACTCAGAATATCTTAGATTTTTCGGTGAAATCGGTTCCAAAGCTTTCTCATCTGCCAGAGATTATGAACTGTATGAAGCTGTGAGGCATTTGTCAATTCTCAAAGCCGATCCATATACATCAGAAAAGGATATCAGAGATGCTGAAAAGCGACTTTTACAAATTGAATCTACAATGGGTGCTCCTTCTGAGATGGCTCTGATAAGAAATTTGCACTGGTGGACTGTAGAGTATGGACTCATTGGAACACTAGAAAATCCAAAAATTTACGGAGCAGGACTTCTTTCATCCATTGGTGAGAGTTATAACAGCCTTAAACCACACGTTAAGAAACTGCATTACAGTAAAGAAGCTGCGAACTTCAGTTTTGATATAACAACACAACAACCTCAGCTATTTGTTACTCCCGATTTTAGATATCTTTCGAAAGTATTGAATGATTTTGCCGACACTATGGCCATCAGAAGAGGTGGTGTTTACGGATTGAATAAAGCAGAAGAATCATGTAATACTGCCACTGTCGTTCTGGATTCAGGAATTCAAATTTCAGGTACATTTAAGGACAGTATTATTGTAGCTAACGAACCTGTTTATCTCAGAACAACCGGCCCTACAGCTCTTTCCTACAACAAAAAAGAACTATACGGTCATGGTAAAGCCTGGCACAAAGATGGTTATAGTACCCCTATCGGGTTGCTTGCAGTTACAGATAAACCTCTGCATGAATTAAATGATTTTGAACTGGAAGAAGTAGGAATCTTTACCGGCTGTCAAACTAGTATTACTTTCAGAAGCGGTGTGAATGTAACCGGACACCTGGTCAGCATTAAACGTGCCAGTGGAAAAAACTTGTTGTTTTCATTTCAAAATTGTACAGTATCCTATAAAAACAAAACTTTATTTGATCCTTCGTGGGGTGTTTACGACATGACAACCGGAACTGATATAATTTCAGCATTCTCAGGGCCTGCAGACCCTGATGCTTTTCAACTTTCTTATGAAGCCCCCTCAGAAACAACGCATAAAATACAACATACTGAGCACGATAAAAAGCTATACTCACTGTATGGTCAAATCAGGTCTTTACGAGAGAGTTCAGCAAACCTCCTGACTAATAATGATTCAGAAACGATCTATAACTCCGGGTTACTCAGTGAGATTGCAAAAACATGGGAGACCATTAAACAAGAATATCCTGATGAATGGCTTATTATGCTTGAAATGCTGGAACTCTCTATCAATTCTTCAGGATTTGAGAGTACCTTGTCTTCTATACAGCAACAATTAAAAAGAATAAGTATTGAAAAACCGGAAACAGCAAAACTTATAAACGATGGATTAAAGCTTTTTGAAACTTCGCGTAAACTCGCATAGTAATTTCAGTCAGCCCAACGGAAGAAAGCAAGCAGTTTGTGCTTCCCGGTACATCTTTTTAGTAATAAAACTTTTAATCACTTTATGAAGTTCTTGTTGTTTACCAGCAAGCGATAAAGAATTATTCAGGTCCAGATTGTATAAATCGGAATGTGTTCTTAAAGATTCTATTTCTTCTGATGAAGGAAGCGCTTCGGCCGAACCCAAAATACCAAGGTCATTGCCTGTCAGAATTTCACTGAACCTAATATGTCCGGGCAGATTATCAACACCTATAACCGGTTTATTCAATGGTTTGGCGACTTCAAACAGAGCGTTTCCATTAGCTCTAACATAGTATTCACCCCCCAGGCGACCAACCAGATCAGCTAGCGTTGGATCAATAGAGTTTGAATTAGTAAGAATTGAATCTTCAATATGCACACATAACACTTCACAAATAATTATATTGGCAGCTCCACCACCTGTACCGGTTTCAATAATATCACGTACAATACATTCCCATTGAATAGGAGACTCCAGGACTCTGAAAGGTTTGATCTTCTCAGATTTTTGCATTGTAAATCCGGCTTTTTCGAATTCATTAACATCTTTCGGGAATTCTGCACTGGCTAAACTTGTCTGTTCAACCATTGAAAAGGTAACCGCATTTATACAAACTTCAGGAACTTTTTTCAGGTTTTCAAAGGTATCCTTCGTTGTATTGTTTCTTCCTCGTCTGGCAGGTGAGAAAATTATTGTGCTCGGATTTACACCAAAAGCATTAAAGAAGCTGAAGGGAGATAAATTAGGAATTCCATTTAAATCAATTGTACTTGCCAGAGCAATTGGGCGTGGGGCTATACCACCAGTAAGTAACCTATGCAGTTCAGCTTGTGTAATAACATCTGTATCAAACGTTTTATGCATTTTTTGCAGGTAATATGGTTGTTTCACATTCACCAAAACCGACTCTCACAGAATCCTTTTTTGCAAATCCTCTCATTACAACAGTATCGTAGTCCTGCAGGAATGTTCGTTCCTGTTCACCAACTCTTACAGGATTCTTGCCTCGCCATGTGAGTTCAAGTAAAGAGCCATAAGAGCCTGGTACGGGTCCACTAATGGTTCCTGATGCATACAAGTCACCAACTGAAATATTGCAGCCGTTGACAGTGTGATGGGCAAGTTGCTGACATATATTCCAGTACATGTACTTGAAATTAGTAGCTGAAACTAATGCTTCCTGGGCATTTCCAGGTTTGATACTCACTTCTAGATTGATATCGAAATTTCGGTTGTTTTGAATTTTCAAATAATCCAGCACTTCAGGTTCCTGAAGCGGGCCTTCAGTTCTGAAAGGTTCTAACGCTTCAAGTGTTACAATCCAGGGAGAAATAATAGAACCAAAATTTTTCGATAAAAAGGGGCCTAACGGAACATATTCCCAGCTTTGAATGTCGCGAGCCGATAAATCATTAAATAGCACAAATCCAAATATGTATTCTTCAGCGACCTGCACATTCACTGAATTACCTAATTCTGTACTTTTACCCACTACAAATGCCATTTCCAATTCAAAATCCAGCATTTTTGTAGCACTGAAAACAGGTTTATCGGCTCCCTGAGGCAATATTTGTCCCATTGGCCGGTGAATGTTTGTTCCTGAGACTACCAATGAGGATGTTCGACCATGGTACCCAATGGGCAGATGTCGCCAGTTTGGAAGCAATGCATTCTTGGGATCTCTGAATATACTTCCAACATTTGTTGCATGCTCAATACTGGAATAGAAATCGGTGTAGTCATTTACTTTAAGAGGAAACAGCAATTTAACATCCCATACCGGAGTAAGGTATTTGCGCATAAACTGATTTCTGTCAGCAATTTCATTACTGTCATCCGACAACAGATGCTGAATTCTTTCTCTGACTTTAGAAGTGAAATTTTTACCACGGGCAATAAACTCATTCAACGTAAGCTGATTAAACTCACCGTCCAATTGAATTCTGACTGCATCAAAATAACCATCACGGGCTAAAAGATGAAGATTAATGATCATATCATCAATACGGCTTACTGCACCGATCTGACCATTTGGGAATTTAGCGATACCAAATGGAATATTGTAAATGGAGAAATCAGTGTTTTCGCTAGATTTAATCCACGAAACGCGGTTTACGAAACCATTTTTAGCTATCATTATAGTGTACCTCTTCTGCCTTGTTCTTGTTCAATAGCTTCAAAAAGTGCCTTGAAATTGCCTTTACCAAAGGATTTAGCTCCTTTTCTCTGAATAATTTCAAAGAAAATAGTTGGTCTGTCAACTAAAGGTTTGGTAAAGATCTGCAGCAGATACCCTTCATCATCTCTATCGATTAGTACCCCCAGTTTACTCAGACTCTCTATAGACTCATCAATTGCTCCTACTCTGCCTTTTACAGATTCATAGTAACCTTTGGGTACTTCCAGAAAGTCAATGCCTCTTGATTTTAATGTAGAAACAGTCTTAATGATATCGTCAGTTTCCATAGCTATGTGCTGTACTCCACTTGTTCCATAGAAATCGAGATATTCTTCAACCTGAGATTTCTTTTTGCCTTCTGCAGGCTCATTAATCGGGAATTTTATTCGCTCATTTCCACTCGTCATAACCTTACTCATGAGTGCCGTGTACTCTGTTGAGATATCTTTATCATCAAAACTGATTAACTGGTTGAATCCCATTACCTTTGAATAAAAATCAACCCATTTATTCATTTCATTCCAACCAACATTTCCTACCATATGATCAATGTATTTTAATCCTGTTGGTTCAGATTTATTTGTTGTCTCCCATTTAACGAAACCTGGCAAAAAAACCCCGTTGTAGTTTTTGCGTTCTACAAACAAGTGCACTGTTTCACCATAAATATGAATGCCTGAAACAATCACCTTCCCCCAATCGTCCTTTCGTTCAGTAGGTTGCATGTACGAAACCGCTCCTCTACCGGTTGTCTCTTCCCAAGCTCTGCTTGCATCATCAACCCATAAGGCAATAACTTTTACACCATCACCGTGCATAATAGCATGTTTACTGACTTCATTCTCCCCTTTAAGGGAAGAAGTAAACATTAACCGGATCTTTCCCTGTTGAAGTACATATGAGGTTCTATCCTGCAGACCGGTTTCAAGCCCTGCATAGGCCAGCGGCTGAAAACCAAAAGCTGTTTGATAGAAATAAGCAGCCTGTTTAGAATTGCCCACATAAAACTCTACATAATCAGTTCCATTTATTGGAAGAAAATCATTGTTTTGTGCCATAATCTTTTGTTTTATTCCTTGAGCTTGTCATTGAGAATTTTATTCTAACCATGATCTGAAATATTGTGGATCTTCTACTTCCATCGCTTGTTTAGTGATCCAAAGTGGATTAAAAGTATCAATCATTACTGCCAGCTCTTTTGTTTCTTTAGCACCCAGGCTTTTTTCAACAGTACCGGGATGTGGTCCGTGCGGAATACCTATTGGATGCAACGTTATTTGCCCCCGTTCAACATGTTTTCTGCTCATAAAATCGCCGTCAACATAATATAGCACTTCATCCGAATCTACATTACTGTGGTTATAAGGCACAGGTATGGATAACGGATGGTAATCATACATTCTTGGAACAAAAGCACACATAACATAATTATGAGCCTCAAAACTTTGATGTACTGGAGGTGGTTGATGTATTCTGCCGGTAATGGGTTCAAAATCATGAATAGATAGAGCATAGGGATAATGATACCCATCCCAGCCGACAACATCAAAAGGATGGGAGGCATAGTGATAGGGATATAAGTGATCTTCTTTCTTGATCTTTACTGTAAAATCGCCTTTCTCATCGTAAGTTGTCAGGTTTACAGGTTTTTTTATATCCCTCTCACAATAGGGTGCATGTTCTTCCAACTGACCGTATTTATTAAGATATTTTTTCGGGAACCTAATTGGCGAAAAAGATTCAATAATAAGTAACCTGTTGTCAGGAGTGTTGAATGTAATCTGATAAATAGTACCTCTGGGAATTACCAGATGATCACCATACTTAAAGTCTATAGACCCATACATACTATAGAACGTACCTTCTCCCTCATGAATGAAAAGCAACTCTGAAGCCTGACTATTTTTAAAAAAATACCCTTCGGTGCCCTTTGTGGGTGCTGCCAGATATATATTAACGTCATTATTTACAAGAAAAGGTACTCTGCTGGTTAGATAATCACCCCCTTTTTTTATTTTAAATCCTTGAAAACTACGATGTTGCATGTTATTTCTAACTGCAATTTCAGGTTTTACCATTATAGGCTCATCTATAGCTGTAACCAGAGTTGGTGGATAATTGTGATATGTGGTAGAATAAACGTCTGAAAACCCTTCCGTGGATACCAGTTGTTCTGAGTATAATCCACCATCGGCTTTACGGAATTGGACATGACGCTTTCGCGGAATAACCCCAAGTGAATGATAATGTGGCATAACAAGGTGATTTTTTATTAAGCAGTAATTCCCTCGCTGCAAATAACAACATTCACCCTTTATTGTTTA
>CAZXQT010000006.1:108480-115940 GCA_964643225.1 uncultured Lentimicrobium sp. | reverse complement strand
TCCCAGCATCGGCACGAACCTAAATAATCCATGTTGTGTAATTTCCGTAGTATTATCATTGTTTTTTATAACCAGGGTCATTACCTGATAATCATTTTCGTCCACCGGAATTACCATTTTTCCCCCAGGTTTTAACTGATCTATTAGTTTTTGAGGAATATAGGGCGCTCCTGCGGTCACAATAATCTTATCAAATGGAGCAAAAGCCGGTAATCCATTATAACCATCACCAAAATACACTCTGATGATCAGACCTATTCTGGGAAGCAATTCTTTAGTTTTAAGATATAACGCCTTTTGTCGTTCAATAGAATATACTTTTGCTCCCATGTTAAAAAGTATCCCAGCCTGGTAACCTGATCCGGTTCCAACTTCCAGAACTTTGTCACCTTTTTGAATATCAAGCAGTTCAGTTTGATATGCGACAGTGTATGGTTGTGAAATTGTCTGGCCTTCACCTATTGGGAAGGCCTTGTCTTCATACGCATATTCCAGAAAGCCTGAATCAAAGAAGTAATGTCTTGGAAGAGCCTCCATTGCAATCAATACGCGTTCGTCATAAATACCTTTCTTCCGAACAGTCTCAACAAGTTTTTTACGTAATCCTTTGTGCCTGAAAGTGTCAACAAGTTTATTACTCATTCTTTGATTTAGCTTAATATGTGATGCTAAATTAGTAATTTCGCCTTCTATAAAACAAACCAAAATTCTAAACTTCCCATGCTGAAAATAGGTGTTGTTGGAGCAGGCCATCTGGGTAAAATACACATTAAATGTATTAAACAAATAGCTAAATATCAACTTATCGGATTTTACGATATTGATAGTGAGAATGCTGCGAAGATTGCAGCAGAGTTTAAAATCAAAAACTATAACTCGATTGATCAGTTAATAGAAGAATCTGATGTTATTGATATAGTAACACCCACGCTATCACATTTTAAGCATGCTGCAGCGGCATTACGTAAATTCAGGCATGTATTCATTGAAAAACCTATTGTTGCAACACCTGCAGAAGCACTGGAACTAATCAGACTAGCCGAAGAAGCAAACGTAAAAGTACAGGTTGGGCACGTTGAACGCTTCAATCCGGCATTCACTGCTGCTACACCCTTTATTGAACAACCTCTGTTTATTGAAACACACAGACTGGCTCAGTTTAATCCCAGAGGAACAGATGTACCTGTTATACTTGATTTAATGATCCATGATCTGGACATAGTTTTGAGTATTGTGAAATCTAATATCCACAGAATCAGTGCAAGTGGCGTAAGTGTTGTGAGCGATACACCAGATATTGCCAATGCAAGGCTGGAATTTGATAATGGATGTGTGGCTAATTTAACTGCAAGCCGTATCTCAATGAAGAACATGCGTAAATCGAGAATCTTCCAGCGCAATGCTTATATTTCGGTTGACTTTCTTGACAAGAAAACAGAGATCGTAATGATGACCGAAGAGATTGATCAGAGCAATCCTTT
Source organism: uncultured Lentimicrobium sp. (assembly GCA_964643225.1). Taxonomy (GTDB): domain Bacteria; phylum Bacteroidota; class Bacteroidia; order Bacteroidales; family Lentimicrobiaceae; genus Lentimicrobium. The sequence goes on along the minus strand of CAZXQT010000006.1, from coordinate 114,459 downwards.
TGCGCTTTTATTGGATTTAGGGCCCGGCAAAGCACCAAAACAGATATACATTGAACGTCCGGAAATAATACCTGCGAATGCAATTCAAAGTGAACTGGAGAGTTTTGCTGATGCTATAATCGATAACACCACTCCTCCTGTTACAATAAATGATGGCTATAATGCACTCGACCTTGCTTACCGTATAATCGCAAAAATGGAGTCATCAGCCAACCTTACCTGATTTGATAATTGGGTTAAATTTTGTTAAATTTTTAAGCAATAAATAATATTTTCCACCGTTCATTGAACACGGTGAAGTACTAATCTTTTTTGCATTATGAGTGGATTTCTACGAATAATAATCATACTTTTTTTCTCCATCTTTAACCTCCTTCTCATAAATGGGTGTGAGACAGCAAGTAATGATGAACTTGTACCATCTTATATTCAGATTGACAGCATTAAAATCAACGCCACATACCAGCAGGGCACCTCTTCATCTAAAAATACTGATGCCTGGGTTTATATAAATCAGCAGCTTCTCGGGTCATTTGAACTACCCGCAACTATCCCTGTCTTATCTTCCGGAAAACAGAAAATTATAATCCGGCCCGGAATTAAACTAAATGGTATTAGCAATACACGCAACGCTTATCCATTTTATGCATCTATAGAAAAAGAATTAACCCTGGTTAAAGACAGTATTTTGAATCTCGGAACTCTACAAACAACATATCACCCGAATGTAAACTTTGCCTGGCTCGAAAGCTTTGAGCTTAGTGGGTCTTCCATTGATACCACTTCTAAAAGCACAGTTGATTTGAGCATTGTTAGCAGTCCCGGTTTGCTGAACCCTGACTTGAACGGAACTGGAGCTGCCTTAATAGAACTTGTATCAGATAGTGCAATATTTGAAGCAGCTACTAAAGAGAAGTTCGACTTCCCGGGTAATGGAAGTGCAGTTTTCCTTGAGATGAATTACAAATGTAACCATCCAATAATTGTTGGGGTAATTTATATGACCTCTGGATCGCGCGTTCAACGACCGCTTCTAACGGTCAATAAAAGTGAACAATGGAACAAAATATATGTAAATCTTTCAGTTCCAAAATACGATACGCCAGATGCAAATAATTTTCAAATATTCTTTGGCATCCAGAAAGAAAGCGGGACTGCAAAGGCTTCTATATTATTAGACAATCTGAAACTTGTGCATTTTAAACAGTGAAGATGAATAAAAAACTACAAGTTGCGCGTTATGTAGCTGCCGATATTCTGGCTGCTTTAATGGCATGGGCGACTTTCTTCGTTTACCGTAAATACTCTGCAGATCCACAGGTATTTCAATATCCTGAAGTTATTTATAAAGATATAAACCTTGTTTATGGATTAATATTTATACCCATTTTTTGGCTTTGCTTGTATGTAATGATGGGAACATACCGCAGAATATATAGGAAAGCCCGACTTCGTGAGCTGGGACAAACTTTGTTGATTACAATTATCGGAGTAATCATCTTATTCTTTGCACTTGTAATTGATGATGTTATTTCGGAATACCACCACTACTATGAATCAATACTTGTATTGTTTTGCTGTCATTTCATACCTACTTATACCTTCAGACTTATATTAACTTCAATCACAACCTATAGAATCCATAATAAACTGATTGGATTTAATACAATAATAGTTGGAAGTAACGGCAATGCAATCGGGATTTACAATGAGATTGAAAACCAGGAAAAATCAAGTGGTAACCACTTTATTGGTTTTGTGAATGCAGTCCCATATAAAGATTATAAACTTGAACAGTTCCTGCCGCACCTGGGTCAAATTAACCAGTTAAAACAAATCATCATGGAAAATAATGTAGAGGAAGTCATCATCGCAACGGAGAGATCGGAAGTAAAAACCATCGAGCAAATAATAACTGAGGTTGAAAGCACCAACGTAATAATTAAAGTAATACCGGATATGCAAGATTATTTACTGGGCACTATTCACTCAACATCTATTTTTCATACACCACTACTGGAAATTTCTCCCGACCTCATGCCTGCCTGGCAACAATCATTAAAGCGGTTAATTGATATTTTTGCTTCCATTATTGCTATGATAATTTTAATACCTGCATACCTTCTTGTGGCAATCGGTATTAAGTTAACCTCTAAAGGACCAATACTCTATAAACAAAAACGCGTTGGGCTTCATGGGAAACCATTTACCATGATAAAATTCAGAAGCATGTATTGTGATGCGGAAAAAAATGGAGTTCCTCAGCTTTCATCTAAAGAAGATCCTCGTATAACTTCATTTGGGTTGTTTTTACGAAAAGTCCGGCTTGATGAAATACCTCAGTTCTGGTCAGTCCTAATTGGTGATATGTCATTGGTTGGACCTCGTCCTGAACGTCAATACTTTATCGATCAGATAGTTGAGCGTGCACCTCATTACAGATTGCTCCAAAAAGTGAAACCAGGGATCACATCATGGGGGCAGGTGAAGTATGGATATGCAGAGAATGTAGATGAAATGGTTGAACGACTCAAGTTCGATATACTTTACATCGAGAATATGTCACTCGCAATGGACTTTAAAATATTAATCTACACCGTTTTAATAGTGCTTCAGGGACGCGGAAAATAAATAGTGTCAGATTGTCCCTTTTTCGATTCTTTGTACGATGATTTCAATTTCTCTGTCTTTACCTTCGGGATCGTACTTGTCTTTAAGATTATATCCAAATAACCGACTAAGGTTTTGCCAGAAAAATGCAACAAACGATCCGCGCAATTCTTTCACAATGTGGTAGGTTGGATCTCCTACCTCCCGATCAACAAGTTTGAGTAGGATATGTCCCTGTGTTATAGTGAGTGATTTTAATTCTTCGCCAAACTCCGCTTTGAGGTCCTCTTCTGCACGTTTGTAAATTTTTTTCTGCTCCCGTTCAGAGAGTCCTGCCATCATTTTGTCGTACTCATGCAATTTAATACCGGCAAGTCTTGCATAAGGATACACTTTTTTTACATTTCTGACAAGTTTGTCGTATCTGCGCTGTTCAGAAGGAGTACGGTAATATTTGTAACCTTTTACATTTACTTCCGGTAGTTCGAACATGGGTATGGTATCCCCATCTACTATTCTTGCTTTTGCTACAATCACATTGTTTATCGACTGTGCAGCAGCAAATGGCGACACGATAATTACAGCAATCAGAGTTATAAGGAATCGGCTCATTCAACAATTCATTTATACCATTCTATATAAACAAAAAGAATGCCAATATATTGATTACTTATCTCAGGCTACCCTGAGTTTTGAACGATTAATTCTGCTCAGCTTTTCCTGTGCATAGTTCAGGGTCAGTACAAATTCCTTCACACTGCTGTTAGATGGTAACTCGTACATAGCATCAGTCAAAATTGTTTCAAGGATAGAGCGTAGTCCTCTTGCACCAAGTTTGAATTCCAGCGCTTTTTCCACTACATATTCATATACCTGTTCCTGAATAATCAACTTCACACCATCAAGCTCAAACAATTGAGTAAATTGTTTTACAATAGAGTTTTTAGGTTCGGTCAAAATCTGCTTTAAAGCTTCCTTGTCAAGCGGGTTTAAAAAGGTAACCACTGGCATTCTGCCTACTAATTCAGGAATAAGACCAAAACTTTTAAGATCTTGTGGTGCTACATATTGCAGTAAATTACTCTTGTCAATTTCCTGTTCTTTACTATTAGCATAACCGATAATATTGGTTTGAACTCTGGATGCAATTTTCTTTTCAATTCCATCAAAAGCACCGCCAGCTATAAAAAGAACATTTTGTGTATTTATTTGTATCATCCTTTGTTCAGGGTGCTTCCTTCCTCCCTGAGGTGGTACATTCACGACCGATCCTTCCAGGAGTTTTAACAAAGCCTGCTGAACGCCTTCGCCCGAAACATCTCGTGTAATTGAGGGATTATCGCTTTTGCGGGCTATTTTATCAATTTCATCAATAATTACTATACCTTTTTCAGCAGCAGCTACATCGTAGTCGGCCGCTTGAAGAAGTCTTGAAAGTATGCTTTCTACATCTTCACCCACATATCCTGCTTCTGTTAACACAGTTGCATCAGCGATACAGAAAGGTACATTTAGTAAACGTGCTATTGTTTTAGCAAGAAGAGTCTTACCTGTACCGGTGGCACCGATAAGAATCAGGTTTGATTTCTCAATCTCAACATCATTTTTCCTGTTAACAGGATTGTGGTTGATTCTTTTATAATGATTGTAAACCGCGACGGATAATATTTTCTTAGCATCTTCCTGACCAATTACATATTGATCAAGAAAGCTTTTTATTTCAACAGGCTTATATAACTTCGCCTTAGAACCATCAGCTTTCTTTACAATCTTTAGTTCTTCTCTGATGATGTCATCTGCTTGCTCCACGCAGTAATTGCAAATATGCGCATCCAATCCTGAGATAAGCATTTTTGATTCACTGCGTGGACGCCCGCAGAAAGAACACCTCTCTTCTTTTTTTGCCATAATTTCCAAATATTCAACAAACTTAACAAAAGTTAAGTTTTATATGCCCTTTAAAAGGACTTCATCGGCAGAAAAGTTCAGATGCAGCCTTGTAAGAGGACTTCAATTGTAGTAGTTTCTAGATGCGTCCTTTTGCGAGGACCTCATCAATCATTCCGTATTCTTTAGCTTCTTCAGAAGTCATCCAATAGTCTCTATCGCTGTCTTTCTCAATTTTTTTGAAAGGCTGACCTGTATGGTCAGCGATGATCTCATACAATTCCTTCTTAAGTTTCAGAATTTCGCGTGCTGTAATCTCAATATCTGATGCCTGCCCCTGAGCACCACCCATAGGCTGGTGAATCAGAATACGTGAATGCTTAAGAGCCGTGCGTTTTCCTTTTGCACCGGCACAGAGTAGAACAGCTCCCATAGATGCCGCCATACCAGTACAGATAGTGGCTACATCAGGAGCGATGTATTGCATGGTGTCGTAAATACCAAGTCCGGCATATACGCTTCCCCCAGGAGTATTCAGGTAAATCTGGATATCCTTTTTTGAGTCCACAGACTCAAGAAACAGCAACTGTGCCTGAATTATATTTGCAACGTAATCATCTATCGGAACTCCTAAAAATATTATACGATCCATCATTAAACGAGAGAAAACATCCATAGTGGCAATATTTAGCTGGCGTTCCTCTATAATGGTAGGGCTAATATATCCGCTTACCGTTGACTGGTATTTTTGTAACGTTGTACTATTGATTCCAAGATGCTTTGTAGCATACTTGTTAAATTCGTTATGATTCATCTTGTTTTAATTTGTTGAGGCTAATTTAACAAATTCCTCGTAACTTAAGTTCTCTGTTTGCGGCTGAAGTTTCTCTTTTGTAAATTCAATCATCTTTCTTTCGAAGATTGTGTTCCTTATTCTGCCAGCCTCTTCTTTGTTTTTCATAAAGGAGTCAACAAGACTTTCTATTCGATTTTTCATTTCCTCGTCCAGTTCCTCCATACCAGGTCGTCTAAAATATCCCCTGAAAACGTCTTTTACTTCCTCTTCCGAGACATGAACGTGGTGTTCGGTCACAATTCTGTTCTCTATTAACTGCCACCGAAGGGAACGAGCATAGCCTTCATAGTCTCTTTCAACATCTTCAACAGTAAGCTTATCAGGGTTTGTTTCTACAAGCCAGCGTTTAACGAATTCATCTGGCAGTGGAATACCAGCGCTTTCAATCAAGGCTTCAATAGCATCATTAAAGAACTTTCTGTCAGTTTCTCCAGTGAATGACTGGTTTGCTTCCTTTTTAATTCTTATGAGCATTTCTTCTTCAGTCTTGATATTTTCACCAGGAAATACCTTTTCAAAGAAGTCTTCATTTAATTCTGCAGGCATCATTCTGCTTACAGATTCAATAGTAAAATTATATAATGATCCGGCTGTTTCTGCTGCTTCAGGAGACACTCCAAGAACGG